>CAJUKF010000016.1 GCA_910587355.1 uncultured Muribaculaceae bacterium
TGATTTTTTATTCTGCCGGTGTAAAAATCTCATGATTTTTATCTACATTTGCAAAATAGTACGACAGCAATGGCAAATTTCCTCAACATAGAGAATCTTACCAAGAGTTACGGCGACCGGTTGCTCTTCGGCGATGTGACATTCGGGGTCGACGAAGGCGATAAAATAGGCATAGTGGCGCGCAACGGCACGGGCAAATCGACCCTGCTGCGAATACTCGCGGGCCAGGAAAGCGCCGACAGCGGCAATGTGGTTTTCCGCAACGGCATACGCATCGGTTATCTGCCTCAGGAGCCGGAGTTCAAGCCCAGAATGACTGTGATTGAGGCCGCTATTGACAGCGACGACCCCGTGGCTACGGTGGTGCGCCGCTACAGCGAGGCAATTGCGTCGGGCGACCCGAAGGCAGGCGAGGAGGCCGTGCACGAAATGGATGCCACAGGGGCCTGGGATTACGAAGACCGTCTAAGACAGTTGCTTACGCGCTTCGGACTCGGAGATTTCAGCGCATCGGTCGAGAAACTGAGCGGAGGCCAGAGGAAGCGGCTCGCCATTGCACGCACAATCATGGCCGAGCCCGATTTCCTTATTCTTGACGAGCCTACCAACCACCTTGACATAAGCACTATAGAATGGCTTGAGACTTATCTGAAGCGTTCGCGCGCCACACTGCTGATGGTGACTCACGACCGTTATTTCCTCGACCGTGTGTGCAGCAAGATAATCGAGCTGGACGACTGTTCGGTGTTCGAGGTCGAAGGCAACTACGACATGTATCTGCGGCGCCGCGCCGAACGCATAGAAGCCATGACGGCCGAAGTGGCGCGCGTACGAAACACACTGCGCCGTGAGCAGGAATGGATGAGCCGTCAGCCACAGGCCCGCGGCGGCAAGGCGAAATTCCGCATCGACAATTTCTATGACCTGAAGGAGCGCTCCAAAATGACGCATGTAGAGCGCAATGTGCGGCTCGATGCAGAGAGCTCGCGTGTCGGCTCCAAGATATTCGAGGCCGAGCATATAAGCAAACGCTTCGGCGACAAGGTGATACTCGATGACTTCACCTATACTTTCGCACCCGGGGAAAAACTCGGCATAGTGGGTGTGAACGGCGTAGGCAAGTCGACATTCATAAAAATGCTGCAAGGGCTTGTGAAGCAGGACAGTGGCGAGTGGAATGTGGGCGAGACCGTGCGCTTCGGCTATTACAGCCAGGACGGCATAAAATTCAACGAGCAGGAAAAAGTGGTCGATGCCGTGTCGCGTCTGGCCGAAGACATACGCATCGCCGAAGGCGTGAGTCTGTCGCCGATGCAGTATCTGCAGCGTTTTCTTTTCTCGCCCGCGGACCAGCAGAAATACATACACACGCTGAGCGGCGGCGAGCGGTGTCGCCTTCACCTCGCGACGGTGCTTATGCGCCGTCCTAATTTCCTTATTCTCGACGAGCCTACCAATGACCTCGACATAATCACCCTCGGCATACTCGAAGAGTATCTCGCAGAGTTCAAGGGCTGTGTGATAGTGGTGAGCCACGACCGATTCTTCCTCGACAACATCGTTGACCATATATTCGTAATGGAGGGCGACGGCGTTGTGAAAGATTTTCCGGGCAATTACTCGGATTATCGCGCATATCTCGACAACGTGGCGAAGGAACAGCCGAAAAAGGCACCCGAGAGCAAGGAAGAGCCTGTGCGCCGCCGTGCCGAACGGCCTGTGAAGCTCACTTTCAAGGAGCGGAAAGAACTGGAGGCGCTCGATGCCGAACTCAAGGCCCTGAATGATGAAAAGAAAGTGCTTGAGGCATTTTTCGCCTTGGGCGAGACATGCGCTCCAGACGAGTTTGCCGCCCGTTCGCAGCGCTATGCGGCGCTCGGCGACATAATCGATGAAAAAGAAATGAGGTGGCTCGAACTCTCGGAAAAAGAATAAAAACCTATGATAAAATATCTACTCCCTGCCGTCTGCTCAGCCGCATGTGCCATATGCGCCGCGGCGGTGCAGCCATACGACACCGTGGCTCCGGCCCACCGTCTCAAACCGCTCGAAGTGCTCGGCGTGAAGCAGAATCCGGCCGGCATGGCTGTTGAGGCCGTGACAAGAATTTCTGGGGCGGAAGCCCGGCTGCTGGATGTGGAATCGGCAAAGGGCGTGAGCCTGATAGCGCCGAACTTCTATATGCCCGACTACGGGTCGCGCATGACATCGTCGATTTATGTGCGCGGACTCGGCACACGCATCGACCAGCCGGTGGTGGGCCTCTCGGTGGACAATATACCGTATCTCAACAAAGACAACTATGACTTCGACATCGCCGATATAGAAAGTATAGAAATACTCCGCGGCGCACAGTCGATACTCAACGGCCGCAACACCATGGGCGGCCAAATCAACATACGCACACTGTCGCCGCTGCGCACACGCGGCCTGCGCGCAATGGTACAATACGGCTCACGCAATACTGTAACGGCATCAGCGGGGTATTACGGAAAACTCTCCGAAGGCCTCGGCATGGCTCTCACGGGCCAGTTCAGACACACGGACGGCTTTTTCCGAAACTCATATACTGGCAAGAAAATCGACCATGAGAATTCGGGCTCGGTGAGGTGGAAAACCGCATGGCAGCCATCCGGGCGGCTATCGCTATCGAATGTTGCCATGGTGAGCGCCAACAAACAGGGAGGTTATCCCTATGCCTCGCTCGCTACGGGCGAAATATCGTATAACGACACATGTGCCTACCGGCGGACGGCATTTGCCGACGGTCTGACCGTGGCATGGGCCGGAAAGAGGGTGGTGGTTACATCGGTGACATCGCTCCAGTATCTCGACGACCGCATGAACCTCGACCAGGATTTCCTTCCGCTCGATTATTTCACGCTGACGCAGGCCCGTAAGGAATGGTCGTTCACTGAAGACCTTTTCACACGCGGCACGCGAGGTGCCTACGGCTGGCTCGGAGGCGTATTCGCTTTCTACAAAAGCACCGATATGGACGCGCCTGTGACATTCAAGGATACAGGCATACGAGAGCTGATAGAGAAGCACCGCAACGGTGTGAATCCCGACTATCCGATAGAGTGGGATACGCGCAGATTTACGCTCGGCAGCAATTTCAGGCTTAAGACGGGCGGCTTCGCCGTCTATCACGAAAGCACATACAAGACCGGCCAATGGAATTTCGAGGCCGGTGTGCGTCTTGACATAGAGCACGCATCACTCAACTATCACAGCGATGCAACGACCGGCTACACCACATATCATGTGTTGCCCGACGGACAGCGCGAGGTATATTCACATACGCCGCTCGACATACACGACACGGGAGATTTGTCGAAAACTTTCGTGCGGCTTCTGCCGAAAGTGACCGTTTCATACGACTTTGACAATATATCGTCTTATCTTACCTTCTCGGAGGGCTACAAGGCCGGAGGTTTCAATACCCAGATGTTCAGTGACGTGCTTCAGCAGCGCCTTATGGCTACCATGGGCATGAGCGCGCTTTACAAGCTTGAGGACATCGTGGCGTACAATCCTGAATACAGTCTCAACTATGAGGTCGGGTTCCACTCGCATTTCTTCTCTCAGTGTCCGCTTGACATAGATTTGGCGCTTTTCTATATAGACTGCCGCAATCAGCAGATGACGGTGTTCCCGGAAGGTACGACCACAGGGCGCCTGATGACCAACGCCGGACGCACACGCAGTTTCGGCGGCGAGATATCTCTCAAATGGCAACCTACGGAAGATTTGCTTCTGCGCGCGGATTACGGCTACACCAACGCGACATTCCGCAAATACAACGACGGACGGACGGATTATAAAGGCAAACGGGTGCCCTATGCGCCGTCGAATACACTTTTCGGACAGTTCACATACCGGGCCGAGCCTCTGCGGTTCGCCGGAATCACGCCGTCAGTCACGGCGACGGCTCGCTGCGTGGGACCTATTTATTGGAATGAATCAAACACCGCCCGGCAGCCGTTCTACTGTCTTCCCGGTCTCGAAATCGGGTTTGATGCAGAAAACTGGAGCCTGCGGTTTAGTGGCAGCAATCTCTCCGGGGCACATTACGACACCTTCTATTTCATGTCAATCGGCAATGCCTTCGTTCAGCGCGGCCTGCCGAGGAGATTCGATGTGACTTTCAGAGTGGCACTGAGGTGAGATTGTATAATTAGCCACAAGTTGTTGTCTAAAGTTATTTATTTTTGGCGCTATGATTCTTTTTGTAGTGATTAACCGATAAAACCTTTGACTTATGAGAACCTCCAACATTTCTTTACGAGAAATCTTCAATGAGATTCCTCTGGCGAAGCGGGAGGAAACCAGACTCTCTTTTGCTATCTCTAACAGACTGGACGCGCTTATGCGAGAAAAGGGCTTGAATAAAAAGCAGTTTGCCGACGCCCTCGGTAAACGGCCCAACGAAATAACACGTTGGCTGAGTGGCGAACATAATTTTACTATCTCGACCCTTGCAATGTTGTCTTCTTTCTTCGGACAGCCGATTGTTTCAGTCTGTTGAACTTACTAAGGAAAATTGCCCAGTTGGCGGAAAATTTGTAACTTTGCAGCAACTGAGTAACTCGCTTCACATGGAATTCTCAATCGACTATTTCACCCGTCTTGCCGACGAAGCCGTATCGCAAATCAAGTATCCCGATGTATGTGCCGGTCTTTACGAGCCCATACGTTACGCCATGGGCGCCGGCGGCAAGCGTCTGCGCCCATCGCTCTGCATGGCTGTATATGCGGCGCTGACACATGGCAATCCGCTCGATGTAATCAGCCAGGCCACGGCGCTGGAGATGTATCACAACTTCACGCTGCTTCACGACGATGTGATGGACAACGCCGATTTGCGCCGCGGCCAGCCAACGGTTCACCGTAAATGGGATGCCAATACGGCGATTCTGTCGGGCGACACGATGCTTTCGATGGCCTACGGTATGCTTGCCAAAGATGCCGGCGAGCGTTTCCGTGCGGTATTCGACGTGTTCAACCGTACGGCTCTCGAAATCGACGAGGGCCAGCAGCTCGATATGGAATTCGAGACACGTCGCCGCGTCACCATTGAGGAATACATGGAGATGATAAGGCTGAAAACGTCGGTTCTTCTCGGGTGTGCATGTCAGATTGGCGCGATAATGGCCGGAGCGTCGGAAGAAGTATGCGAGAAGTTCTATAATTACGGCATTTCGCTCGGCCTTGCATTCCAGCTTCAGGACGACTGGCTCGATACATTCGGCGACCCAGTGATTTTCGGCAAGGAAATCGGGGGCGACATAGTGAACAAGAAGAAAACCTGGCTTCTGATAACTTCTCTGGCCGAGGCCGAGGAGGAGGTGGAGGGAATTCTCGGTGAAGACCTCGTACCTGAAGAGCGCGTCACGCAGATTAAACGCGTATACGACCATTTGGGTCTCTCGAAGCGCTGTGCGGCAGTGGCGATGCGCTATGCCGACGAGGCAGTGGCCGCCCTACGAGGTGTGGCTCTTGACCGCGATGCCGAGGATTTCTTTGTAGATTTGGCACATAAGGCCGCCACACGCAATCACTGATGGCTGTCGACACCCACACGCATCTCTATATGCCTGAATTCTCGGCTGAAGGCCAGCCGGAGGGTTCGTACGAGGGACAGTGTGCGGCCGTGGACCGTGCCGTAGAGAGCGGCGTGCGGATGATGCTTTTCCCGAATGTCAATGCCGACACCATAGAGCCAATGAAGGCAGTACACGCCATGCGGCCGGACGTGACGGCAATGGCTATGGGACTGCATCCCACTGAACTCGACGAGCGCTGGCGCGACAGTCTTGAGGCGATACGGAATGAACTGTATTCCAACCCCGGACTGTATAAGGCCGTCGGCGAAATAGGCATTGACTTATACTGGGACAAAAAATATGAAGGCGAACAGATGGAGGTGCTCGACACTCAGCTCGGCTGGGCTTCGGAACTCGGTATGCCCGTGATTATCCATTGCCGCGAGGGACTGGCGCAGTCGCTTGAAGTGCTTCAGGGTCACCGCGACGTGCCGGCTGTGTTTCACTGCTTCGGCGGGAGCATGGAAGATGTCGGGCTGATTCGGCGCACCGGCGACTATTACTTCGGCATCGGCGGCATTGTTACTTTTAAGAATTCAGATTTACGCAATGTGCTGCCGCAGATTGGCACAGAGCGTCTGCTCACCGAGACAGACTCGCCATATCTTGCCCCTGTGCCACACCGCGGCAAGCGCAATGAAAGCGCATATATACCTCTTATCCTCAACTCTATGGCAGCGGCGCTCGGCATGAGCCCGGAAGCGCTCGAAAAAGCCACAGTGCAGAATGCAAACAACTTATTCAAACTATAGACTATGGCAAAAATCGGTTCTGTAATGACCCCCGTAGGCCGCAAGGCCCTTCTTTTAGGCAGCGGAGAGCTCGGCAAGGAAGTAGCTGTCGAGCTCCAGCGTCTGGGTGTTGAGGTAATCGCCTGCGACAAGTACCCCAATGCTCCCGCAATGCAGGTGGCCCACCGCAGCTATGTGTTCAATATGCTCGACGGCGAGCGTATGCGTGAAATAGTGGAGAAAGAGAAGCCCGACCATATCATTCCTGAAATCGAAGCTATCGCAACTCCCATGCTTGTGGAACTCGAGAAAGAAGGATATCACGTGACACCCACAGCCCGTGCGGCTTTCCTCACCATGAACCGTGAGGGCATACGCCGTCTCGCAGCCGAAGAACTCGGTCTGCCCACATCTCCCTACCGTTTCGCATCGACCTATGATGAATTCAAAAACGCCATTACCGAAATCGGACTTCCGGTAGTAGTTAAGCCGGTGATGAGTTCGTCGGGCCACGGCCAGTCGACCGTTCGCGAGGAGAAAGACATTGAGGCCGCATGGCACGAAGCTCAGGAAGGCGGCCGTGCCGGTGCAGGACGCGTGATAGTAGAGGGTTTTGTCGATTTCGACTATGAAATAACCCTGCTTACGGTGCGCAGCATTACAGGCACTGTTTTCTGTGAACCCATAGGCCATATTCAGGTAAACGGCGATTACCGCTATTCATGGCAGCCGCAGCCCATGAGCGCTCAGGCACTGAAAGAGGCGCAGGCGGCAGCAGAGAAAATCACGACAGCACTCGGCGGCTACGGTATTTTCGGCGTGGAGCTCTTCGTGAAGGGCGACCACGTTATATTCAGCGAGGTATCGCCCCGTCCGCATGACACCGGCATGGTGACAATGATTTCGCAGGACATGAGCGAATTCGCCCTTCATGCACGCGCACTTCTCGGTCTGCCCGTTCCCGAAATACGCTTCCTCGGCCCGTCGGCATCGCGTGCCGTAGTTGTGGAAGGCGACACCGATAAAGTTGTGTTCGGCAATCTCGAGAAAGTGCTTGCCGAGCCCGGCACACAGCTCCGCATTTTCGGCAAGCCCGAAATCCACGGACACCGCCGTATGGGTGTGATTCTCGCTACGGCCGACACCGTCGATGCCGCACGCGAGAAAGCCGAGCGCGCATACAATGCCCTTGAGGTAGAAGTGCTCTAAACACTTCTGCCGGCAAGTTGTTAAAATATATATCGGGAATCGTATCAAGTGTGCGGTTCCCGATAAATTATATTATGCGCTACATGTTGTTATGGGAACAGATAAACAGATATGGAAACCTGACGTTCTCGGGCCGGGATTCGAGATGACTTATGTGCAGCAGCCCGACGACTACAGCGGCAAGGTGCGGTGCACTGTGGTGCGCAGATGTGCAGACGCGCCGTCGAACCGTGCCATACTGTATGTGCACGGCTTCAGCGACTATTTCTTTCATAAAGAAATGGCAGAGATGTTTGCCGGCAACGGCTACAATTTCTATGCCGTGGATTTGCGCAAATACGGACGTTCGCTGCTGCCGGGACAAAGAATGTTTCAGGTACGGGACATATATGAGTACTTTGCCGATATTGACGCAGCAATAGATATAATCGGCTCGGACGGGAACAGCGAGGCGGTGCTGCTGGGTCACTCGACAGGCGGCCTGACTACGTCGTTGTATATGACCGAGGCCCCGTCGCCCATGATTAAGGCACTGATGCTGAACAGCCCTTTCCTTGCATGGAATATGCCGCCGCTGATACGGGACGTAGCCATACCGGCGGTGGGTATGCTCGGCCGTTTCATGCCGAATGTGCATGTGCATCAGAAGGCCGACCGCGGATATGCGGAATCACTGTCGCAGGAGTACGGCGGTGAATGGAGTTACCGGAAAGACTGGAAGCCCGACGTTATGCCGGACCCCGACATGGGCTGGGTGAGGGCGATAGACAGGGCACAGAAAGAACTGCGGAAACGTAAAATCGGCGTGCCCGTTCTGCTTATGCATTCCGCTGCATCGGTAAGAAAAGGCGACGGACCGGAGAAGTACCGTGGAGCCGATGCCATTCTCGATGTTAAGTCGATATCGAAGTACGGACGGCTACTTGGACCGGATGTCACGGAAGTGAACTTTGAGGGCGGCCTTCACGATTTGGCTCTGTCGAGAAAGGATGTAAGGGCGAAGATGTATGAGGTGATGCTCGGCTGGCTCAGGGAGGAAAGGGTGTGAGGAAAAAATGATTCGTGTCATCTTTTCTTTATATGGCTTATTTGTCTTTGAACTTGGGGAGAGTGAAGCTGAAAGCAAGTCCGCCGAGTTCGCCGTTGTATACGTCGATGGTGCCTCCGTGGGCGAGGACGGTGTTCTGGACAATAGGGAGGCCAAGGCCAGTTCCGCCGGACTTGCGCGCACGGCCTGAGTCGATGCGGTAGAAACGGTCGAAGAGATGCGGGAGATGCTGTTCGTCTACGCCTATGCCGTTGTCGCGGAATTCAAAGTGATAAAAATCGTCGTCTTCGCCCGTGCATATAGTCTCGCACAGTGTGCCTTTGGAATATAATGCGGCGTTTTTTGCGAGATTTATAATCATGCCACGCAGCAGATTGTAATTGCCGTTGATATGGCATTCGAGGGGTATGTCGAAGTTGAATGCCATATTTCCGAGTATTTTTGATTCTTCCAAATCGCTGCCGACGGTAAAAACAAGGTCATGGAAGTTGAGGTCTTCTGTCGAGATGAGGTCCGAACCTTCGTCAAGTCGTGTGATTGCCGATACGTCGGCTATCAGATTTACGAGACGCTCAACGTGTTCTTTTGCTTTTGTGATAAAATGCATACGGGATGCATCGTCCATAGTCGGATTGTCGATGATGGTGTCGATATATCCTTTTATTACTCCGATTGGTGTGCGCAACTCATGGTTTATGTTGTTGGTGAGCTGGCGTTTGTTTCGAGCTTTTTCCTCAATGGCATGCATAGCCACCTTGTGCTCTTGTTTCTGGCGTTCCATGGCTTGCAGGCGTTGATTGTACATCGTTGTGATTTGTCTGCTGATGTCGCCCAGCTCATCGTGGGGGTAGTCCATCGTGGGCAGGAAGTTGTTGTCGCTGGCTGCTCTTTCGGCAATAGAGCGGAGAATGGAGATATTGCGGCCGAAATACCGGGTCGAAATATAAGCCAGAATGGTCATGGCTACGCCTAAGAATATAAGGACAATCAAGGCGTTGCGCGAGGGCAGAGTGAATGCCATTATGTCACTGTCCACAGGAAGAGCCGTGTACACAGCCACGCGTTTGTCTGCGCTGTGTTCGCCTTTGTAGTAGAAATAGTGGTCACTGAGAAAATCGCCCGGCGAGCGGAAAGAGTCGTTCTGGTTGTCCTCATTCAGGTCGGTGCTCCTCAGGCTGATAGGTTCGCCCCAGCTCCGTGTGAGCTGTCCGTCTTTATAGACAGATACACGCAATAGGTCGTATAATGGGTTTTCGATGTAATAACGGCATATGAAGTCAACAAACTGCGTCGGGTCCGTATCGGTTTCATATGCGGCTACAATTCGTTTTGTGACGATATCGAGCTGCGAGTCGACTGTCTCTTTGCGGTACTCACGTTCGTTGGCATACTGAATGTACGCCATGCCCAGAATTACAATCCAGAGCGTTGTGACCAGCGGAATGAACAGCTGCCACTGATAACTAATTCGTCTCCTTAAAGCCATACCCGAATCCCTGACGGGTAACTACATATTTCTCACACTCTCCCAGCTTTTTACGCAGGCGTGTGATGTTTGTGTCTATAGTTCGGTTGGTGACAACTACGTCATCGCCCCAGACATGTTTTATTATTTCTTCGCGTGAGTATATTTTATTTCGGTGCGTGAGGAAAAAAAGAAGAATGTCGAATTCTGTGCGCGTGAGGGTTATGGGTTCGTTGTTGAGGAAGCACTCCTTGTTGTTGCGGTCAATGCGGAGGTTGCGGAACACTACATCAGGCTCGTAGATTGATTCTTGTTCTACAAAATCCTGAGCCGAGCGCTTCTGCATGTTGTTTGAGCGACGGAGAATAGCGCGCACGCGGGCAAGAACCTCACCTATGTTGAATGGCTTGGTGATATAGTCATCAGCGCCTATGTTAAGGCCCTTTACAACACAATCCTCATCGGAGAGGGCAGAGCAGAAGAGCATTGGTATGTCTTCGGTGGCTGTCACATTGTGGATACGGTTGGCAAAATCAAAGCCTGAGAGTTCGCCCATCATAATATCGACAATAAAAAGGGAATAACTGTCGAGATTATCCATGTCAAGGGCTTCTTCGGCGCTATATGCGGTGTCGACTTCGTATCCTTCGCGTTCGAGATTGAATTTCATAATCTCGCATACGGCTTCTTCGTCATCGATAACTAAAATTTTGGTTCTCATCGCAAAATTACATGTAGGGCGTCATGGTCGCCCGATAGTATTAAAAGTATTATTGGTGGTTGGTTTATTATATTAAGCTTATTGCGATGTAAAATTACTATTTTATGACGATACTTTATGTTAAAGAAGGTTAAACCAACAGTCTGGGTGAACCATTTCCGACGATGACGTGTTTGAATGTCATAATTACTGATTTTGCACTGTGTTTTTTCATGGTATTAGATTAAAGGTTAAAGATTGTCGGTTGTCGTGAGGCAGCCGCTTTTTTTATATCTACTGCTCTACCATGTGAAAATTACTTGTGGACGCTGTGTATAATGAATCTCCCTCTACGTATACAATAATGCCTTCGGCTTTTGCCCTTGCAAGCACAGCGAGAGCCGAATCGGGCTCGGCCGAGGCCATGCATGCAGTGGCGAGCGCATCGGCTGTCGCGCAGTCTGAGGCGAGGACTGTGGCGGCCGCAATGCGCCCTTCGACAGGATGACCCGTTATTGGGGAAAGTGTATGGCCGTAGAGCGAGCCGTCGGCGCGCCGGCGGAGATTACGGTAGTTGCCCGACGATGCTACGGCAGTTTTTTCAGGACCGAGTTCAATTATTCCGAGACGTTTATGTCCCATTCCGGATAATGGCGAATCTATCTGTATGCGCCACGGACGCCCTTTCGGGCTCAAGCCACAGGCAAGGACTTCTCCTCCGATTTCTATCATGTAATTTTGTGCGCCGAGTGCTTCAAGAGTGTCGGCCACACAGTCGATGCCGTAGCCTTTGGCGATTGACGAGAAGTCGAAAACAGTGCCGGGACTTTTGCGCGATAACCGTCCTGTGCTGTCGATAGAGCAGCCGGCAATTCCTACAGCCATGAGAGCAGTGGCTATGGCTTCTTCGGTTGGCTCTGTATCGGTGTCGTGCGGTCCGAAGCCCCATAAATCACTGAGCGGCCCGACGGTAGGGTCATATACGCCCCCGGAAAGGGTGTTTATACGACGAGAAATCATAAAGACCCGTTTGAAGTGCTCGGAGACTGTATCGCATGTGCCGGAATTTACGAGAGCTACCGCAGATGCCGGATTGAACATCGACAATTCATTGTCAATCGTTGATAATGTTGCCTCGATTGCCTCATCGCAGTTTTTGCTCCCGTCGTATGTGATATGATAGAGTGTGCCCCATGTCTGCCCTTCGGAGGTAAAATTATTTTGTCTGCAACTTGCAAATGACAAAAATAATACCGAAATTAGCGGCACAACTATTAGTAATTTATATTTCATCTTTAAAAATCATATTATCTATCGGCAAAAGTACAAAAATTATCCGGTCAGCGAACAAAATCCCCATGGAGATTGTTTAGTAATAAAGGTGCTATACGGAAGCGCCATACCATTTCATAATCGCAGGGAGCTTGCTCCCCTTTAATACGCAGAGAATACTATGTGTCGTTCGTTTATTTTCCTCGCTGAAGGATTCGAAGAAATTGAGGCTATTACCGTAGTTGACGTACTCCGTCGTGCGGGTATGGATTCCAAAACCGTGTCAATCACCTCGGACCGCAGCGTGACAGGAGCTCACGGAATTACTGTCATGGCCGATATGACACTCGGAGATGCTGATTTCGGCGATGCCGAGTGGCTGATACTGCCGGGCGGGATGCCAGGCGCCACCAATCTTGTTTCAAACGAGACTGTATGCAGTCTTCTTAAAGAGCACAAGGGCAAAATTGCTGCTATCTGTGCATCTCCAGGAGTTGTGCTGGCGCCTCTGGGTCTTCTCGAAGGCCGTGACGCGACCTGTTATCCCGGTTTTGAGGATATGTGCAAGAAAGGCGGTGCACACATGCACGATGTGCCGGTAATGGCTACCCGAGACCTGATTACCGGCAATGGTCCCAGTGCGGCCATGCGTTTCGCGCTGGCGATAGTTGCCAACTCTCTCGGTGACGCTGCCGCCCAGCAGGTGGGCGCGGCAATGATTTTCTACCCTAAAACGATGAACTTCTATTTCTAAGACGCCTCTCTCGGCTCAGATAATACATTACCGATGCCTCTGCATGGCTGCATTTCCAAGACAGCTTTTGCAGAGGCATCGGTGTGTAATGATAAATATATTTTGTCTAACGAAACGAATCTGATAGAACTTTTTAGTTCTTTTAGTTGTGCTATTAGAACTAATTGATTATCTTTGCGACATGAATCAGCAGACAGATACCGTATCTAATCTCAGGACAATAATAAGAACTCCTGAATTTGATGAATTCTTTATGAATTTGTCAGATAGGGTTAAAGATAAGTTTCTGTATGTATTTCAAGTTATCCAAAGTGTATATAATATTTCTACAAAATTTGTAAAGCACCTGGAGAAAACAGATTTATATGAAATGCGAGTATCGGTAGGAAGTAATGAATACCGTACGATACTGTTTGCTGTCGACCATGATAATATAATAGAATCAACCAGGATTATTCTTCTGAATGGTTTTCTGAAAAAATCATCGAAAGATTATAAAAAGCAGATTGAAATTGCACGAACAATATTAAACCGCCTACGAAAATGATAGAGTTAGATGAAACAAAACTGGCGCAATTGCCCACGATGAATCAGATGCTTGACGAAAAATTCGGGGTAAACGGTACTGCCGGAAGAGAGGAATTCAATGCCCGGGCCATTGCATGGTATTTCGGGACTCTTCTTCGTGACCGCAGACGTGAACTGAATCTCACGCAAAAAGAAGTCGCAGAGAAGATTGGCCGCGAGCAGACATATATAGCAAGAGTAGAGCGAGGAAAATCGGATATACAGCTTTCGAGTTTTTTTCGCATAGCGGCTGTTCTCGGGATTCAGTTCATTCCTACGTTTGTATCTGCTCTGAAATGATATATGTCCAAGTATTTTAAATATTTTCTGACGGTTGTATTTGGAGCAGCGTGTGCGGTGTCTTGTGCGATAGAACCCACATGGAGCGTTGATTTCAGCTCGGTATTCGATAATCGGGAAGGTGACAACCGGTATACCGATACAAAAACGTTTTTCTTTACGAATCTTGCGCCCGAGCTGGGGCTTAAGTTCACCGAAAGTGACCGTATAGCCGGCGGTGTCGTGTGGCATCAGCCGATAGGATGCGAGTGGGACGGCCACCGTATATCTCCTACATTATATTACAGGCATGACGGCGGCGATGACAGCCCGTGGAGTTTTTCAATGGGTATGTTTCCGCGTACACAGCTGCGCGAGGAGATGCCGGGCTTTCTGTGGAGCGACAGCATGGCCTACACGCAGCGCAATATACGCGGCCTGCTGGTACAGTACCGCGGCAGCAAGGGTTTTGTCGACGCTTACGTGGACTGGCGCGGCATGCAGACCGAAAAGCAGCGCGAGGCATTCAATATTGTAGTTCACGGACGTGTTCATCCGCGAGGGGGCGCTTTCTTTGTCGGCGGCCATGTGATGATGAATCACTTTGCGCTGCAGAAAAACGCTCCCGAAAACCAGCATATTGTTGATAATTTTGTAGTGAATCCATATATAGGCTGGAATCTCGGGCGGCACACCGGTCTCGACAGTCTGATTGTGCGCATGGGTCCGCTTCTGACCATTGAACGCAACCGTGAGTTCTCGGAGTGGAAGACACCGGTAGGAGCCTGGGCTGAATGCACGGCGCAGTGGCGGTGGCTCGGAGTTAAGGAAGAACTGTATGCCGGAGGAAGGCAGATGCCTGATTACCAGCCGTTCAGAAGTCTGCTCTATCAGGGCGAGCCGTACTATCAGTCAAAATATTACAGCCGCACGGATGTCTATGCCGATATTTATCGCAATGAGTTTGTGAAACTGCGTGCGTCGCTCGACTTCCATGTGGCGCAGTCGGCATTCACATTCTATCAGAGGATTATCCTCACTGTGAATCTGCCGGGAGGCGGCCGCACCGGGCTTTTCAGGCGTAAATGACACTATTTTATCAATCTTTTGACGAATTATCTCGCAGGGATTGACATATAGCCGCAAATTACTACCTTTGCGGCAAAACCGGTAATTCCTGCCATGAAACTAAAATTTTTCTCTCTATCTCTCCTCTTATCTTTATGCGGTCTTTGCGCCCAAGCGCGCATAGACATGCCGCATGTTTTCTCCGACAACATGGTATTGCAGGCCGATACGGCAGCTGTCCTCTGGGGCAAAGCCACACCCGGCTCAACCGTTACTGCCCACGGCTCGTGGGGAGCGCAGTCGTCGGCGAAGACCAGTGCTGACGGACGCTGGCGCATGACAGTCTCGACTCCCGAGGCTTCGTACACTCCGTTATCGCTTACCGTCACCGACACATCGGACAACACATCACTTACGTTTAATAATGTACTTGCCGGCGAGGTATGGTTCGCATCGGGCCAGAGCAATATGGAAATGCCGCTGCGCGGCTTCTGGAATCAGCCGATAGAAGACGGCGGCGAGCAGATAATGTTCAGCCGCAAGCTGGGCCGGGGCATACGTTTCATCACTGTGCCCAAAGCAGGCAGCTATGAGCCCAAGGAAGATATTGATGCCATGTGGGTTGAAAGCACACCCGAGAACGCAGGCGAGTTTTCGGCACTGGCATGGTTTTTCGCCACAGCGCTGCGCGACATGCTCGATGTGCCCGTGGGCATCATAAGCTGCGCATACGGCGGCAGCAAGGTAGAAGGCTGGGAGCCGGCGAGCCTTATAGCCAATTATCCCGACCGCGACATGAAAGCCGAACAGGCCGATGAGAAGATGAACGAATGGGAGCGCGTGGGCGTGATGTATAATGCCATGCTTCTTCCCGTGGCCGGATACACTCTCAAAGGTTTTCTATGGAATCAGGGCGAATCGAACGTTGGCGGCGAAAGCTATTACGGCGCCCGTCAGGCCGACATGCTCAGCCACTGGCGCGAGCTGTGGGGCAACAAAGACATGCAGTTCTACTTCGTTGAGCTTCCCGGCTGGGACTACGGCGATGTGAACGGCACCAACGCAGCTCTTTTCCGCGAGGCACAGCGCAAGGCCGCAGCCGACACTGAGGGCGCTTATATCGTGGGGACTGCCGACCTTGTTTATCCCGATGAGCCGGATGACATCCATGCGCGGAACAAGCGTCCGATAGGCCACCGCATGGCCGCGCTCGCCGCAACCCATACCTACGGTCTCAAAGGCGTGCCGCACACCTATCCCACATTCAAGAATATGGACGTGAACGGCGGCGAGGCTACGCTCTACTTCAACGACGCCTGGCAGGGCTTCACGCCCAACGACGACCTTGAAGGCTTCGAGGTCGCCGGCGAAGACCGTGTATTCTATCCGGCCAAAGCCAACATCGACCGCAGCAATCTTTCAATCAAAGTATCATCTCCCGAAGTGAAAGAAATAAAATCGGTGCGCTACCTCTTCCGCAATTTCGTCATCGGCAAAATCCGCGACACATACGGTATGCCTCTGATGCCGTTCCGCACCGACAACTGGGACAAATAAATAATGAAAATTAAAGAATATGATAAAAAAAGTCAAATATCTCCTCTTTTTGACCTGTATTGCAGCAATGGCAGCATGTAGCCAGAAGACCGCCGAGGCCGCGCCCGAATTTGTGCGCGTAGAGAACGGTGAATTCATGATTGGCGAAGAGCCTTACCGCTATGTCGGCACCAACTTCTGGTACGGCACTATCCTTGCCTCGCCCGGCGAAGGAGGCGACCGCGCCCGTCTGGAGCAGGAACTCGACTCGCTCCAGGCTATAGGCATCGACAATCTCCGCATACTTGTCGGCGGTGACGGCAACGAGCCGATGCCCTGCCATATAGAGCCTACGCTCCAGAAAGAGCCGGGCGTATATGACGCAGACCTTCTCACCGGTCTCGACTATCTGCTCAAGCGACTTGAGGAACGCGGCATGAAGGCCGTGCTTTATCTCAACAACTCGTGGGAATGGAGCGGCGGCTACGGCTCGTATCTCGAGTGGGCCGGCAAGGGTCCGGCAGTGATTCCGCAGCGCGACGGCTACTCCAACTATATGAAATTCGCGGCGCAGTTTGTCACTGACAGTATTGCCAAAAAGCTGTATGCCAATCATGTGCGCAATATCGTCGGCCGCACCAACTCCCTCACGGGCAAGCCCTATACGGAGTCTCCGGCCATTATGTCGTGGCAGATAGCCAACGAGCCCCGTTGCTTCGACCCGGCCAACAAAGCCGCATTCAAAGAATGGCTCATAAGCACCGGCAAGCTCATCAAGAGCATCGACCCCAACCACCTTGTGTCGACAGGCAGCGAAGGCAAGTGGGGCTGCGAGGGCGATATAGAGCTGTGGGCCGAGATTCACAACGACCCGGCGATAGACTACGCCAACATACATATCTGGCCTTACAACTGGCGGTGGGTAAGCCCCGATGCACTTACCAACAGCCTTCCGAACGCATTCGCCAACACGCGCGAGTATGTTGACGAGCACCGCAAACTAACTGCGAAGCCCCTTGTGCTTGAAGAATTCGGCTTCCCCCGTGATTCCATGGCAATAGCTCCGGGCACACCCACAACGGCCCGTGACGCATATTATAAATATGTGTTCGACCTCGTGGAAGGCGATGCCGGACTGAACGGCGTCAACTTCTGGGGCTGGGGCGGCAATGTGACGCCGGCTCACCGAACATGGGAGAACGGCGACCCTTATACCGGCGACCCGGCTCAGGAAGACCAGGGCCTGAACTCGGTGTTCATGGCAGACAGCAGTACTGTGGCGCTAATCCGCAGTACGGCGACAGCCGTGAAGAATGGTAAGAAATGATGCACCTGACAGCATAGATGTTTAATTGAGATTGATAAGGTAAATATTCCCGATTGTTTTTAGTAAAAGAGGCGTGCGGCTGGATAGCGGTACGCCTCTTCTGTAATTCCACGAAAGGTTGTAAGGGTTTATTTGTGGGGATTTTGGTTAAAATAAAGGGCTAAACAATAAAAAAGGAGAAAAAATAAGAAATGGAGAAATTGCGGATAATATAATGCAATTTTCTGCCGTTCTAACACAGTAATTTTGCTGCCGGAAGGACACGACACCGTCTGATACCGCACAAAACCGAAAAACTTTTAAATTAGCATATACCGTAACAAAACACAGATTCCCTCCGACAACAACACAATTCAATAACCTATCATAATTACATGAAAACCAAACTATCAAACCTCCGATGCTACTTGGTTGCGCTGCTCGCGGCAATAGCCATGAGCGCCACGGCTCAGGTAACGGTCAAAGGCGTTGTCCTTGACCCAGCTACAGGAGAATCACTCATTGGTGCCTCCGTAATAGAAAAAGGAACCAAGAACGGTGCCACCACCGGCATCGACGGTGATTTCTCGCTGAAGGTGTCGTCGGCAGACGCAACGCTTGTCGTTTCGTATGTAGGCTATGCCACCAAAGAAGTTAAACTTGCCGGCCGCACCGACGTCACAATCGAGCTTGACGAGGACACCCAGACTCTCGACGAAGTTGTCGTTGTGGGTTACGGTACTCAGCGCAAGAGCGATATCACCGGTTCGGTGGCTTCGCTGTCGCGCGACCAGATGGCTCAGACAATCGTAACCAATGCCGACCAGATGCTTCAGGGCAAGGTAGCCGGCGTGCAGGTGACACAGAACTCCGGTGCTCCCGGTGGTGCGACATCAATCCGTATCCGCGGTGCGAGCTCGCTCAACTCCTCGAATGAGCCTCTTTACATTATCGACGGCGTGCCCATGAATACGGCCAACTCGTCAATCGGCGGTTTCGACTGGATGGGCGGCTCCAACGGCCAGACCACAGTCAACCCTCTCGCAGCAATCGCTCCGAGTGATATCGTGAGCATCGACGTGCTCAAGGATGCCTCGGCCTGCGCGATTTACGGTGCCGCCGGCGCCAACGGTGTAGTGCTTGTCACCACCCGCCGCGGTTCGGCAGGTCACACCAACATCACCTACGATGGCTATGTGGCCTGGCAGGAAACCGCAAAGCGTCTCAAAATGATGGACCTCCGCCAGTACGCGCAGTATCAGACAGAACTCTACGAGGAGGGCGTGCTCAACGACTCCAACTACGACAAGACCTACAGCGACCCGTCGCTTCTCGGCAAGGGCACCGACTGGCAGGACGAGATTTTCCGCACCGCTTTCATGCAGAGCCACCAGGTGGGCCTCACCGGCGGTAACGAAAAGACAGTCTACGCGATGAGCGCAGGCTGGATGAAACAGGACGGTATTGTGATTGGCTCGGATTTCACCCGATTCAACACCCGATTCAATATCGACAACAACTTCACCAAATGGCTTAAGGTCGGCGGCTCGCTCGCATATACCCGTACCGACGAAACTATTACCCGTAACGACGGTTCGGACGGCGTAATCATGCAGGCCATGACCATGATGCCCTCCGTGCCCGTACGCGACTTCGAAGGCAACTGGGCCGGTCCCAACACCGTGAACGGCGCATCGACATGGAACCCCGTCGCTCTTGCTCTCATGACCAACAACACCCTTCTGCGTCAGCAGATAATGGGTAACTTCTACGGAAGCGTAGATTTCCTCAAGTATTTCAATTTCCGCGCCGAGTATGCGTTCGACTCATCGAAGAACCAGAACAAATCGTTCATTCCCCGTTATAAATTCGGTCTTGTCAGCAACGACATCAACCAGATGATGCAGCGCGAGGAAGGCTCATGGTACTGGATGCAGAAAGATTATGTGACCTACAAGCAGACCTTCGCCGATAAACACGACCTCACCGTAATGGCTGGTTTCGAAGCATCGAAATCGTCGTGGGACGGTACTTCGATTATCAAGAAGAACTTCACCACCGACTACATCCACGTGATGGGCGAGGACGGTGACTTCGTAAGCAACACCGGCTGGAAAGATGCCCAAAGTACCGCATCAGTCTTCGCACGTGTGAACTACTCCTTCGACTACCGCTACCTCCTCACTGCTACAATCCGCCGCGACGGTTCGAGCAAATTCGGCTCCAACCACAAGTGGGGTACCTTCCCATCGGTCGCTCTCGCATGGCGTATCAACCAGGAGAAATTTCTGCAGCCCGCAGCATCGTGGCTCAACAACCTGAAGCTCCGTCTCGGCTACGGTAAAGTAGGTAACTCGAACATCGACACTTACCGCTACGGCTCGGCCATGCAGACCATGCTCACCCCCGGCGGCACAGCTTATTTCCCTCTCAACCTTTCGAACCCCGACCTCAAGTGGGAGGCATCGGAGCAGTATAACGCCGGTATCGACTTCGCGGCCTTCAACAACCGCCTCGAACTCACCGTAGACGTTTACCGCAAGCAGACCAACGACCTTCTCATGCAGGTATTCGTGCCAAGCTACATCGGTCCGTCGGGCGACGATACCTGGGGCTCTATCGCTCCTCCTTACGCAAACATCGGCCAGACCCGCAACACCGGTGTCGACGTACAGATTACAGCCCGTCCTGTAGTGAACAAGAACTTCACATGGCAGTCGGCCCTCACCCTCTCGCATAACCGCAACAAAATCATTGCCCTCAACGACAAGGACCAGATTATCTACGGTAAGGTCGACTGGTTCTCACAGTTCCAGACAGCAACAATGTTCAAGGTAGGCGAGGCAATGGGTGTCTTCTATGGCTACGAGACCGAAGGCCTCTTCAAGAACGAAGCCGACATCGTCGGCCACGCCACACAGACCGGCGGTTCGATTCCCTACGCCAACAAAATCGACAAGACATCGGGCGTGTGGGTAGGCGACATCAAGTTCAAGGACCAGAACGGCGACGGCATCATCAACGACGCTGACCAGAAGGTAATCGGCGACCCCAACCCCGACCTCACCTTCGGCTTCACCAACACCCTTACATATAAGAACTTCGAGCTCAACATCGGCCTCACCGGCCAGATAGGCGGCGACATCCTCAACTGGTCGCGCTTCCAGGTTGAAGGTCTCGGCTCAATCTGGGACAACCAGGCAGTGAGCGTTCTCGACCGTGCCCGTCCTTATATGGTAGACAAAGCCCTCGGCGATGTAATCGGCAACTACGCCTACACCGGCGGCAAAGACAATATGCCCCGTTTCTCCAATCTCGACGGCAACGGCAACAAACGTATGAGCGACCGCTGGATTGAAGACGGCACTTATCTCCGCATACAGAATATCTCTCTGAGCTATAACCTTCCGCAGAAGTGGGCCAAATCGGTATTCCTGCAGAACGCCAAAGTCTACTTCAACGTGCAGAACGTATATACCTTTACCAAGTACTCGGGCTACGACCCCGAAATCGGTGCCTACAACCAGAGCTCACTGCTCCAGAACATCGACCGCGGCCGTTATCCTACCCCCCGTACCTATACCGTAGGTGTTAACCTTGCATTCTAAACACAATCTATAACGATACATATATAACATGAACAACATATTCAAAACCGGCGCCTTAGCCATAATGATGACGGTATCGCTCGCATCGTGCAGCGACTTCCTCACCATCGACCCGGTAGACAAGCCCGTGCTCGAATCGTACTACACGAGCCCCGACGCACTCCGCTCGACTACCATGACCCTCTATGCTTCGAAGACCTGGAGCAACTTCCACATGAACTTCCAGTGGAAGATGGATATGATTAACGGCGACATGTACTACACCTACGGCGATGAAGGCCAGTGGTACTTCGGTACATACACCGCAGTGAATCCCTACATCAACGAGGGCTGGAAAGGTCTCTACAACGTGATTCTCTTCTGCAACTCGATAATCAACGACATACCTCCGGTATGCGGCGGCACTATCACCGAGAACGACATCAACAACGCTCTCGCAGAGGCACGCGGTATCCGCGGATACTGCTACTACATGCTCGCCGAAGTATGGCACGATGTGCCTGTCGTGGAGAACAACTCGGCGCTCATTGCCGCCGGCAAGTTCGATTTGCCCCGCAATACCCAGGCCAGCGTCTATCGTTTCGCTATGGATGACCTCGACTTCGCTGTAGCCAACCTCCCGGCCGAAGACAGCGACGCTTACCGTCTCACCAGCCGCAAGGCACGCGCCCTCCGTGCGAAACTTGCCGTGACCATGGCATCGCACAGCGACTACGGCTACGACCGCAATGCGCTCTACAGCAAGGCTGCCGAGGATGCTCTCTTCGTGATTGAGAACACCCGCGCTCTTACCGAAATAGATTTCTCGACACTCTTCGACGTTGCCGCCAACAACGGTGACGAATCGATTCTCGCAATCCAGTGCGCCGTGCAGGGTTACTCCTTCGGCAACGCCCACAATGTGGCATGGAGCCGTTCGAGCGTGATTGCCGACCAGACATGGGGTGCCGGCAAAGGCCCCACAATCTCTCTTCAGCAGATGTATGAGTCTGGCGACCGTCGCCGTCAGTGGACATATATGACCGGCGGTGATTACTACCCGATGCTCAACCGTGCCGGCGGAGGATACACGTATCTCTTCGTAAGCCGCGATGGTTCGGGTGATGTTCTCGAAGACAAGAACGAGATGCTCGCACACATCAAGAAATACATCATCGGCAAGGGCGCCGACTGCGACGGCAATGTAGGCATCAATCAGGATGCTGCCAACAATATCTACCTGATGCGTCTCGCCGACGTATATCTGACCTACACCGAGGCAGTGATGGGCACGGCATCGAGCACCTCCGACGCCAAGGCCATGAAATACTACAACATGGTGCGTCAGCGTGCAGGCGTGAGCGAGGTAAGCAGCGTCACATTTGAAGAACTCCTCCGTGAACGCCGCCGCGAGCTCGCCTTCGAGAGCCAGACATGGTTCGACACCCAGCGCTACCGCTATCGCGAAGGCAACGCCAAGGCTCTCGACATGATTAACCGGGGCTACGGCACAGGCTACAACCGCTGCGCCATGTATGTGACCAAGCCCGGACTCAATGTCGATGTAACAAACGAAAACGACCGCAACAGCTATGTGGTAGCCCAGTCGAAAGCCGAATACAGCTCTTACGACCCCATCAATCTCAACGACGACTCGTTTGTAGCTCCTATACCCGCCGCAGTCAGCAGCTCGTCGCCCGCACTTGCAGGCGAGCCTGTAGACTATTTCGCCGGCAAAGAATAAAACACCACTTCAATAAATACCGACAATGAAAAATATCATTCGATATACAGCATTTGCAGTGGCCTCTCTGGCAATGGCAGCTACAGCCGTGTCGTGCTCCGACACCGATGCAGACGAGGACCGCGGCAAGGCGCCCGTAATCAAATACGCCCGTCCCTGCGACATCAACGTGAGCGATTCGCTGCTTGTGAGCGCACCTCTGGGTGCACGTCTTGCCTTCGTGGGCGACAACCTCGGCGACGTGCAGCAAATCTGGTTCAACGACCAGAAAGCCAAGCTTAATCCCACTATGGTGACAAGCCACACCATTATAGTAGACATTCCCAACAACATCCCCGGCGAGGTGACAAACAAAGCCCGTTTTATCACCTCCACGGGCATTGAGACCGAATATCCCTTCAACGTATTCGTTCCCGCTCCTCAGGTAAGCTCCATGAGCTGCGAATACGCCCATGCAGGCGAGACCGTGACCTTGAAGGGCTCATACTTCGCCGACGACCCCAATGTGCCTCTTACTGTCGATTTCAACGGAATTCCCGCCAAAGTTAACAGCATAGCACAGGACGCTCTCGAAGTAGTGGTGCCTGACGGCGCAAGCGAAGGTCCCATAAATGTAACCACTATCTACGGCAAGGGTGTCAGCAAATTCAACTACATGGATACGAACGGCATGATGTTCGACTTCGACGGCCTCACCGGTCTGGGCAACCACGGCTGGCATGCACGTCCTATCGAGAACGACGGTACCGGCATCAGCGGCAACTACATGGTGATTGGCAACGGCTCGACCGTGCTCAATGCTGCAGCCGACTGGAACGACGGTGATTTCTCGTTCGAGTACTGGCCCGGCACATGGAATACTCCCACCGACTACACCGACGGCGCACGTCTGTTCGATATCGTGGACTTCAAGGACTACAACGACATGAGCCTCAAGTTCGAAATCTGCATTCCGGCATCGGGCGCATGGCAGTCGGGCGCGATGCAGCTGATATTCGCCGGCACCGACAAGGTGACTACCGGTAACGGCGGCACCGACATCTACGGCGACGTTGTGGCAGCCCCTAACAACACCTATTTTCAGGAAGGCGGATGGAACCGCGGCCTGTGGATTCCCTGGACCGACAGTGAAGCTTATCACACCGATGGCAAATGGATTACCGTGAGCCTCCCGATAAAGGACTTCAAATACGACAAGGACGGCAAGGGCGCATCGGCATTCTATGCGTCGGAGAAAGACTTCGCAGCCTTCCAGCTCTTCCTCTGGTCGGGCGGCAAGACCGGCGTCGATTGCACTCCTCTCATCAAGATTGACAACATCCGTGCGGTAAAAAACTAACTGAAACATGAAATCAATTTTCAAATATACGGGCTTTCTTGCCCTGGCGATGGCTCTGGCGATGCCGGTGTTCACCGCATGTGACAACGACGACTTCGACACCAGCCAGTATGTGGGCGGTGTAAGTCTCAACAGTTTCGGCCCGAGCCCCGTGGCCCGGGGAGGCGAGCTCCGCTTCCTGGGCAGCGGCCTCGACCAGATAGTGAAGGTAAGCATTCCCGGATGCGACGATATTACCGACATCACGGTAATCAGTTCGGAGGAAATCCGCGTGACTGTGCCTCAGACTGCCGAGCCCGGAAAAGTGCAGCTCCACTATGCCAACGGCATGCTCGAGACCAAGTCGATGCTCACATACTCCGAGCCTATATCAATCGAGGAGATTACTCCGGCAACCGTAAAACCCGGCGCCGAGCTCACTATCAGCGGCGAGTATCTCAACCTTATTAAAGAGGTATCGTTCTCGTTCCTCGCCGACAGTGTGAATGTGTACGCCGCCGACTTCAAGGCCCACGACCGCAAGCAGATTGTTGTGACCGTGCCCGAAGAAGCTGTAAGCGGTACTATCATCATCTCCGACGCAAAAGAAGTGCCCAACACTATCAAGAGCGAGCAGACCATTGAAATCGTGCTTCCTTCGGTAGCGGCGCCCCTCGACCTTACCAATGCCAAGGGCGGCGACGCAGTCACCGTGAAGGGCAAAGACCTCGACCTTGTCCGCACCATACTTATGCCTGACGAAACCGAAGTGAAATTCACCTATAACGCCGACGACAGCTCTGTTTCGTTCACACTTCCCGAAAATGCCTCCGACGGCGCTATTGTGGCCGTGCCTGCATCGGGCGTGAAAGTGGCAATCGCAAACATCGGCATGGTCGTACCCACGGAACTTGTGGCTACTCCGGCCGAAGGTCTCCGCGGAGGCGACGAAATCACGATTGCCGGTGTTAATATCGACCAGGTGACCAGCATCAGCTTCCCCAATGTGGAAGAAGCCGTGACTCCTGCAGAAATCCAATCCAACGCCCTCAAAGTTGTGTTCCCGGCCATGGCACAGAGCGGCAACGCAGTGCTCAATCTCAAGAGCGGCAAGACAGTCGAAGTGGCTCTGGCGACCGCCAAGCCCGAAGTGACAGGCTTTGAGCCGTCGACCGTGGCAGCTGCCGCCGATGTGAAACTCATCGGCCGTAACCTCGACCTTGTCGCAGCTATTGAATTCCCAGGCGCCGAGGCTATCGAAGTTTCTGACGCTACACCCACCGAATATATTGTGAACGTGCCTGCGACCGCCAACAGCGGCGCTCTCACACTGACAATGGCCAACGGCGAGACCGTGGCCACTCCCGAGCTCACCGTTCAGGCTCCCGAGTGTGCGTTCATCACAGTCGAGCCCGAGGGCGAACTCACTGCCTACGGTCTCTTTGTCGCCGGCCTCAAGAATGCCGACAAGCTCACCGAGGTCAAAGTCAACGGCGAGACTGTAAACCACATCGTCAACGGCGACAAACTTTACATCACTCTTCCCGGCAGCTGCGGCAAGGGTACTGTAATAACCCTCGTCTCAAGCAACGGTGAAATAAGCTACACCTACGACGTTACTCCGGCCACACATCAGGAGCGCGTGCTGCTGAGCACACCGATTACTATCGGCAACTGGGATGACCCCCGTATCTACATCACCCATACACAGCTTGCAGGTGTGCCCGAAGGCGCCAAACTCGTATTCTACATCGAGCCCGCAAACGACACACAGCTTCAGCTCAACGACAGCGGCTGGGGTCAGTTCATAATTCTCGAACCCGCTGCCGGCGATACGAAAATAGAATTCACCCTCACTGCCCAGGCTCTCGAGGCCTTCTCGAAGCAGGACGGAAATACCGACAATGCAATCATCATCCAGGGCAAGAACTGCACCGTGAACAAAATCACCGTTGAATGGGAAATCTCCCTTGAGACCCAGATATGGAGCGGTTCGTGGGACAGCGGCAACTGGGGCGGCAACCAGGACCTCGCCTGGGGCGGCTACGACTGGTCGACTGTAAAGGCCGGACAGACCCTGCGCCTCTACTTCAACCAGACCGACACATCGGACTCGTGGTACTGCATCTCGCTCCGCCACGGACAGGACTGGGCAAATATCGGCGGTTCGATTCCCGACCAGTACGACACCCCGTCGAGCCCTCATGCAGTGGTGCTTGACCAGGCTACAATCGACGACCTCGTCGCCAACGGCGGCCTGATAATCACCGGCGCTAACTTCACGCTCACAAAAGTGACAATCGAATAAGGTTTTTGCTAAAGGTACAATTTCTAAGGTTATTTTACGATAATAATACAAATGAAGAAAATATATAACAAAATACTTCCGTTGCTCGCCGGTGTGGCCCTGACCGGTGCATTCACCGCGTGCAGCGACGATGACGCACCCACAGGCGCAGATACCTCAAAGCCTTTCGTTTGCGAAGCCGTGAACGTGGAGGAGGGTACTGAAGTAAGCCCCGAGCTCGATGTCATCACTCTTCAGTACAGTCATCCCGTGGCTGTGAACGTGGCAAGCCCCATCACCCTCAACGGCGAAGCCCAGACTTCGACCTACAAGGACAACACCGTTTCGGTGCAGGTGTCTCTGAAGCCCGGCCGCAGCTACGCGCTCTTTGTGCCGGCCAACTGCGTGGCACATATCAACGGCGCACGCTTCGCCGATGCCATGACCATAAACTTTAGAACTACGGGCGGAACTGTGGTTGACCCCTCGGCCATTCTGCCTCTGATTAACACCAACGCCACCGCACAGACCAAGAATGTGTACAACTTCCTTGTACAGCAGAACGGCAAGAAAGTGCTCTCGGGCGCTATGGCGAATGTGAACAACAACAACGACTTCGCAGGCTGGATTAAATCAGTTACCGGCAAGGATGTCGCTATCACAGGCTACGACTTCATCCATCTGCCCGAAAGCGGCCAGAACTGGATTGACTACTCGGACATCACCCCTGCCAAGACCCAGTGGGAAACCAACGGCCTCGTATCATATATGTGGCACTGGCGCGTGCCCACCGACAAGGCAGCATACGATGCCAAGGACGTGAACAAATACGACTCCTCTATCAAGGGTGAACACGGCGGCTCGGGCACTGAGTTCGACATCCGCGAGGCCCTTAAGGAAGGCACATGGCAGAACGAGTGCATCATGGCCGACATCGACAAGGTGGCAGGTTTCCTCAAACTGCTCCAGGATGCCAACATCCCCGTGCTCTGGCGTCCTCTCCACGAGGCAGCAGGCAGTTACAAATACGATGGCGCATGGTTCTGGTGGGGCCGTTACGGCGACGAATACACCAAAAAGCTGTGGGACCTCCTCTACGACCGTCTCGTGAATCATCACGGCCTCAACAACCTCATCTGGGTGTGGACCGCACAGTACGAGCAGGGCTTTGAAGCCCAGATGACCGCGTCATATCCCGGCAACGACAAGGTGGATATCGTAGGCGTGGACATCTATGCCGACGACGACAACGCCCAGAAAGCCGCTTACGATGCACTCGCAGCGATGACTCAGGGCAAGCGTATTGTCACTATTTCGGAGACAGGCCGCATTCAGAATCCTGACAAATGCTTCGCCGAAGATGCGACATGGTCGTGGTTCAACCTCTGGTACACCTACAATCAGCATACTTCGGGCAATACAACCGATGGCTTCGGCAACACAGCCGAGTCAATCAAGGCTGTCCTCGAAAGCCCCTTTGTAATCAACCGCGGCGATATGCCGTCGCTTAAATAATAATTTCACGACATGAAAATCACTGCAATAGCAATCGCAATGGCTGCCGCATCGATGCTCACCGCCTCCTGCGCCAAACAAGCTCCCGCCGAGGAGCAGGATACAACAACTTCGGCTCCCGTCGAGCAGCTCCGTGCGCGTCTCGAATCTGCCCGCAACGAGGGCAAGGTTCTTTTCGGTCATCACGACGACCCCGTATACGGACACGCATGGAACGGCGACGAAGGCCGCTCAGACGTGCTCGAAGTATGCGGTGAATATCCGGCCGTGATGAACTGGGACCTCGGAGGCCTTGAGAACGGCGACGGCGCCAATCTCGACAGCGTGCCTTTTGACCGCATGAAGCGCGAAATCATAGCGCAGGATGCCCGCGGCGGCATCAACTCGTTCAGCTGGCATCTGCGTCATCCGCTCACCAATGTGGATTCGTGGGCGACCGCCGACACAGCAGCCGTAAGCGCTCTTGTGAATACTTCCGAGGGCCGTGCAGCACTGGAGAAGAGCGTCGATGCCGTGGCCGATTTCTTCCTGTCGCTCAAAAACAGCGAAGGCGCCCGTATTGCAGTGATTTTCCGTCCCTGGCACGAACACACCGGCAACTGGTTCTGGTGGGGGAGTGCCAACAGCACTGTCGACGACTACAAGAAACTGTGGGAAATCACGCGCAGCCGCTTTGATGCCAAAGGTGTCGACAACGTGCTGTGGGCCTACTCTCCCGACCGCTGCAACAGTACGGAGAAGTATCTTGAGCGCTATCCCGGCGATGAGTACGTAGACATCCTCGGTGCGGACATATACCACTTCGGAGGCTCCGAAGGCACACCGGTCTATTTCCGCGACGCTCTCACCACCCTCGGTGTCGCCGCCCGTGAGGCAGCTCGCCGCGGCAAGCTCGCCGCTTTCACTGAGACAGGCTGCGAATCGCTCGTCGTACCCGACTGGTACACCGAGTGTCTGCTTCCCATAATTTCGGCAGTGCCCGTGAGCTATGTCACAGTGTGGCGCAACGCACACGACAAGCCCCAGCATTTCTATGCTCCTTATCCGGGACATGAGTCGTGCCCATCGTTTGTTGAATTCTACAATAATCCTGTTACCATATTCGTTAAGTAAAACGTTAAAATTGACTTATCGTCTGTTTTACTTACACAGCGTTTACCAATTCTGATATCTGCTAAATAAACAATGGATATTTTCAATTATCGAAAAACCCTCGTTCTCGAAGAGTACGAAAAACTGGTGACCCGCAAAAATACTCCGATAGAAGGAAACGGTGTTTACCGCCGCTATAAATACCCGGTGCTTACCGCCGCCATGGTACCTCCGTTCTGGAAATATGATTTCAATCCGGCAACGAATCCTTACTTCATGGAGCGAATCGGATGCAACGCGGTGCTCAACTCCGGCGCAATCAAGCTCGACGGCAAGTATCTGCTCGTGGTGCGTGTTGAAGGCGCCGACCGCAAGTCGTTTTTCGCAGTAGCCGAGAGCCCCAACGGCGTAGACAATTTCTGCTTCTGGAATCATCCGATTACGATGCCTGAAGACAAAATACCCGGAACAAATATCTACGACATGCGTCTGACACAGCACGAGGACGGCTGGATTTACGGTCTCTTCTGCGTTGAGCGTCACGATGACAGTCAGCCCGGCGACCTCTCGGCTGCGACCGCCACATGCGGCATCGCACGTACGAAGAATCTTGTCGACTGGGAGCGTCTGCCCGACCTCAAGACCAAGAGCCAGCAGCGCAATGTGGTGCTTCATCCTGAATTTGTCGAGGGCAAATATGCACTCTACACCCGTCCGCAGGACGGTTTCATCGACACCGGCAGCGGCGGAGGCATAGGCTGGGCCCTTGTCGACGATATCACCAATGCGGTCGTTGATAATGAGAAGATTATCGACGAGCGGCTCTATCACACCATCAAGGAGGTGAAGAACGGCGAAGGTCCTCATCCCATAAAGACTCCCCAGGGCTGGCTGCATCTGGCCCACGGCGTGCGCAACTGCGCTTCGGGCCTGCGCTATGTGCTATATCTCTACATGACTTCTCTCGAGGAGCCGTGGAAACGCATAGCCTCTCCCGGCGGCTATTTCATGGCCCCGGTGGGCGAGGAATACGTCGGAGATGTGATGAACGTGCTGTTCAGCAACGGCTGGATTGCCGATGAAGACGGACGCGTGCTCATCTACTATGCATCGTCGGATACGCGCATGCATGTGGCCGAATCGACTGTGGCACAGCTTGTCGACTACTGCCTCAACACACCCTCCTACGGCCTCTCGACCGGCGAATCGGTGAAAACACTCAACAAACTCATTGACAAGAACCTCGCTTTCGGCGTAGAATAACCTTAGAATACCTTAAATCACTACCATGGCTTTGTTAAAACGCAAAATCGGCTACGGCTTCGGCGATATGGCCTCGTCGATGTTCTGGAAAATTTTCAGCTACTATCTGCCGTTCTTTTATTCCAACATTTTCGGCCTGTCGCTGCTCGATGCCGGTGTCCTTGTAATGGTGACCCGTATATGGGATGCCGTCTCCGACCCGATGATGGGCATTCTCGCCGACCGCACAAATACATCGAAGGGCAAGTACCGCCCGTATCTGCTGTGGTTCGCCGTTCCGTTTGCCGTATGCGGTATTTTGCTTTTTACAACGCCGGACTTCGCCTACGCAGGCAAGCTTCTGTGGGCATATGTGACATACATCCTCATGATGACCGTCTACACCGGCATCAATGTGCCCTACGGGGCTATGCTCGGTGTAATCACGGACAAATCGGAGGAAAAGACGGTGTTCTCGTCGTACCGTATGTTCTTTGCCTACGGCGGTTCGTTCATCGCCCTGGCGGCATGGGAGCCCCTGTGCTCGCTCTTTGAGAAGACAATGGGAGCATCGCCTGCGACGAGCTGGCAGCTGGCCATGGTAGTGATTGCGGTGGCGTGTCTTGTGCTCTTCCTGCTCTGCTTCGCCATGACCCGCGAAGTGGTGCGCACTACAAGCGTGGTGAGCATAGGCAAGGATTTCAAGGCTCTGCTGCACAACCGGCCCTGGTGGCTGCTGATAGGCGCGGCCCTGAGTTTCAACCTCTTCAACACCGTACGAGGCGCCACGGTGGCTTACTTCTTCGCCGACGTGATTGGTGCGGACGCGCATATGTGGCTCTTCGGTCTGTCGGTGCTCTTCTACTCGGGTCTGTTCCTGAGTATTGGTGAGGTCGCCAATATGGTGGGTGTGGCGCTGACAGTGCCCATTGCAGGGCGCATCGGCAAAAAGAGCACCTTCATTCTTGTCAACGCACTTCTGATAGTACTCAGCATCGGCTTCTTCTTCCTGCCGGTAAGCTCTGTGGGATTCCTGCTGATGCTTCTTTTCCAAATCTGCATATCGGTGCTCACGGGCATCATGTCGCCCCTTGTATGGTCGATGTATGCCGATGTGGCCGATTACTCCGAACACCGTTTCCACACGGCTTCGACAGGTCTCATATTCTCCTCTTCCTCAATGGCGCAGAAGTTCGGCGGCGCAATCGGCGGCGCCGCTGTCCTCTGGCTGCTTGACGCATGCGGTTACATAGCCCGTCTTGACGGTGTGAGCGGTGCCGATATTGTCCAGCCCGAAAGCGCCATATCGTGTCTGTGGACGCTTATGACATTCATTCCGGCCGGTGTCGCCGCAATAGCGATTATCGCCGTGTGGGCATATCCGCTCACCACCACGCGCATGAAGACGATTGACAAGGAGCTGCGGGTGCGCCGAAGCGAACAGCCCGCAGTCGACGTTGCCGATAATTTCAATGACATAAACAATTGAAAATAATGACAAAAGAAGAAAAGCTCGCCTTCGCCGGCGAGCTTACTTATAATCTCACATCAAATATACTTCCCTACTGGCTCACGAAAATGACTGCACCCGACGGCGGTTACTATGGCCGTCGCGACGGCCACGACGTGCTTCATGCCGACGAGCCCCGTGGGGCGATTCTCAATGCCCGCATACTGTGGACTCTCTCTGCTGCGGCCCGATTCACCGGTGTCACACAGTACGCCGAGGCTGCTGCCCGACAGATGCGTTACGTGGCCGACACATTCATCGACCGTGAATTCGGCGGTGTCTTCTGGGCGGTCAATCCCGACGGAACTCCGGCAGCGGACAAGAAGCAGTTCTATGCCATTGCCTTTACGATTTACGGCTTGGCAGAGTATGTGCGTCTCACAGGCGACAAAGAGGCTCTGCAGCTTGCCATAGAGCTTTTCCGCAGCATAGAGGAGCATAGCCGCGACCGTGTGCGCGGAGGCTACTTCGAGGCATCGGCACGCGACTGGTCACCACTGGCTGATGTGCGTCTGAGCGACAAGGACGAGAACGCGTCGAAGACCATGAACACGCATCTGCATATTCTCGAGGGCTACGCCAATCTGCTGCGCGTATGGCCCGCGGAAGAGTGCCGCGAGGCTACGGCATCGCTGCTGCGGCTGTTCAATGACGTGATTGTAGACCCGACGACGCATCACCTCGGACTTTTCTTTGATGACGATTTCCGCCGTCTGGACGCTGAAATCAGTTACGGTCACGACATCGAAGCCTCGTGGCTGATGCTTGAGGCGGCTCAGGTAATCAATGACGCCGAACTGCTTGCGCGTACTATCGATGTGACACGCCATGTGGCGTTCGCCGCTCTGCGCGGCCGTTGCTACGACGGTTCCATGGTATACGAGCGCCATGCCAACGGTCACTTCGACAACGAGAAGCACTGGTGGGTGCAGGCCGAGGACGTGATTGGTCAGATTTATCTGGCACGCTTCCACAGCGTCACCAAAGAGGAAGCTGACAAAGCCCTCGCCGGTGCGCTCCAGTCGTGGCGGTATATCGACTCGATGATAGTTGACCACGAGAACGGCGAATGGTACTGGAGCCGTATGCCCGACGGTTCAATCAACCGCCGCGACGATAAAGCCGGCTTCTGGAAATGCCCTTACCACAACTCCCGTATGTGTATAGAGGCGGCTTCTCAGCTCCGGGAGATGACAGAGGAATAATTAATACGATGCGAGGCATCATCCTCCTGTAGGGACGTGCCTTCGGCACGTATCAATTGAAGCTGGGTAAAAAAGCTAATTACTAATATATTAGTGTCTGAACTTTTGATACGTGCCGGAGGCGCGTCCGTACACTTTGAATGATGCTCGGCATCATTTTTTATTGTCATGGGGTGCGGCGTCGGGTTACAGACGCGCCGAGACTGCAGTTGTTCGAATGAGAGTGGCGGAGCCACGTCATCGTTGTTAACCACGTACGAAGTGCGTGGAAGTCGAAAAATCCATACGGAGTGGCGGAGCCACGATATTGTGAATAAACGCATTACAATACCGGGGGGCGCCATTCTATATGAAGTTTGTTCTGGTTGCGCGGACGTGAAAATCATGCTCTTATTTGGTTGTATGACAGGAGATTGGATGTTATTGATGTCGTTTTTCGTTGATACGTACCGAGGGCACGTCCGTACACTTTGAATGATGCTCAGCATCATTTTTTATTGTCATGAGTTGTGGCGTCGGGTTACAAACCCGCCGAGACTAGGGGTTGCTTTTATCCGTTGTTTTCTAAGTTCAAAGAATCGTTAAGTAAACAGCATTGAATCGCGTCACTACTTGGTTGTGTTACATAGGATTGGATGTTATTGACGTCAGTTCCCGTTGATGCGTTCCGAAGTCACGTCCATACATGGGCGTCAACGCTATGCGTTGAGAGGGATTGCAGACATGAATATGTTTTATAGCATAATTGCGAAATTTGTTTTTGTGATATAGCCCCACAGATAACATTTTTTCGTAAATTTGTCACCGATTCACAGCCGTGCCATAGAGATGGCGCATGTGAATCGGTTTTTTACTAAAAGGTGTTATTGAAATTTTATCTTCTAAAGTCAAACTTCGCAACTTTGAAAAATCAGTATGGCTGGCAATGCGAAGGTCTGAATCATGGATAAGACAAGATACAATCCTCACACTTTTTATTTTCAAAGCTAAAGCCTGACGGGGATTAAGCGGGCAAAATTTTTTCTATTCTATAATGAAAACGGCCATTAAACTACTGTCTGTAATGTTGTTGACTATGACATCATTTTTAGGGTATGCATATGACTTTGAGTATGATGGATTATACTACAATATATTGTCGGAATCAGACTGCACGGTTAGGGTAACATATCAAAAACTCGGCGGCAGTAGTTATATATCAGGAGACATTGTAATTCCCCAAAAAGTGCTTCACACCTCCAGAACCTATACTGTGACTTCGATAGGAGAGAGTGCGTTCGAGAGCTGCTCTGGTCTTACCTCCGTTACAATTCCTAACTCGGTGACTTCGATAGTAAATGGTGCGTTCTATGACTGCACAGGCTTAAAAAATATTAATATAGATACTGAAAATGCATATTACACTTCCGTAGACGGTGTGTTGTACAACAAAGATACTTCAATTCTTTTAGTATGTCCCGAAGAAAAAGCTTCCGTCACAATTCCCAACTCAGTGACTACGATTGAAGTTGCTGCGTTCTCTGACTGCGACAAGCTTGCCGCCATTACGATACCAAACTCGGTGACTTCGATAGGAGAGTACGCTTTCTATTCATGCACTAACCTTACTTCCGTTAAGATAGGTAATTCTGTGACTTCGATAGGTGTTAGTTCGTTTAGGAACTGCTCACGCCTTACCTCCGTTACATTCCCTAACTCTGTGACTTCGATAGGAGTAAGTTCGTTCAGGAACTGCTCACGCCTTACCTCCGTTACAATCCCTAACTCGGTGACTACTATCGGTGATGACGCGTTCTCTCTGTGCTCCAGTTTAAAAAGCATTAATATGCAATGTGAGGTGCCTATAGAATGCGAGTCGAGTTTTCCGGAAAATGTTTTAAAGAAGGCTGTACTATACGTTCCGACCGGGACATTGTCGGCATATAAGAAAGTTGACCCGTGGAGAAATTTCTTGAATGTCAAGGAAAAGAATTCCAGCGGTGTTGACGCGGTTGAAGCCGACGGGAAACTTTAGGTTTCTGTTGAGAACGGAAGTATAACTGTCTATAATATGCAGGGACGAGTGGTGTACAGCGGCTCATCGCATGTCATAGAAAGTCTTGCGCCGGGTATCTACATCGTGAGGGTAGGAAATCAGACGACAAGGGTTTCAATCTGAAACTGCTTTACTTTCTACAACGGCATCCTTCACAGGGGGATGCCGTTTTTTTGCTTCTCGTCCCCAATCTGCGAATGGGGTTAACCAATATGTCGTGTCTGCGCCAATCTATATGAAGTTTGTTCTCGTTGCGCGGATGTGAAAATCACCCTTCTATTTAGTTGTATAACAGGAGATTGAGTGTTATTGATGCCGGGAACTGTTGATACGTGCCGAAGGCACGTCCGTACACTTTGAATGATGCCGTGCATCATTTTTTATTGTCATGGTTTGCGGCGTCGGGTTACAGACGCGCCGGGACTGCAGTTGTTCTAATGAGAGTGGCGTAGCCACGTCATCGTTGTTAACCACGTACGAAGTGCGTGGGGGTCGAAAAATCCATACGGAGTGGCGGAACCACGATATTGTGAATAAACGCATTACAATACCGTGGCTCCGCCACTCTATATGAAGTTTGTTCTCGTTGCGTGGACGTGAAAATCATGCTCCTATTTGGTTTGTATGACAGGAGATTGAATGTTGTTGGTATCGGTTTCCGTTGATACGTGCCAAAGGCACGTCCGTACACTTTGAATGATGCTCAGCATCATTTTTTATTGTCATGGATGTGGCGTCGGGTTACAAACCCGCCGAGACTGCAGTTACATTCTGAGGCGCGGACGCGAAGAATCGCATTCCTACTTATGTGTTTTTTACTTTCCGCAGGGTTTGAGCTGGGGCCAGGAGGTGTGGCTGACTGTGGTCTTTATGGTGGAGTCGATTACTTTTTTCTGGGCCTCGTTGACGCGTGCGGGACGGTAGGGAACCTGGGCGGGATTTAGGCCGAGCAGGCAGCGGAGCCATGTGGCGGCGGCAATGTAGCGGCTCATTTTTTTGTCGAGGTGGTAGCCGTCGCGTGTGAGGTCGTCGCCGAGGGCAGTGGTGCGTGCGGCCTGTATTACGTCGCCTACAGGAATGACGGCCTTGATGTCGGGGTTCGCTTTAACAAGGGCTGTGACAGCGGAGCAGATGCTGTCGTACATCACATGCTGGTCACGGCCGTAGTATACGAATCCGCCGTGGTTGCTGTCGGGGGAGTAGGCCCATGTCTGATGCCATACGAAACGGGGATGCTCGCCGACGATGGCGCGTACGTCCTTGATAAGGGCCGGAAGGTTGCGGTATGTCTCTTTTTTGCCGGAATCGTGGCTTGCCTGCTGGAAGGATATGATGTCCCATGGCTCGTCGAGGAGGGCACGGCTGAGCACGTCGTTGTTTATGGTATCGCATCGGCCCGAGGTGTCGGATTTGCGGTAGCTGTAGTCAGGTTTGTTGTTTTTCAGATTATCGTAGTGGCGTTCGACGGGGCATCCGCCGATATAGAGGTTGCCGACAATCACATTCGCGCCGGCTGATTTGCATAGCGGAATGAACTCCTGCTCAAGGGCATCTTCCGAAAAACTGTTGCCAATGGCAAGTATACGCAGTGTGTCGCCGTGGCATACGGGAGTTTTGGGGGCACAGAGTGCGGTTGCTGCAAGTGATATGCCGAGCACGGCGGCTAAAAATCTCAGATTAAGGTGTTTCATTTTTATTCGGATTGTCGGGGGCGTTTGTTTCATATGTGGCGCCTGACAAAGTTAGTGATTATTCTTCAGACGGCAAGCCGCGATGTTGAAAAATGTTAAAAACCGGCTGCGTAAGGGAGGGTATTGCCGGCTGTTTGGCACTTTTTGGATAATTTCGCGGAAAATGTCATCACAATGAAAGCAGGATTACACATAGCGGCTTTCGCCACATTGCTTTGCACACTTGCGGCACCGGCAGCCGACTTCGACAGCGTATTCGCAGATTCAACTCTCCGCATAGACTACACTCTTGCAGGCAACAGCCGCGACTGCCATGTATTTCTCAACCGCCAGCATAAATCGGCGGGGTGGTATGGTCGCCGTCACAATACCTCCGCGCTTCCGCTGCAGGGCAACGGCATAATCACCATGACCGATTCGGTGTCGGGCGACACAATCTACCGTCACAGTTTCTCGACGCTTTTCCATGAATGGCGCGAGACAGCGGAAGCGGCGCAGACATCGCGTTCGTATGAGAATTCGTTCATTCTTCCGCTTCCCCGTAAAGCCGCAAAGGTAACTATAGAACTGCTCGACAACCGGCATGATGTGGTGGCAAGCAACTCGCACTATTACTCGCCGTCGGATATCCTGGTGAGCAAGCGTATGCCGCATAAAGTGTCGGACTACAGCTATATACACCGCGGAGGTGACGAGCATGAGGTGATTGACGTGGCGATTCTCGCCGAGGGCTATGCCGAGGCCGAACGCGAATTGTTTATGGATGATGCACGCAATGCCGTGGATGCTATTTTCAGTCACGAACCTTTTGCATCGCATCGCCGGGATTTCAATTTTATTGCGGTATGGACGCCGTCGGAAGAGAGCGGCATCAGTGTGCCGAGGCTCGGAGACTGGCGCAACACGGCTTTCGGTTCGCACTACGATACCTTCTACTCCGACCGTTACCTGACAACACCGAATGTGTGCGCCATTTACGACAGCCTTGAGGGAGTGCCGTTCGAGCATATCATCATTCTTGCCAACAGCCCTGTGTACGGCGGAGGCGGAATCTACAACAGCTATACGCTTACGACATCGAAAAACGCGAACTTCCGTCCCGTAGTGGTGCATGAATTCGGCCACAGTTTCGGCGGTCTCGCTGACGAGTATTTCTATCCCAATGATGAAATGGCAGGGCTGTATCCGACCGATATAGAGCCGTGGGAGCCTAACATCACCACGCTCGTTGATTTCGCATCGAAGTGGCAGCCGATAGTGCCCGAAAAGACTCCGGTGCCGACACCGGCAGAGCAAGCGGAGCGCTATCCTGTGGGCGTCTTCGAGGGAGGCGGATATTCGTTCAAGGGCGTTTACCGTCCGGCTGACCGCTGCCGTATGCGCGATAACGACTGGCCGACGTTTTGTCCGGCTTGTCAGAGGGCGATTGAGCTGCTGATTAATTTTTATGTGGGGCGAGAGTGAGGCCTAATTGGCGGCTCTGGGGAAGGAGGAGATAGACAAGCCACTCGGTGACGGCTTCGACAAGGGAGCCGGAGGTAATGAGGGGTTTGCCGTCGAGCAGCACGGTGTCGGGAGTGAGGGTGATTTCGAAATCGAGGGGCGCGTCTTTGGAAGCTATTTCGCGTGCCTGTTCAACTTTGTCGTCACTTAACGGGATGTGGCGTGTGGATGTGGCCTGCGAGAGCGCGCGGCCACGTTTCAAATCGTCACATAGGAAAAACACGGTGCTTCCGGTGGCTCCGAGCGCTCTGACTGCGGCTTCGGCAGCCTCAGGGGCTGCCGGGAGTCCGCAGACGAGAATTCTTCGGCGTCCGAAAGGGAGGCATGCCGTGCCGGCCTTCACGCCGAGGGGGCTGTAACGGCGCGAAAGGGCAGGGGAAGGCGCACGCCGGTGCTCCTCCATTTTCTTTTCGAGATAATTGTCAGCCATTGCGTGAGATGCGGTAAATGGTGCCTTCAATGAGTGAAACATATATGTCGCCTGTAGTCGGGTCGACGTCAATGCCGTTGATTTCGCTTACTCCAAGCGGGAGCTGGGCGACAAGGCCGGAGCCGTCGGCACGGGAGATAGTGACTATGCCGCGGCGCGAGCCTGTGTATACATAGCCGTCTTTTTCGACAATCACGCAGGGAGCATGTTCGTATCCGAGCCCGAGGTCGACAGTCCACAGTTCCTTAAAGACGGGTGATGTGGCATCGACTGCCACCAGTTCGCCGTCCATGGTCTTGGCATAGACACGGGTGCCGTCTTCGCTGTGTCCGAGGCTCTCGCGGTAGCGGTGCGAATTGTCGCGCCAGAGCTGGCGCCCTGTGGCACGGTCGAGCATGGTCATATAGCGGTCGGGAGCCACAATAATCACTTTGTCGCCTGCAATGACAGGCACCACATTGCCGGGGCCGAGCATGTTGGCTGTCTTACCGTTGTTCCAGCACCAGCGGAGCCGTCCGGTCTTGAGGTCGAGACAGCGCAGATTGGTGTCCCATGCGCCGAAGATGAGGTCGTTGCCTTCGATTGCGGGAGCGGCCTGACAGTAGTTGAAAATCGAGTCGTAGCTCCAGACGAGCTTGCCATTGTCGGCGCGGCGGCGTTCGATTCGGCCGTCACCGCCCTGAATGTATCCCTTTCCGTCGGGTGTGATAGTGCCGTCGGCCACATAGGGCCCGCTTTTCGACGGCTGTTTGCCCGACACCATGCCGTCGGGAGTGATTATGAGGATGCCGTCGTGAGCCGGCACGGCTATTTTACCGCTTGTAAGCGCAACGGGACGGCTGAACAGCGATGCTCCGGTGGGAACGCTCCATGCCTGAGTGCCGTCGGCTTTGCGGACGGCGCGAGCATAGCCGAGAGAGTTGCCGAAATATACGTTGTCTTTATCGAATTCCAGACGCGTGAATACGGATGCGCTGTCGGCCCATACCTTATCTACCTTGAAGCCGTCGGGAACTTTAAGTTCCGGGCGTGCGGGGAGAACGGCTTTTGGGTGGTTTACGGTGTTTGCGAAAGCGAATTTCGCTTCGGGGTCACGTCCTATGGGTTTATTATATACGTGTACCCAGTCGTTGTCGATGTCGATGACAGTATATCCGTAGTCGCCCTTTCCCATATCGAGTGCGCGTGTCATTACGCAGGGAATGCCCGAGTCGGGAGCGCCGCCCGCATTGTATGCGCGCCAGCGGTGATAGTGGCCGTTGATGTGGCCGATGACGGGATACTGCTCGAGGAGGGTTATGTAATCGGTATAGTTGTCAAGGTCAGCAAGAAGAGGGTAGTGGTTGAACGAAAGCACGCGTCGGCCGGGCGTGACGGCTGTGTTGAGTGTCGCCTTGAGCCAGTGGAGGTCTTCCTGCTTGATATGTCCGTCGCCCATTTTCATGTACGGACCACAGTTTATGCCGACAATCACGAGCGAATCGATGCGTGTGACGAATCGGTCATTGCCCCACAAATCGAAAAATGCTTTTGTTGCACTGCGGCTCCATGTGCTTTCGTGGTTGCCAGGGAGGACGTGGAGAGGGTGGCGTATGCTGTCGATAATTGATTTTACGTTTTCGAGTTCCACGACGGAACCTTCGTTTCCGAGGTCGCCGTTCACAATGACGGCATCGTAATCAGCGGCATTTATTTCGTCAACGGCAAGTCGGAGCTGGCGTTCGTTGGCGTTTCCGGGCGTGACGTGAATGTCGTTGAGGACGGCAATATGCTGTGCCGATATACCCGAGACTGCCAGTAATGAGATAATTGTTAATAAAAAAAGCTTTTTCATCAGTATAAATTCAGAGATTGCAGTGATTTTGCTTACTGATGCAAATTTAAATTTTTTTTTCCGATAAAGCGGTATCGCGAATCAGCATTTTAACACGGGGTAAAGTAAGAAAAGAGTCATTAAAATGCCGTTACAGAGCTCCTGAGACCTTTTTGTGGAGAAAGAGAAATTATTTTAAATTAAGAAAAAACTTTTTCAACTAAAGCATTGTTATATTTTCAAAATCACTGAAATACTCACAACTATTATTTATGATTGATATGAAACGAATCGCATTAATCCTTGCTGTTGCTCTCAGTAGCGCAGCTTGCTTCGCTCAGGTAACCAAGAGCGAAATGAAACAGCTCCAGAGCTTCCTTTCTCAGCCTTCTGAAAAAGGAGAGACCAATGCTCAGGCTCTGAAAATTACTAATGTGAACGACCCCTCGACATGGGAAGGAGTCACCGTCGTAGGCAAGAATGTCACCTCTATTGATTGGAAAGGCAAAAAACTTGCCGGCGCTCTCGACCTCTCGGGATTCAAGGCCCTTACTAAAGTCGACGTTTCCCGCAACGCCATCACATCCCTGACCGTAAGCGGTGACAACGCACTTGTTGAAGTCAACGCTTCGCGAAACAAACTTCAGACTGTAGACTTCACCGGCTGCGCCAGCCTCTCCAAGGTGTCAATCAACAACAACCGCCTTACAGAGTTCAGTATTGAAAATGTGCCGATGATTAAGACGCTGAATGTTTCGTCGAACCTTCTTGCCGCTCTCGACCTTCAGGCTTCGCCGACACTTGAGACCCTCAACTGTCAGGGCAATCATCTCGAAAGCCTCAGCGTGACCGACTGCACGGCCCTTAAAAATCTATACTGCGGCTACAACAAGCTTACGGCAATCAACCTCTTCGGTACAAGCAATCTGCAGAACCTCAATGTGGACAGCAACCAAATCGGCAACATGATTATCTCCGGCCTGCCCTCTCTGTCAAGTTTCCTCTGCACCGACAACAACATGAAGACCCTCGCCCTGCGTGAGTGCCAGAACCTCCTCGATATCGTCTGCTCGTACAACAACCTTACCAGTTTCGGTGTAAGCAACTGCCCGAACATCGTATTCGTAGACTGCTCGTACAACGACCTTACAACCCTTACCCTTGCAAACCAGACCTTCCTGCAGCGTCTGCTCTGCAACAACAACGAACTCACAATGCTTGATGTAAGTTTCGACCAGGCTCTTACCTACATCAACTGCCGCTTCAACATGATTACCGACCTCCGCACCCAGGCTTGCCCCAACCTCCGCATGATAGCCTGCCAGTGGAACTACTAATCACGGCTCAGGATAAGCGAGCCAAAAACTCTCTCTTGAAGCATACAAACCCAAACAGGCAATGCGATAATACTATCTGAATAATTCCCCCGTCGGGGCGGCATCTTCGGGATGTCGCCCCGACGCTTTATTGTTTTCTAGTATTCTTATATTTTATTTGCAAGTATGGAAAATAGTGTATATATTTGTGAACGAAACACATTATGCTTCGGTCATGAAAAAGATTTACGGCCTTTATCTCATTTTCTTACTCTCATTGTCTTTTGTCGCTTATGCCCAGAGTCCGGTCAGTTTTGCATATGATGCCGCCGGAAACAGAGTGAAACGAGAAATAATTTTGTCGCGCAGCATGCCATCGGACACCCCGGACGAAAATCCGGAGAACACATTCTTCGACACATTGGGCCGTAGGACAGTGAAGCTTACGGGGATATCGCCAAATATCGTGAAAATCGAGATTCTCGGTTACGAGCCGGCGGACGATGCCTTTGCCGAAGTCTACTCACTCGGAGGCGTGAGGCTTATTTCGCAGCCGGTGAAAGATGCCGTGGCCGAAATTGACGTAAGCGCAGAACCCGCAGGCACATATATTCTCAATGTATCGGTCAACGGACAGCGGACAACATGGAAAATCGCCAAGTGATGAAAACACGTTCTCTCCGTACATGTCTGACAGTGTTTCTGTTAGTGCTGCTCTCCTTTATGTCCGCGTCGGGCAGCGATTTTGATGAAGGCAACGACACCGGAGCCGACCCGCAGCTCGACTCCCTGACTGTCGACATCCCAGGCCAAGCCGAGGTTGTGCGGGTAAATCCCGACAATCCGGGTATTCCCGTAGTGGCGAATGATTATGCTGTCGGCACTCCGGCAGGCAGTTTTTCTGTGAGCGAGAGCGGAGCTGCTCTTTATAGTGTGGCTATAGATTGTCCCGATGGCAAAGGCCTCACACCTCAGATAGGTATATCATACAGCAGCGGGAATGCCGGCTATGGTCTTGCCGGTTATGGCTTCACTATTTCCGGCTTATCGTCGATTACACGCGGCGGAAAGACACCGTTCAATGACGGTGGTGTTGCCGCAGGTGTAGGCTATGGCGCGGACGACAATCTGTTTCTCGACGGCAAGAAACTGATTCTTCAGACGGGGACAGCTTTTACATCGGATGCCGTATACTGTCTTGAGGGTGACCCTTACACTAAAATAATCGTCCATGATTGCTCTGCGGACAACATTCTGACCGCATGGTTTGAGGTGCAGGCTCCCGACGGTATGAAGTATGAGTATGGACGCAACAGTGATTCGCGCCTTACCTTTACTCCTTTCAACGATTCAAAAAAGGTTGCATCGTGGCATCTGAACCGCATCGAAGATGTGTATGGCAACTATGCCACATACTCCTATACGGCCTATAATCTGTATCTCTATCCCAAGACAATCATCTATGGAGAAAACGCTGTCAAAAGCCGCGGCGTGAGCCACCGCATCGAGTTTAATTATGAGAATACCTGCTGGAATAACGGCATATTCAATATCGGAAGTGTCAAAGGTGAAATATCGCGACGTTTATCCGATATAACTACTTATACGGGCACCTCGGTATACCGCAAATACTATCTGAGCTACGACACGAGCTCCGACGGCACAGCTAAGAAATTCGACCGTCTGACATCAATCCGTGAGGAAAACGGGGAGGGCGAAAGCCTTACACCAATCAGATTTGAGTGGAGTCCGTTGCCGGCCGTCAGTCTTACCCAATCATCATTTGAGATTCCGGCGAATGATGCAAACACTTTCGTCAAGGCAGACAACAGGTTTTTCTTTGCCGCGGACCTTAACGGTGATGGTGTAAGCGACATTATCAGAGTGTCGCCAGTAGAAGTATGGAACGGCCCTAATTATACCACAAGTACAAATGTGTATATAAGCCGCAGTTCTGTTTCTTCTAACGGTTGTGTTACTTATGAAAAGCCTGTCATCTTTTTGCTGCCATCACAACTTGACGATAGCAATATTAAATTATCGTTAGGAGGAGCTTCATTACTCGACTATGATGGTGATGGTCTGAATGACCTGATTATTCCGTACCATGCAACTACCCTCGGAGTACATTCCTGCATCATATATATGATTTATGGCAAAAAAGTTGCCAAAGGTCAGGGCGGCAATGTTCCCGGCATTGAATTCGGTATGATTGCAGCAGACAAAATGCCGTTGTTGGTTGCTTTTGATGCAGATAAAGACGGGAAAGATGATATTTTTTATTTAGAACCGAAGCAAAAGGATAATTCGTATGCGGCAGCGCTTATAAGAAATACCGATGCCTCAGTCGCTGACCCTACCATTTTCAACATTGTTTTGCCTTCCGAGCCTAAGAAAATATTCAGCGGTGACTATAACAACGACGGACTGACCGATATCATCATCTTCCATGAAGGCGGCTACAAAGTCTACTTCAACAACGGAGTCAGCGGTGACACACCGATATTCACAGAGACAAACACTCGGGTTAACACTTCATTCTGCGACAAACTGCGCATGTCGCAGGGCGACATCGACGGCGACGGCCTTATCGATTTTGTATATTATGAGGCTGACAGAACATGGATTAATGTAGCCCGCAATAACGGCGACGGCACTTTCGCTATCGCGCTGTCGGACGACATCGGCGTGAAAGACTCCTCGGCAAAGGATGATGATGACAAATTCTCCCTCTCGGTATATGATATAGACGGCGACGGACGCTCGGATGTGCATATCTGCAAGGGCGAGAAGAACAACATGCACTTTATCCGGCTCTGCTCCGACGGCACTACGCTGAAGCTGAAAGACCGTGTGATAAGAGCGCGGACCGAAGATGCAAAAGAAAGCTATGTTTTTACAGGCGATTTCGACGGCGACGGCAATCTTGAACTTGCCAACTACGGCGGTAATCTGCTGACGACTTCCGGCACGTTTGTGGACAACAGAATAAACGTCTACACGAATTCGGCACGCAAGGCGTCAACAGGCCGCATAACAGCTTTCATCGACGGTATGGACAACCGCACCGACGTGACATATGGCTATCTGAGCACGCCGGCTGTTTACAGCAAGACTGTAAGTCAGGGCAACACCTACCCGTTCAATACCTATACCCTGCCGATAACGGTAGTAAAAAGCGTGACCTCGACCAACGGAGCTGCCGGAACGCAGACGGCGGATTACGGCTATAAAGACCTCAGAATCCACATCGCAGGCGGAGGAGTGACGGGCTTCGACGAAATATCGACAACCGACAGAGCGACGGGCCGTAAGTCGACACGGCGCATCACAAAGTGGGACGAGGAGCATCTTGTGCCACTGGAAACCGTAACCACCGATTCTGTCGGTGAATACAAATCGTCGGTTGTCACAACCTATACTGTCGCCCCGGTCGGAAATACATATTTCGCCTACGAATCAGGCAATGTGATAACCGATATGGACGGCCACACAGCCGTGACCACCAACACATACGATACGGAGAAGGGCGTGCCGCTCGAACAGAAAGTGAGCAACGACGGCGACAACATGTACAAAAAGTCGGTCTACTCAAGCTATCAGCTTAAAGGCGGACGCTGGCTTCCCGCGAATCTGCATATGGAGCAGAAACACAGCGACGATGCCACTGCATTTACAACCTGGACTCATTATATTTACGACGAAAAAGGCAATGTCCTTTCATCCGTCGAACGTTACCGCACAAGCATGTCGCTCTCTACACGACGCACCTATGACGAATACGGCAACTGTCTTACTTTAGTAAAGGTCGGCAGTAATGTGAAGGAAGTGACAGTGCACAACGAATACGACTCAACGGGCCGGTTCGTCGTCAGGACCTATACCAAGCCGGCATCGGCAGTAAGCACATTCACCTACGACATGTGGGGCAATGTGCTCACCGCCTCCGATGAGACACAGCCCGGCAACATTCTAACAACAACCTATACATACGACGGCTGGGGACGCCGCATCAAGTCTGAAGCACCCGACGGCACCGTCATGACAAGCGAAACCGGCTGGGGCAACGCAGACAACCGCAAATACTATACTCTGACGCGCACGTCCCACAAGCCTTGGGTGCTTATATGGTACGACAAGGCCGGGCACGAAATGGAGCAGACGACTTTCGGACCGAAGAACGTGAAGATTTCCAAAACGACCGGGTACAACGACCGCGGCCTTGTGTCGTATGTAAGCAGCCTCGATGGCAAAGTGCGCAACACCGAAAGGCTGACATACGACATCCTCGACCGTGTAATCACGAGCAAGACAGGTTCGGGCAAGGAGACCTCCTACAGCTACGGCGACCGGAGTGTCACCACCACGACCGACGGACGCGTGAGCACGGTTTACTCCGACGCATGGGGTAACCCCGTGAAGACTGTCGACCCGCTGGGAAAATGTGTGGAATATGAATACGGTTCAATAGGAAAACCTGTTACGGTGACAACAGAGTCAACGACCGTGTCGATGACATACGACAAGGCCGGTCATCAGACATCGGTCGAAGATTCTGATGCGGGAAAACACCGCTACGAATATGCCGCCGACGGGACAGTGCTCAAGCATACCGACCCAAAAGGCGTTGTGACCCTTTATACTTACGACAACCTGGGCCGTCTTGCCAAGACACAGATTGGAGACAACAGCATTGTCAACACCTACGGAACGACCGGTGTGGAGAAACTGAAACTCACCGGCCAGACCATGGGTGACAATTCCGTAGAATACACGCATGACAAATATGGCCGGATAGTTTCTGCCAGAAAAAACATCAGCGGCCAGGGAGCCTTTGCGTTCACTTACACATACGACAGCCAGAACCGTCTCCAGTCAGCCACATATCCCGGCAGTCTCAGCGTTTCTCATGAGTACGACGATTACGGTTTCTGCATAGCCACCATTGCCGCCGGCAAGAAAATCTACAGCCTTGAAGACTACGAAGGCGGAGCTGCAGGCACCACCGTATTTGCCGACAGCACAAGGATAGTGAGGGATGTGGACGCGTACGGGTATATCAGCAGCATCTCCCTCTCGTGCGGAGCCAGAGAACTCGACCGCATGGAGTTCACATTCGACCATGCGAGAGACAATCTGCTGAAGCGAAAGCGCAAAGACCAGTGGGAATATAACTTTGATTACGACGAACTCGACCGGCTTGTAATAGTCAGCCACGACAAGTCTCTGCCATGGGTCAGGCCGACATTCCCACAGAAAAAGCCTACGTATGAGGTCATAGGTATGGCACAGGACACGGTAATGGTCATGACCTACTCGCCGGACGGCAATATACTGTCGAAGACCGGAGTGGGAGCATACACCTACGACGCAAATATCCGTCCGCACGCCGTGGTGGGGGTGGAGAACAGCGGCAGAGTCATTCCGACCTCAACACTAAGCACGGTCTTCAACAAACTCGACCGCATTCAGACCATAGAGGACCTTGCCGCCGGGCTGTCGATGGAGTTCGACTACGGGCCCGACATACAGCGCTGGACCTCGACTCTCAAATCCAACGGGCGCGATTCCATAATTACTGTCTATGCGGGCAATTATGAGAAAATCACCGAGAACGGAAAGACACGCGAGTTCTACTATCTCGACGGGGGAGCCATTGTGGTAAAGGAAAACGGTGTTTTCAAGCCTTATATCTCGTTCTCGGACTATCAGGGCAGCATACTGTCGGTGTTCGACCCTAAGGGCAACAATGTATTCAAGGCCGAATACGATGCCTGGGGCATGCAGACCGTCAGCACCAACACCATAGGGCTGCGCCGCGGCTATACGGGCCATGAGATGCTGCCGGAGTTCGGCATCATCAACATGAACGGCCGTCTTTATGACCCTGTGCTTGGCCGCTTTTTCAGCCCTGACCCGTATGTGCAGTTTGCGGGCTCGCCGCAGAGCTACAACCGCTACAGCTACTGCCTCAACAATCCGCTCAAGTACACCGACCCGAGCGGACAGAGTATTGCCGGCTTTGTGGCATTCGGTCTGTTTAATCTGGCTACAAGTATGATAAGTGCCGATTTCAGCGGGAAAAACATCTGGAAAGCCGGAGCCATGAGCCTGCTCTCGTCGGCTGTTTCTTACGGAATCGGTGAACTCTTCAAGACCACGGGAAGTATAGGTCGTGAGCTTCTGCGTGCGGGCACCCACGGTGCGGCCAGCGGCGTGCTCAACATACTTGGGGGCGGTGACTTCGTAAGCGGATTCGTGTCGGGTGCAGTTGCTTCGGGTATCGGGCATATTATGGCGGCGAAATCGTACGATTTGTTTTCACGTATCACGGCCTCGTCGTTTACCGCCGGTATGGCTGCATGGATGGTGGGCGGTGATTTTGTCAAGGGTGCTCTTCAGGGGCTGTCAATTTCGATATTCAATGAAGCACTGCATGACCAGATATATGACGAGATATATGAACAGGAAGGTGAATATCGTTATAACTTTGGGGTAAGTGTAATGTGCAGTAAAATACGGCCCGAACTGGACCCGAGAGTTTTCTATGCAATGTATACGACAAATAGTGTGATAGATGCTGTGGCCGGGGCTGTGAGTACGCATGCCGGGAATTCAACTTTTGGGAGTAATGGGAAATTTTATTTTCATGCTGATGGTACGCGAGGCTTTTACGGCAATAAATATGTGACTACGAGGATGCTTGCACCAATTGGGTCATATTTTCACGGGTATACCAAAGCCGGAGGTTGGGTTGGAGGGATATTGAACGGTGGCAAAATATTGGAAGCTGTAATGAAAGATGTCAATCTATATCAGAAGACCGGAGAAGCAAATTTTGGCAATACAGCTGAAGCTGCTACAGAAATTACTGTTTCATGGGCCGGTGCTAAAGTGGGTGCTAAAGTGGGTGCAAAGATAGGATTTATTGTTGGAAGTGCTTTTGGCGTGAGTACAATTCCTTTGATGATTGTAGGGGGTGCTGTCGGGGGATTTTTAGGAGGCTATTACGGGCCTAAAGTATTTAACGGAATAATAAGTTGGATTAACAATTAATTATGAAAGATAGATATTCATATGTGTTAAATGCCATACTCTACATAGTCTATCTTGGTAATGTGAAATTTGACAATTTTATTGGTGCTATAGTGTACTTCCCATTTTATTTATTCAAATTTTGCTTACCTAAGAGAATTAGCGACATATATATAAAAAGAATAAGTAAAGGCAATGAAGAGTATTCAAAACTAATAAAAAATCCAAAAAATGGGAGTTGTATGGATTGTAGCGAGAGTATTTTCGGATTGCTATATGCCAATTACACTTTTATTCCGTTAGGGTTAATAATCGGCTTACTGGTAAAACAATATGGAGTGCTCCACCCTATTATCTATATGCCAATCATTATAATAATGATTGCTATTACATGGCAGCCTGTACGCAGAAAGGTGTTTAAAGACTACCGTTACTTGAAATACTTCAAGAAATTTGAGAAAGAGGATAAGCAATGGCACCGCAAATGGATGTGGAGGACGGCGGCATTTTGCCTCGGCAGCCTCCTGAGTGTCGCATTCGGCATTTATCTATGCTTTGCATGCGCAATTGGCCGCTTCGACTTATGGAATCTAATGACGCGTGGATGAAAGTTCGTGCCCCGAATTTGCTTGCACAAATAGAAAATAGTCAATAAATTTGTGACACATACAGATACACAGATGTAGCGCATATGACCTGTACAGCCACTGATACTTATTCAGCAGTCATTTCCATACGGCTGTTGACACTGATATGGGATGACTGTGGCTATACGGGCCATGAGATGCTGCCGGAGTTCGGCATCATCAACATGAACGGCCGTCTTTATGACCCTGTGCTTGGCCGCTTTTTCAGCCCTGACCCGTATGTGCAGTTTGCGGGCTCGCCGCAGAGCTACAACCGCTACAGCTACTGCCTCAACAATCCGCTCAAGTACACCGACCCGAGCGGACAGAGTATTGCCGGCTTTGTGGCATTCGGTCTGTTTAATCTGGCTACAAGTATGATAAGTGCCGATTTCAGCGGGAAAAACATCTGGAAAGCCGGAGCCATGAGCCTGCTCTCGGTCTGTTTAATCTGGCTACAAGTATGATAAGTGCCGATTTCAGCGGGAAAAACATCTGGAAAGCCGGAGCCATGAGCCTGCTCTCGTCGGCTGTTTCTTACGGAATCGGCGCACTCTTCAAGACCACGGGAAGTATCGGACATGAACTCTTGCGTGCGGGCACCCACGGTGCGGCAAGCGGCGTGCTCAATATGATTGGGGGTGGAGACTTCGTAAGCGGGTTGGTGTCAGGGGCGGTTGCATCGGGGATAGGCAGTATGCCACAAGGGTCAGACAGATTAAGTCTCGTAAAATTAGTGTCCGGTTCTGTTGCCAGTGGCCTTGTGGCCTATGCTTTAGGGGGCAGATTCATTCGGGGAGCAATCCAGGGACTGAAAATAGGTTTCTTTAATCACTATGTCCATGACCAAAGAAAAAATACCGACCTGACACAGGATGCACAGGGAAACCTACACGGTGAACTTGCGGAATTTGTTTGTGTGGGAGAAGCGCCTTTCTCACCTATAGAATGTGTCCTACAAATATTTGAATATTTCAATCTATATTTCGATTCTAAGGGTGAAAGTTTTAAACTAGATTATTGGTGTCCGGTAAACGGCTATAATGCTCTATTCTTATTGATTTTGATGGTGGACAAGCCCCTTTCAGCCTAATAATAACGGCTGTCCGGTAAAAAATGCCCCTATTTTACAATAGAATAGGACAAAACTGTAAATGAAATCCATTTTAAATGCGATATAATGAGTATACAAGCCATTTTTATGTGATTTTAGTACTCCTATACGTTTACGACATCGGCTGTCCGGTAAACTTATAGAGAGAAAATTCATCAAAAAGTTTTACCGGACACCAATAAAACTAGATAAAAATTCCACTTATGGAAGTAATCATAAATACTATTTTCATCGAGAAGGAGAAAGAACATTCCGTGGGAATCAATATGTAAAGACAGAGTTTGTTTACGAGAAAGGGTATCGTATCTGTAAGTTTACGGAGCCGATAGGAGTTTGTTTAGATATAGCAAGTATCTATGCGGAATATTTAAAAGATTGTGAAGATTTAGCCAATTTTGGTATAACAAATTACTATCGTTCTGTCAAAGCTGCCGGAGAGTGTTTTGGCGCTTTTATATTAGGGAAAATTGGCGTTGAGGTAGGAGCAGGAATGGGCTTATTAGCTGGTCCGTTAGGAGGCATTCTTGGAGGCGTTGCGGGAGGCATTGGAGGGGGGATGCTCGGTAAATTAATCGGTGGACAATTGGTTCACAATTATTATAGAGACAATAAACTATTTATACCATAATATTTTAGTAGATGACAAAAATTAATATTATGCTGTTAAACATCTAAATTTCAGCTG
>CAJUKF010000017.1 GCA_910587355.1 uncultured Muribaculaceae bacterium
TATCGCATGCGGCTGCCTGCTCGTAGAAGAGGTCTCGGCCGAACATATCGTCGCCGTTGGTCAGGGCGAGGTAAACCGGGTCGATGGCATCAATAGCCTGCTGGTCATTGCTGAAATAGGTGGTCGATGTAGTGCTGCCTTCGGGCTGTACGTCGAGGAAGTCACTGCACGAGCTGAGCGAAAGGCCAGCTGCAAGCGCCACACCAATAATATATTTGTTCATATTGATTTTTCCTTTCGTTGATTAATATGTGAGGTTGATACCGAAGGTATAGATGCGCGATACAGGATACTTGAGGGCGTCGTAACCGTCAACTTCGGGGTCCATGCCCGAGTAGTTGGTGATTGTGAAGAGGTTGTCTGCCGAGAAGTATACATTGAGCTGGCTGTTGCGGCCCTTCAGGTAATCCCACTTCTGAACGAGCGAAGTGAGGTTGTAATTGATTGTGAGGTTCTTCATACGCAGGTACGAAGTGTTCTCGAGATAGTAGTCCGACGGGGTCGAGAAGTTGCCGTTCGGGTCAAGACGCGACAGACGGGGAATATCGCTGCCGGTGTTCGTCGGGCTCCAGGCATTAAGAATCTCGGTCGAGCGGTTGAAGTTACCGTCAGCGTCGTTGAGGAATGCTTCCTTGCCTACATATGCGGCCTGTGCGCCCTGAACACCCTGGAACATCATGCTTACGGAGAGATTCTTCCATGTTGCGCCCAGTGTGAGTGCGTAGGTCCAGTCGGGAGTGGCGTTGCCGAGATACTGACGGTCAAGATTGTCGATTACGCCGTCTTCGTTGTAATCCACGAATTTAAGGTCGCCGGCTTTGGCATTCGGCTGGATGCGGTTGCCGTTCTTGTCAACGTAAGCGGCTGCTTCCTCGTCGCTCTGGAAGATACCGTCGGTCTTAATCAGGTAGTACTGGTTGAGCGGGCCGCCCTGACAGCTCTGATAGAGATAGGGAATGGAACGGAAGTCACCGCCGCCTGTCCATACGCCGGGTTCGCCGTCTTCGTTCTTCACGCCGATGTCGGTAATCTTGTTCTTCAGGTAAGAGAAGTTACCGCTGATGCTGTACGACCAGTCACGGTTGATGCGGTCGGTCCAGCTGCCGAGGAATTCGAAACCGCGGTTGCTGATTTCACCGAGGTTGACGAGCTGCGGGCTGAGACCGATATAGTCAGGCCAGTTGATTGTCTGCGCCTGAATCAGGTTGTTGGTCTTCTTGTCGAAGTAGTCGAGTGAAACGGCCAGACGGTTGTGGAAGAACTCTGCATCCACACCGATATCGAACTGCTCCGAGGTTTCCCAGGTAAGATTGGGATTGACAGGGGTACTGAGGCCTGTCATGTTGCCCCAGAAGTACTTATTGCCGCCCTGATTGTTCATGATGCCGTACCATGCTGTCTCATTGCCGACAAAATCCGACCACATCAGACCGGCCTTGTAGCCCATGGGCACGGAACCGAGGTTACCTACCTTACCCCACGATGCACGCACCTTGAGGAGGTTGAAGTTGTTGGTGTTGTTGAAGAATTTTTCCGAAGAAATCTTCCAGGCTGCAGTCACGGCGGGGAAGTCGCCGCTGTTGCTCTCTTTTACCAGACGGCCGGCGAGGTCGCGGCGCCACGAAGCTGTCACGAAGTAGCGGTCAGCATAGCTGTAGCCTACACGTGCAACGAGCGATACGTTTGCATCCGGGCCATAGAGGGCGTTGCTGGGTGTGGTGGAGCTGGCAAGGGGAAGATACTGGAGATATTTGCTCTCGTCTTCGAAGCCTGAGCCTGACCCTTCGAGGTAGCGCTGTTCCCAGTGGTTGGCGGTTACCGAGAAGAGACCGCTTACACGGTGCTGGCCGAAAGAGTTCTCATAAGTAAGAGTGTTCTCTGCGTTCCACTGGTCTGTGCGGTAGTTCGACACAAGAAGCGAGTTGTTCTCGTCGGGCTTGCCGGGAGCGAGGTCCTTGGGTTTGAAGTTCGAGTAGTTGTTGTTGGCCACATTGTAGGTGAAGCGCGATGTGAAGCGCAGACCTTCGATGATGTTGGCGATTTCGAGGCTGGTGGTTGTCCAGATGTCGCTTGTGCGGTTGTAGCGGTTCTCGCATTCGAGAAGACGAATCGGGTTCACTACGTCACCGTGTGCGTCGGCGAAGTTGCTGCCGTATTTTGCGATGTATTCGGGGTCCTGGGTGGTCGTACCTCCCCATGTGCCTGTTATCGGGCTGTATACCTCTGCGGATGCGGGCATCCAGATAGCCGACAGAATCGGGCCGGTGTAGGCGTCGGTTGTGCTCTTGGTGCGCGATTCGTAATTCTTCCAGGTGAGGTCTTCACGAATGGTCACCCACTTGTTGATTTTGAACATACCGTTGTAGCGGATACCAAGCTCCTTGCTGTAGGTGTTGTGGAGGGTACCTTCGTTGTTCACATAGTTGAACGAAAGACGGTTGGTGAATGTCTCGCTACCGCCGTTGAGCACGATGTTGTGGCGCTGGAAGAAAGCTGTGCGGAACACTTCGTCCATCCAGTTGGTACGTGTGGTGCCAATCCAGGGGTTTTTCTCCACATTCCATGCGTCAGGAAGAGGAAGGTTTGCGTTGGCGAACGACTGCTTGCGCATTGCAAGTTCCTGCTCGGCGTTGAGAGGAGTAATAAGGTTGGAAGCCTTGCGTAGACCGTACTGGCCCTCATAGGTAAGAGTGGCGGGGCCTTCGTGAGCTTTCTTGGTGGTTACGAGTACTACACCGCCGGCACCGGACTGTGCACCATAGATAGCGGCTGATGCGGCATCCTTGAGGACTACGATGCTCTCGATGTCTTCGAGAGATGCAATAGGTGCGCCGGGAACACCGTCGACAACCCAGAGTACGTTGTCACCGTTCTGTGAGCCCTGACCGCGGATTACAATCGAGGGGGTCGATGTCGGGTCACCGCCGTTCTGTGTAATGGTTACGCCGGGGAGCTGGCCCTGGAGCATACCTTCAGTCGAAGTTACAGGACGTTTTACAAGTTCATCTACATTGGAGACTACGCCTACAGAAGCCGAGAGGTCCTGCTTGCGCGACTGGGCGCCATAACCGAGAACGACGAGGTTCTCGAGCTGTTCGCTGCTCTCCTGGAGAGTAACGGTAACTGAGGGACCGGTGATGGTCACAACCTGTGTGTTGCAGCCAACGTAGCTTACCTGAAGCTGGTCACCTACTTTTGCGCGAAGTGTAAAGTCGCCGTCGATACCGGTGGCTGCTGCCACTTTGGTTCCGACTACCTGTACAGAAGCTCCGATGAGGGGGTCACCGGCTGCATCCTGAACAAGACCCTTCACAGTGATGAGTTCCTGTGCGAAGGCACCGACTGACAGGATGACGGCCATCACAAAGGTCATCATCATGCGAGAAAGTGTGTTGCTTGTTTCTTTCATGGAAAACTTTTTTTGACAGATAATGAGTTTAATTCTCGTTTAATTGGTTAATAAAGTTTGTTTTGTAAGTTTGCTTTTTCCTGTTTTTGCTTTTATAATTATTTGTTAGTAAATGAATATTAGTCAAGTAATGATGCGGCTCCCAGAAGATTGGCCTCACGAAGCTGCGCCGGAACTATGCGGCAGTGACCGCTGATACGCTCATACGGAAATTCTGCCACAGATGAGCGCATTCCCTCTTCAAAATATTTCATTGAAGCTACGATGCCACCGCCAATTACGACAGCATCGGGTGCGTAGGTAAAAAGTATTGCTTTGATGAGTTCGCCGAGGTTGCGTCCGAACTCGTCCCACACGGCAAGAGCCGATGTATCGCCGGCGGCAATCCGCGCCGCAAGCTCGGCTCCTGTTGTATGATATTCGTCGTTGAGAAAGAGGCTGCTGCAGTAGTGCTCATAGTCGCTCTTGCGGAAGGGCAGAGAGCCTATTTCACCCGCGCCGGCACAGCACCCGCTGTAGAGGCGCCCGTTGATAATCACACCCGCGCCAACTCCCGTGCCAAGGGTGATGCCCACCATATTTTCGCATCCGCGGCCGGCTCCATAGAGAAATTCTCCAAGAGCAAAGCAGTTGCAGTCGTTGTTCACCTCGGTGCGGACACCGAAAGCATCCTCGATTTTCTCTTTGAGATGCACTTCGCGCCACGAGGGTATATTGCAGGCATTGTATACAATTCCCCGCTCCACATCAACCACCGATGGAACTCCTATGCCTATGCCTTCGGGAGTGTCTGTGGAAAGCGTGGCTATGAGTTCCTTTATTTGGGATATAACCACGTCTTCCGTCCCCTTTGCATTGCACGGAACCGAGGTAACGTCGCTGCATTTTCCCTTTTCAACTTTTGCGGCACAAATATTCGTACCACCCAAGTCTATAGCGATTCTCATATTAAATTAGCTCTTGTTTACTGCGTGTTGGCTTTTCTATATTGCAAAGGTAACGAATTGCCTGAACACGACACATATTTTAAGTAAAAAATTTTTATTAAATATCAATCTCCGTTAAATAAGAAGCCGTCACTTTCCTCCCGTATAGAGCATACCGGCAGGTATGGGCTGCTCGAAAATCTCAAGCGAACTTACGCCCACTTCGAGAGCTTGTCCCATATAATCTTCAAAATAGCAGAGTTTTATGGGATGCAGACCGGCTTCAAGAGCAATCGAGCCGTCGCGGCGACGTGCGCTGTGTCCGCCATCATTGTCTACCACAAGCTCTCCGTCAATAAAAAGCTGCGAGCCGTCGTCGGAGTAGGTATAGAAATTATAGATGCCTTTTACCGGTATGTCAATCAGGCCTTCGAACACATAGCCGAAATGGTCTTCCGCCGGAGCCTTCGTGATATCGAAGTTCGGCATCACGCCGCGCCCCTTCTCGGTCATGAGATTCATCTGCTCCACGGCCTTGCAGCGGCCATTGGGAATTTCGAGATAAGTATAGCGCAGACCCTGCTTGCCTTTGGGCACATTTACGGCCTTGTGATAGTCGGCTTTGGCTATCTGCTCGTCGTTCAGACCCGACGGATAATAATAATGAGGCTCTTCGCCTTTGGGGGTTACTGCATATGTTTCAAAGCGACGCTCGCCTTCAGTGAGGTCTATCACACGTCCGCCGCGTTCAAGTTCGCCGTAGGCTTCGGCTCCGGTACAGCGGCCGAATCCGAGGGCTATGCCGCGGTTCACGCCAACAAAGTCATTGTCGTGGTCATGGCCTGCGAATACACCCATTATGTCGCCCATTTCCATGAAATTGAGGAATGCACCCGAGTTAAGTGCCGACGAGGCGCCGGCCCCTTCGTGACGCGCACCGTAGGTATGAGGGTCGTCGACTACATAAGCATATTCAGGCAGGGGGATATGGAAGAAAGCCAGTGAAGGAAGCGGCTTGCCGGCCTTTGCCGTGTATTCAGCCGATTTGTCGCGGTACCATTTGAGCTGGTCGAAATGTATCCAGTCGTAAGCGCCGAAACGCTTGTCCGTCGGATAGTCGTTGCTGTCTATAGAGTATATAATCGATGCCGGTTTTCCGTCGGCACCGAGCACCTCGAGAGCACATGTGCCCCCCCCGGTAATGACCCCCTCGCCGTTAAGCGCTCCCACATAATTGGGAGATTTGAGAAGATATGTATAAATATCGCTTTTCTTAAGGTACTCGGCGTCATGGTTGCCCATGCCTACATTATAAGGTACGCCGAGACTTTCCATCATATCCGTTATCCGCTTCCAGCCTGTCCATGCCGGGTCGTAGGTCACCACATCGCCTGTAAGCATTATCAGGTCCGGATTCGTACGCTTCACAACGGCACGAACCGTAGCTTCGGTCTCGGCGCACTTTGCGGGATTATTTGGCATAAGATGCAAATCGGTCAGCTGAAGTACACGGAATTTACCATCGTGAAACTTCAGTTCGGGCTGCCCGGCAAATGCCGGCACAAGCAAGGCCGCAAAAATAACAGCGAGAATAATTCGTCTCATAAATATATAGATTCAGGTCTCAGAAAGGGCAGTGAGCAAGCCTCTGCCGTGCGCTATCGCGTACAAAGTTATGTAAAGTTTTTCATTTTCAAAGAGAAATTAACAAAAAAAGTAGTAATATCACCCAAAATTCGGATGCGGAAACACTCTCGCCCCAATACTCTGCAACGCATTATCGGGAATTACCAAGAAAAAATCCTGATAATTCCCGACATCTCACAATACATCTCCTTTCCTATTTCTTACGCATCAGCCAGTGATTTTTCAGCCATTCGCGAACCGGTTCGTCATACAACTTAAGGCTGGCATAGGCTATGCCGACAGCGAGGCAGAATATGGCCACACCTACGAATATGAGCATTCCCCGGGAAGCGTCCGGATTGTTGCTTACCCAGGCTTTCTGCATGTATACAAGGGGGAAATGGGTGATGTAAAGAGGATACGACAGTACGCCGAAGAATTTACACAGGGCAACCGAGCGCTTGCCGGTGACTTTGCTGCCCGCTCCCATAAGCACAATCATTGGAAAGAGGACGATAATGCTCAGCGCTTCGTAGGTGCCGTTCATCCACATATCTGTTGTACCACCTATACGTGGCATCGCTAAGATTATGATTATGAACAGCGAGCACCAATAGAAGCCGCCTTTAAGTGCAATGAGTTTATTGATGCGTGCAAGCAGCAGGCCCATAAAGAAAGGATAAAGCAGGCGTGTCATGCCTATGTACATCTGGTCGGGTGTAATGCTCCATCCGCCGATGACGGTATATGATACATCTGTCCTGCCACCGAGAAGTCCGAATGTGTCGATGTTGAGCGCCACATCAATTGTGAGACATGCCGACAGAGCAACAAAAAGCCCGAGAGTGAGTTTAGAGAAGTGTCGTACAATCAGTGCATAGACGATATTTGCCACATACTCCCATGCCAGCGACCAAGTAGGACCGTTCAGCGGGTTCGTTTCCCACCAGCCGCGTATGTCCCATGAAACAAGAGCCGGAATCATAAGGCACCCGAGCAGAGCCATTACAAGCACCTTCCACCATGGTGTCTCCATTATCATGGGGAATGCCGGACATGCTCCGAAATAGAAGAGCGCAGCACCTATGAGCGTCCCCATTATGACCATAGGATGCAGGCGTGTGAGACGACGCTTGAAAAAATCCCAGAGAGTCATGCGGTCCCAGCGGTCATCGTACGCATATCCGATGACAAATCCCGACAGGACAAAGAAAAAATCCACGGCAAGATAACCGTGATTCAGCAGCTGTTCCATCGGATTGGCCGTATAAGTTTCAAGCAGATGATATGCCACGACTAACATGGCGGCAACTCCGCGCAGTCCGTCAAGTATCTCATATCTGGGTTTGGAAGCAAGAAAAGTAGTATTCATTATTAAAAATGATTGGCATAAGATTCACCGCAAAATTACTTTATTTTTATTGTCTTGGATTTATCTGTTTTTCCAAAACATTATACTATATTTGCATTCTGTATGAAGCAATCTTTTATTTACGACGATGTTTTGCTCTCCCCTAAGCATCAGATTCCCGTTCACTCTCAGAATGAATGGGAGCTGTCATACGTCATATGTGGTCAGGGCACCAGATTTCTCGGGGATGAAAGACAGCCGTTTCGAGAAGGAGAAGTAATTCTGATTCCTCCGCAGTTTCCACACGGCTGGTTTTTTGACAGCAGCTCAACAGACGAGAACGGTTATATCCATAATATCACTCTGCTGTTTGCTTCTGATTTGCCTTCCCGTCTTTCCTCCGTTTTCCCAGAATTTGCTCAGACTGCTGCAACCCTTGACACTCTCAGGGTCCCGAGAAAATTTGTCGGTAAAACTGCTATCAAAATTACCAGGCTGCTCGAAGATATGCGTCCTTTAAGCTCTGCGGAGCGCTTACCTATGTTTCTGCAACTGCTCATGTTAATGGTCGAAAATACAGAGGCCGAAGAAACTGGATGCCGACCAATGAATAAAACCTTAAGAAACGCCGAGAAATTTCGAATTTTTTGCAAATGTAATTCCTATGGACATATCACATTGGAAGGCACTGCCGCTTACATGAATATGAATAAATCAGCGCTCTGCAAATTCGTCAAAAAACACACCGGGCAGACGTTCACTCAGTATATCAATTCTTTAAGACTTGAAAAAGCGGCCCTTTTACTCACCTCCACCACCGACCCGGCATGTGACATCGCATATGATTGCGGTTTCACAAGCATCCCCTATTTTCATCGTCTCTTCCTTCGCAACTATGGCATGTCGCCATGCAACTACCGGAAGAAAATAAAATAGCGAGTACAAGCGCTGCATCAAAAAAAAAGACAGAGCGGAAGTGCTGGGTTTCATGCGCTTCCGCTCTTAATTGATGTATTGTTTTTTGATTACCAACCGGCGTTCTGAACACAGAGTTTGTTGCGGTTCAGTTCAGCCTGAGGTATGGGGAATAAGCTCATCTGCTTTGTAAACACACGCTCCTGCTGTTTAACGCGTTTGTAGAAATTCACATTCTTGTTTGCGTCGGTGAGGCCTACGTTATTGATGTTGAAGCCTGTCATAGAGCCGCCTTCTCCACCGGTGTGATAAGCAGGATAAATCCATCCGTCGGTCATCTCAGCACCATTGCGCCACTTGCCGTCGGCAACACTCCAGCGACGAACGTCGAAGTAGTGTTTGTTCTCGTAGGCAAGCTCAAGCAGACGCTCACGGTAGATAGCCTTGAGCACAGTCTCCTTGTCGTAGGCGGGGAGAATGACTTTAGTCTGTTGGCGGATATCCAGGCCTGTGTCGCCAGCGTTAACACCATACTGGGCGATACCGGCACGACTGCGGATGTAGTTCACATACTTGAGTGCTTCGGCAAATTCACCGAGTTCGGCGCAAGCCTCGGCGTAGTCGAGGTAAACCTCGGCAAGACGGTATTCGCAACTCATGTTGAAGTTCGACTCCTTGTGATAGTAGTTCTTACGCACAATAGTGCCGAAAACAGGATAGTCGAGGGTCCTGCCGTCGGAACCGGAGTTACCGTTGAACTGCATCTGAACTGCTGCGCCACCCTGGAAGTCCCACGGACGGTTCTGGAATGTAACAGCCAGATAGAAACGGGCCTCGCGGTTATAGAACTGCTTCATGATTGAAGTAGGACCGGTATAGGAGACTGCACCGCCCGACGAAGCGGGTTTGAAATACTCGTAGCCCGAAATCGGGTCTTTGTAAGCGGAGGTCTGGATAATGGCAGACGAGCCACGAACTGCTGTGGGAGGATTATCAGTATCGTATGTGAAGTAGTCGGGGTCTTCGTCGATGCGCAAACCTTTGTTTGTGAAGTAAAGGTCAACGAATTCGAGAGGAATGGAGAGAGCGCCGCCACCCTTGTCGTAGTTCGAGGGAAGACCGGAGAAACGGGGAACCATCGAATAGCCTTCACGGCTGGCTTTAGTACGGCCAAAAATCAGCTCCTCGTTATATGTAGTACCCATGCTTGCGTAGAATACCGACTTGAAGGGGCATGCCTGCGAGAGGTCAGTAACCATGTGGTCATATGTATCGCGGAGAACGAGCGAATACTTGCCGCTGTTGATGATTTTCAAAGCCTGAGCCTTGAGGTCGCGCCATTTCTGCTCGTCGCGTCCCTGCGGGAAGAGAGGTGTGCCGTTCTGATTGGACATTTGCACATAATATTGGTCTCCATTGAAGAGATACGAAGCTCTGAAGAGATATGCGTCACAAAGAAGCATATCCACCACTTCCTGAGTAAAGACTCCATCTACAATGTAGTCATGATTTCCGAATGCGTCAAAAGACGATTTAAGCACATTTTGATTGAGCACGGCTTTAAACTCTGATATGATATAATCAAAGCATTCGTCGACGGTATTGCGGGCAAGCTGACCGAGGTCAATCGAGTTTTCGGTTGCGCATACACGCTCGCCAATTAAAGGCACGGGGCCATAGAGTTTCACAAGGTTAAGATAAAACAACGCACGCAACGCACGCGCCTCTGCATGAACGGTAGCCTTTTCTGAACTTGATAAAGCTTCGCTATTATTGATATTCGCCAAAAAGGCATTACATTTAGAGATGCCGATGTAGTACTGCTGCCACATACGCTGTACAAAGCCGGTAGAAGAAGTGAGCGTACCGTTGATTATATCGTGGGTCTCCACCCAATCCCAGGGGAGGTAGCCTTCGATAGAGCCGCCGTTCCAATACATGCCAGTATTATCTGCATAGCGGTTGGTGCAGTCGGGATAGAACGTATAGATATCTTCAAGCCAACCAAGTGCCAAATCACGGTTTTGGAAAAGGTCTGATTCTGTAAAAGTGTAATCCAAAGTGCTGACATATCCGCCCTCCAAACCATTGATTATCGCTTTTACACGGTAATAATTAGCGCCCAGCAGTGGGGTTCTGTCGGTATAGCTTGTTTCTGTAGTGTTAGTAAGCTGAGAAAATTTAGCATTATCCGAAGAGCGATAAACAGTGTAGGATGTTGCGCCTTCCACCGGATTCCATTTTATTGTAATGTAACCGTTTTGTGTTGTCAACTGAACATCGTCAGGCGCCGGCATGTCGATGACATCTATATAATCGATATCGGAAACAGCTATCTGCTGGCTCACTTTGCCCAAGCTAAAGATTTGCAATACTTTCACTTGTTTTGCAAAGCCAAATAGAGCTATGAGCGAAAGGACACCCAAAACAAGCGATTTGCCTATGTATGATTTTTTCATGGCTGATTAATTGATTATGAATTTAAGCGTTAGTTTCGAATCGCTGTTTGTTGCGACTGCGATATAAGCTCCCGGCGTGAGTGCCTCTACGGAGAGCGATTGACCGGCATTGGCAGTCGACATCGCTATCAGCGAGCCGTTGAGACTGAATATGCCGATACTGTACGGCAAATCCGACGGCGACTCTATGACTATCGACTTAGTGTCGCGCTGAAAAACCATACGGGAATCCGCGTCAATTTCTACTTCGTCGAGACCGGCAGATTCTGTCGGAACGGCATCGTCGATTTTAATGCGGTTAAACAAGGAGTACAACAGCTTAACTTTCTCAGTGCTGTCGCCCGTCGACGAACTGACAGTCATGCCGTCGTCGCCAAATGTGATTCGGTTTAGCTTCGAGAGGTCAATACAATGCTCCGTCTCGCTATTTCCAGTAAAGATAAGGCATGGCACCTTTTCTTCTGCGGCTACATCTCGTGAACAGCATAGTAACAAACCAGTAAGCAAACCCGTCGCTAAAATGCGGTTTGGTTTCATCGGGTGTGATAAATGATATATGCCTTCGGACACATTTTAAAGGCAGTTATAATACACGAAAAAAGCGTAGGTGTCCTTATTATTACCCGTCCCATTATCTGAGGCTTCTCGCATTGCCCATCTACATAGAACAGGTAACACATAGAAGCCCACGCTTGTGTATGTATACAATGCAATCCGATGCCGCATCTCTTCTCAGAGAAAGCATCGAAAGCCATAATACATATCCAAGGGCATCTATCGTCACCCTGCTCTTGATGTAGATAAATTTTTGCGAGAAATTCAGATAATCAAGAACAAAGCGCATAATAAACGCTTTCCAAAATGTCTGCACCCACCCTCAAAGCCACGTGGGCTTCTATGTGGTCGGCGCTGCAAAGATAATAATATTATTGTAATGCAACTCAACAACATCCAAAAAAATTTAAAATTTGACAAACTTTACAAATCGCGCTGCTTGTAACATTGAAAAAACTGCTCTTTTTCAATAAGAGCCGCTTCGACACCTATTAATAAAGTATACAGATGCGTAAAAAATTTAACAAAAAAGTAGTAATTTTGCATCCATGGCCCATCCTGGGCCTATTTTGACATTTCTGCTAAACCCGCACGCCCTTCAGCGTGTTGTACTTTTGCTCATTTGATAATATTATGAAAAAAATCATCTTCTGCGGCATTGCCGCTATCCTCGCTCTCGCATCCTGCAACTCAAAGAATGCAGGAGACACCGTCGAAACAGCCAACGCTCCTCAGGCTCAGGAAACAACTCAGCCCGCTCTTACGGCTCCCGTCGCCACCGACGGTAAAGTAATCGAACTCACCGACGCCTCTGCGATTGCCCCAGACATGAAAGTGGAGCAGCTCACCGTGCTCGACTTCAATGCCGTATGGTGCGGTCCTTGCCGCCAGCTTGCTCCCGTACTTGAGCAGATGGCCGAGAAATACAAAGGTCGCGTCTCCTTCATCTCCATTGATGTAGACAAGTTCGGCAGCCTTTTTGAAGCATTTAATCTCGGCAGCTCGATTCCCGCTGTAGTATTCCTCACCCCTGACGGAGAACGCAAGGTATACATCGGCACAGGCGAACTACTGCCCGACACCGCTTTCGAAGCAATCATCGACGCAAACCTCAAATAACAGATAATCGGTTTTAATCGATATGGATTCCGCACTTCTCATCGCCAGAGCAAAAGAAAAGCTCGACATTGAAAAGCTCACTCCCGTTCAGAGACAAATGGCCGACACTCCGCTGCCGGCCAGGCTTCTGCTCACAGCTCCGACGGGCAGCGGCAAGACTTTGGCTTTCGCACTGCCCTTTCTCCGTTCAGTTAAAAAAGGCGAAGGGGTCCGCGGACTCGTCATCGTACCGACTCGCGAGCTGGCTCTTCAGGTCTTTGAAGTAGTGCGGAGTCTTGCATCACCCGAATTAAAGACAACCGCCATGTACGGCGGCCACAGCTTTGAAGCCGAAACGAAAAGCCTCGACGGAGACCCTGCCATCATAGTCGCCACGCCAGGCCGTCTGCTCGACCATATCCGCCGCGGCACCGTAAATGTATTCGGCGTCACATCTCTCGTTCTTGACGAATACGACAAATCTCTCGAACTCGGATTTCTCCCCGATATGAGGGCGATTGCCGGGCGTCTCAAAAATTTGTCGACAACAATTCTCACCTCGGCGACCAAACTCAGCGAACTTCCCGACTTTTTAGAGCTGAAGGATTTTAAGACTTTCGATTATACCGGCGACGACAAAACCATTGAGCCCGACTTAGAATTCATGAGGGTCGACAGCCCCTCAGCCGACAAACTCGAAACCCTCGACAGCCTTCTTCGCGACCTCGCCGCCAGCCGTGTGATAGTTTTTGTAAATCACCGGAATGCCGCCGAACGTGTGTACCAACATCTGAAATGCCGGCACTTCCCGGCCGGGCTATATCACGGAGGCCTTGAGCAAGATGAACGTGAACGGGCTCTCACATTGTTTTCCAACGGCACAACACCTATCCTTATATCCACCGACCTCGCATCGCGTGGACTCGACATAAGCGGTGTGGATGCCGTGGTCCACTATCATCTGCCTGTATCTCCTGAGGCAATGACACACCGCAACGGCCGTACTGCCCGAATGGGAGCTTCCGGCAGAGCTTTCGCCATAGTAAGCGACACCGACAGAGTGCCGGATTTCTTCCCTGTTCTCGAACAATACTGGCCAGAAGGTTCCGGCGAAATCAAGCCCTCACAATGGGCGACCTTGCACTTCAACGCAGGCAAACGAGAAAAAATTTCACGCGGAGACATCGCCGGATTCCTTATTCAGAAAGGAGGACTCTCCAAAGACGAAGTAGGACGGATTGACATCCGCGACCACCAGGCATACGTCGCCGTACCGGCCTCTAAAGCACGCGACACAGCCCTTGCCGTTGCCCCTTACAAAATAAAGAACACGCGCGTAAGAGTGACCCAGCTGAAATGATGAACAATAAACGGCAGTCAGCCGTTATTAAGAAAATCAAAAACGCAAGCTTAATTCATCACTTTCATCACTGTGAAGTTCCGCAATATCATATTAACAGCCGTCAGAGCAATCGCTTACATAGCTTTTGCTCTGGTATTGTTTGTAGTCGGTCTTGTCGGCGTTCTTTATTCTCCGTGGGCACAGAACATCGCCAGAATCGCATTAGTAAACAAACTCGACGGCAGAGACGGAACTCCGAAACTGACCCTTGATGAGCTGCGCCTGCATTTCCCCCTCACACTCGAAGGCGCCGGCCTCACACTCGAACAGAACGGAGACACCATCATGTCGGCCGAGCGGCTGGAGGTGTCAGCCGAACTTATGCCCCTGCTCACCGGTAATGCACACATAAGCGAATTACAACTCCAGAAAGCCCTCTATGTAATGGGGACGCCCGATTCACTTATGTACATGCGCATCAACGCCGACAGCCTCGGTCTGTCGCCTGCCGTGATACATCTGCCTACAATGGGCATAGACTTGCAGAAAGGCGCCATATCCGGCGGACACGTAGCCATGGTAATGCGTCCCGATACCGGTCTTCCAACTCCACCGGCTCCCCCGACAAAAATGTCGGTCAAGGTAGGAAACATACATCTGGATGACTTCACTTTCTCCATGCGTATGATGCCGACCATCGATACCCTCACGGCACATATCGCATCGTCGGAGATGAACAGCGGCCTCATCGACCTTCTGAATCAGAAAATATCTCTCGCCACATTCTCAGGCTCCGGTCTCGATGCGCGTTACATCGCTCCCGACTCCGTGTCGATAGCCACCGGAGGCCCCTACCCTACCGAAAAACAGCTCGCTGCCCAGGCCGCAGCGCCAAAAAGCGCTCCATGGACCATTCAAATCGACAGCATAGCCTTCGACAAGTCGCACGGCCTGTACACCACCGCCGGCATAAAGCCGCTTCCCGGCCTCGACTTCGCATATATAGAGCTTGACGACCTCGACCTGAAGCTGAACAATTTCTACAATCAGGCCACCACAGTCAAATTGCCGCTCAGCATCCGCGGCCGTGAACGCTGCGGCGTGGACCTCGCTGTCGACGGCACACTCGACATCGACTCCGTGGCCCTGTCGTTCAACGATGTACGTCTTTCGACACCCAACTCCACCGTGGCAAGTCTCAACGGCAAGCTCGGCATGGGCGACTTCGCCTCGAATCCGCAGCTGCCGCTAGCGCTCGACCTCGACGGCGCCTTCTCGCCTGCCGACCTTTCGCTCATGTTCCCGCCTTTCAAGACATATCTCGCAGCCGTTCCGCATGCCGAGGACATACAGCTCATTGCAAAGGCCGACGGCACTACCGGACATCTCGACATCAGGCGGTTTGACCTCGACCTTAACCGATGCATACATTTAGGCGCCAACGGCTATATAGAAAACTTCATGGACCCGGCTCGGCTCGGAGGTAACATCGCGCTCAAAGGCAACATAATCAACGTAAACACTTTCAAAAATGCACTTCTGAGCAAAGAAACCGCCTCCACTCTCGAAATTCCTCCGATGACTCTCAAGGGAAACGTGGTAATCGCCAACGGCACCTACGACGGCAGACTCACCGCTGTCACAGGCAAAGGTGATTTGCGATTCTCGGGCCGCTGGAACGGCGATGCTGAAAAATATACGGCTGACCTAACTACAAACGCATTCCCCGTCAACGCTTTCATGCCCTCCCTCGGAGTTGGTGCTGTCACAGCCAAAGTAAACGTAGACGGCAAAGGATATGACCCGTTCAACAAATCGACCGTCATTCAGGCAAAAGCTGATGTAGCATCACTGCTCTACAATGGCGCCGATTATAAGGACATTGCTGCCGATGTCATTCTCTCCGACGGACATGCACAAATCAAGGCCGAATCATCGAACGCCGACGCCGATTTCACGCTCTCGGCTGAAGGGAATCTCGATGGTACTACCTATACATGGACAGCCGATATCGACGGACGCAACATCGACCTCTATGCACTGAAGTTCAGCGAGATACCTGCTTCTGTCGAAATCGTGGCAAACGGCGGCGCTACAATAGGTCCGGGCAAGAACGACATTCATGCCCGGCTGCATGTCGCCGATGCTTTTTACCGCCGTGAAAGCGGCACTATCGCCGTAAATGACATCAAAGTAAATTTCCTCGCCGCCGATTCGGCGACTACAGCCAATATCACAAACGGAGACCTGGAGGCTTCGTTCCAGTCGTTCGTAAGCCTCGACTCGCTCATCAACGGTTTTTCACATGCTTCCGGGCTTCTGAGCGAACAGATTGACCATCTCGTAATCAATGTCGACACCCTCGGCAAAGCTCTGCCTCCGTTCGCATTCAGTGTATCCGGAAGCCGGTCTAATATGGTAAACGACATACTCGCACCGTCGGATATGTCGGTGGGCGATTTCTATCTGTCGGCCAACAACGGCTCTTTCCTCACTTTCAGCGGCACAGTCCGCGAACTCAGCACCGGTTCAATGATATTGGACTCAATCTACGTGAATGCCATTCAGGACAATGCGGACATGAATCTTGACGCAGGACTCCTCAACCGGCCGGGAAATCTCGACCAGTGGCACAGCGTCGCTCTCAAAGGCACCGTGAAAGGCCGTTCGGCATCACTTGACATCCACCAGCAGAACCTCAGCGGCAATACCGGCTTTCGATTCGGGCTCGCCGCCGAGACAACAGCCGACACTACGGTGGTGCTCAATATCAGGCCTTACGACCCGGTCATCGGTTATCAGAACTGGAGTGTGAACGAGGATAACTTTATACGTTACGACATACGCGACAAGCATCTAGATGCAAATGTGCGCATGAATGGCGGCAACAGTTCTCTCGCTATATATACCCAGCATCCCGACAGCCTAGGCAAACTCGCCGACAAACATCAGGAAGACCTTGTCATACAACTGAAAGACATCCATATATCCGACTGGATTTCGTTCAACCCCTTCGCACCGCCTATGAAGGGCGACGTGAACGCCGATATGCGCATAAATCTCGATGGCGACCTCATCACCGGCCGGGGCAGCGCAGGCATTTCGGGATTCACTTACGACAGACAGAAAGTAGCTGACATAAACGCTGACTTCAATATTGCGGCAAGTCCGAGCGGTACAATCAATGCCAAGGCAGACCTTATGGTGAACGGCGTAAAGACAATGACTCTCAACGGAGCCCTCAATGACAGCACCCTCACCTCTCCGATGTCTCTTGACTTCGCCATGATTCATTTCCCGCTCAACACAGTGAATCCCTTCCTGCCACGGGGCACGGCATCGCTTACGGGCACACTCAATGGCAATCTGAAAATATCCGGTACTACTGACAAACCAGTATTCGACGGCAAACTCGACTTCGACTCCACTGCCGTGAAACTCGCGCTCACCGGCACACCGTATAAGTTCAGTTCCACTCCTATCGATGTGGAAAACAATACGGTGCACTTCAACGACTTCGCAATCAGAGGCTGCAACGATAATCCGCTCTATGTGAACGGCACCGTCGACATATCCGACATGACTGACATGCGCCTTAACCTCGGTCTGAAAGCGCGCAACATGATGCTTGTCAACAGCAACCGAGCCGCCCGTGGCGCCGATGTCTACGGCAAGGCATATATCGACCTCGATGCGTCGGCCCGCGGCTCGATGAGTTTCATGCAGCTGAATGCAAATCTCACTCTGCTCTCCTCTACCAACGTCACTTACGTGATACCCGACGCCACATCGATGATTGCCAATCAGAGCACCGACGATATGGTGAAATTCGTAAGTTTCACTGATTCGGCCGCCGTAGCGAGAGCCGATTCAATCCGGCCAGGCGGAATGGCAATGATTCTTGATGCGGTTCTCACAATTGACAATGGGTCTATTATCAATGTTGACCTCTCGTCCGACAGCAAAAACCGCGTGCAGCTCCAGAGCAACGGTACTCTTACCTACGCCATGTCGCCTCTGGACAACGGCCGTCTCTCGGGTCGCCTGAATATTGACAAGGGCTTTGCACGCTACACTCCGCCATTCATGTCAGAGAAGAATTTTTCATTCGATGACGGCAGCTATGTGGCGTTCAACGGCGACATGATGAATCCGATTCTGAACATACATGCCACTGATGTTATCAAAGCAAACGTGACCCAGTCGGGCCAGAACTCCCGTCTGGTCAATTTCGATGTCACGCTGTCGGTAACAGGCACACTCTCGCAGATGAATGCCGCATTCGACCTCTCTACCAACGATGACATGACCGTCGCCAACGAGCTTGAATCGATGTCACCCGAGCAGCGCGCCAATCAGGCAATGAACATGCTTCTCTACAATGTCTATACGGGTCCCGGAACAAAAGGCAATGCAGCACTGGCAGGTAACCCGCTATTCTCCTTCCTGGAATCACAACTCAACTCATGGGCAGCCAACACAATCAAAGGCGTAGACATCTCTTTCGGCATCGACCAGTATGACCGCACCTACAACGGCAACACCTCGTCGACGATGAGTTACTCATATCAGGTGTCCAAGTCGCTGTTCAACGACAGATTCAAGATTGTAGTCGGAGGCAACTACAGCACAGACGCTACCGCGGACGAGAATTTCTCGCAGAATCTGATTAACGATATATCGTTCGAGTACTTCCTCAACAGCCAGCGCACAATGTATGTGCGCCTCTTCCGTCACACGGGATTCGAAAGCATCCTCGAGGGTGAAATCACCCAGACAGGCGTCGGTTTCGTCTACCGGCGCAAACTGAGACGCCTCGGCGACATGTTCCGCACACCGGCAGCCATACGTCGCCGCGATGCAGCGGAAAACAACCGTGACAAAGAAACCGAAATTTCACACGAAAAAGCCAACGAGAACAGATGAAAGCCTTTCGCCGACATATTCTTCCGCGCCTGACCGCTGTCACAGCCGTGGCCGCACTCCTGATGAGTTCGTGTTCCACAACCCGCAGGATTCCCGACGACGAAAAGCTGTACACTGGCAAAAAAATGCGAATCGAGGCACCGGCAGACGACAAGAGTCTTCCGGCACCCGTTGCGGCAAAACTTACAAGTTCGGTCGACGTGCCTCCGAACAATTACTGGAAACTGCTGGGCTGGCGCTATCCCTTCCCCCTCGGACTGTGGGTATATAACAACTGGTCCAATCCGCCTTCGGGCCTGCGTCACTGGCTCTATGAGAAACTGGCCCGCGACCCGGTGCTTGTGTCGGATGTAAGACCGGAAGTACGCACGCACATGATCGAACAGATTCTCGATAACAACGGCTATTTCAGCGGCACGGCATCCTACGAGCTCAAAGTGGGCCGGAATCCCAAAAAGGCAAAAATCGTCTATAACGTCAATCCCGGACGCGCATATCCTATTGACACGGTGATACTGATGCCCGACACCACACGCCTGGCATTCCTGGTGGATTCGCTAGCTCGTCAGGATTCCTATCTCACAGCCGATATGCCGCGTTATTCCACCGATTCCTTGTCGGTGGCACGCACCCGCATCACCAACGCACTCCGAAACAAGGGATATTACTTCTTCCGGCCAGAATACATCGAATACCTCGCCGACAGTCTCATCAACCGTGGCCGAATAGCGCTCAAACTCATGGCAGCATCCAATATTCCGGCCTTCGCACGCCAGCCATACAAGACCGGCAAGGTGACCATGTATGTCGACCGCAACCAAGGAGGAGGCGAACCCGACACCATAAGTCTCGGGCATGCCACACTCATCCAGATGATGCCGTCGAAACTGCGCCGCAAGTCAATCGAAGAGTGCATAGCTTTCCGGCCCGGACGCACCTTCTCTGTGCGCAGCATGGACCGTACGCAGACCTATCTCTCGCGACTCGGAATATTCAACACAATCAATATCGAAGCTTCGCCGGACACTGCCAACCACAACGAGCGCTTGCTGAACGTGGATATATTCTGTAAATTCGACGCTCCGCTTGAAATGTCGCTCGAAGCCAACGCATCGTCGAAATCTAACAGCTACATCGGACCGGGCCTTGTTTTCGGCGTGACTAACAAAAACATTTTCGGCGGCGGCGAACAATTGTCAGTAAAGCTGTCGGGCACCTACGAATGGCAGACCGGCCACGGCCGCAACTCGGTGTTCAACTCCTACGAAGTGGGGCTTACAGGGTCGCTCGCTTTTCCGCGGTTACTGGCTCCTAAATTCATACCCCGCAGCCGCTATCAGCTCAACTGGACACGGTTCACACTCAACGCCGACCTCCTCAACCGTCCGCACTACTTCAAAATGGCGCAGTTCAACGCATCGGTGTCCTATGACTGGCGTCTGCGCCGCCATGTGCAGAACAGCTTTACCCCATTAAAACTCACTTACACCAACCTGATGCACACTACTCATGATTTCGACTCTATCATGGCAGCAAATCCGGCTGTAGCACAGAGTTTCAGGAGTCAGTATATACCTCAGATGTCCTACAGCTACGTATACGACCGTATGCTTGACCCCGACAACAGCATCAACGTGCAGTTTCAGGTACAGGAGGCCGGCAATATTTTCTGGGCCATATACCGTGCCTGCGGCGTCAAGGGAGAGAAGCGCCTGTTCGGCACGCCTTTTTCTCAGTTTGTCAAAGGACAGGCACAGCTTGTCTACGGACGCCGTATAGCAAGCGGCGACCACTGGCTTGTGAGCCGTGTAGCATGTGGAGCGGCCCATGCCTACGGCAACTCCAGTCAGGTGCCTTATGCCGAGCAATTCTATGTCGGCGGAGCGAACTCTGTTCGTGCCTTCACGGTGCGCTCTATCGGTCCGGGCAGCTACAGAGCTCCCGAGGGGCAGCCCGAGGACTACTTCGACCGCACGGGTACCTTCAAATTCGAGGCCAATATCGAATATCGTTTCCCTATTATCAGCATTTTTCACGGAGCAGTCTTTCTCGACGCAGGCAATGTATGGCTGCTGAAACACGATGCAATGCGCCCCGGCGGCACTTTACAGGCCAAAAGTTTCTTCCGCGACCTTGCATTGGGTACGGGAGTAGGCATACGTGTCGATATCAGTATGCTTGTCATCCGGGGTGACCTCGGCATAGGCATACACGCGCCATACGATACGGGGCGCAAAGGATATTACAATATGACAAGTTTCGGCAATTCTCTCGCATTCCATCTGGCTATCGGCTACCCGTTCTGAACATTCGCCTTTATGGAGTGTTAATTATATACATTAACTAAACTACTGTAATTATGGCAATAATCAAAAATCAGGCAGAACGCGAAATCGACGAGCTGCAGAAAGTTGAAGCACGCATCCGCCGCTCGGAGCGTCGCGAGCACATCCACCGAATAATTATAGCCGGCCTCGCCGTTATCGCCGCCGTCGCTGTGTTCACCGGTCACTGCTGCCCCAAACATAAACGCATTTTCTAAAAACTGAGGTTCTCCGAAAACCTTTTCCTGGAGGCTGTGTCGCAAATGATTTCACGACACGGCCTCCCGGCATTTTATGCCGTCCTGAACAGAGGAATCAATAAGCAACTATAAAAAGAAAGCGCGGCACTGCTGAGCAATGTCGCGCTTTATAAGGCCACATCAAAGGATGCGATGAAACTCCCTAAAGACAGGATTTGAGTGCCCGCCGCCCTTTGTAATCCTCCGGCTCTAAGGCGTCCGGCGACGTGAGTCGACGGCTGAGGCCCGCCATTGGTCGGTCAAGCTTGTCTCGGTAGTTTGGAAATAATTGACGAGTTTCCCAATCTACTTTGATGTGGTATGGGTTTCGGCTCTCTCGCCTTCGATTTTATAACGCAAAGTTAATGACAAGAGTTCGATTTTGCAAACTTATTTCAAAATTTTTGCGGCATGCTGCAAACTTCCTGAAATAAAACACTCAAAAATTGTGGCAATTACAAATTTTTCGTATCTTTGCGGCTGATTTTGAAACCGCGTCCACAAAAACGTGGCACGGACACATCATGAAAACCGATATGATTAAAATCACATTTCCAGACAACAGCGTCAAGGAATTTGAAGCCGGTGTAACGCCCCTTCAGATAGCCAACTCCATATCTCCGCGCCTCGCCCGCGAGGTGCTCGCCGCATCGGTCAACGATGAAGAGTGGGATTTGAGCCGCCCTATCGCCACAGATGCATCAATCAAGCTCTTCAAATGGGATGACCCCGAGGGCAAGCATGCTTTCTGGCACAGCTCGGCACACCTGCTCGCCGAGGCCCTTCAGGAGCTTTACCCCGGCGTCCGCTTCGGCATCGGCCCGGCCATTGAAAACGGCTTCTACTACGACATCGACCCGGGAGAAAACAAACTCACTTCCGATGACTTCGCCAAAATCGAAGCCAAGATGCTCGAACTCGCACGCAAGGACGAGGCCATTGTCCGCAAGGACATAGCCAAGGCCGACGCCCTCAAGATGTTCGGCGACCGCAATGAAGAATACAAATGCGAGCTCATCTCCGAGCTTGAAGACGGACATATCACCACATATACCCAGGGCGCTTTCACCGACCTCTGCCGCGGCCCGCACCTTCCCTCGACAGGCGCTATCAAGGCAGTGAAAATCACAAGCCTCGCCGGTGCTTTCTGGCGCGGTGACGAGAAGCGCAAACAGCTCGTCCGCGTCTACGGCATCACCTTCCCCAAGAAGGCCATGCTCGACGAATACCTCGCGCTCCTCGAAGAAGCCAAGAAACGCGACCACCGCAAACTCGGCAAAGAGATGGAGCTGTTCGCTTTCTCGTCGAAAGTAGGCGCAGGCCTGCCTCTGTGGCTCCCCAAGGGCGCCGCTCTACGCGACCGCCTCGAACAGTTCCTACGCAAGATTCAGAAAAAATACGGTTACCTTCAGGTAATCACTCCGCATATCGGCAACAAGCAGCTCTATGTAACTTCGGGCCACTACGCAAAATACGGCAAAGACTCGTTCCAGCCCATTCACACCCCCGAAGAAGGCGAGGAATACCTCCTCAAACCCATGAACTGCCCTCACCACTGCGAGATTTTCCGTGCCCTCCCCCGTTCATACCGCGATTTGCCCCTGCGTCTTGCAGAATTCGGCACCGTATACCGCTATGAGCAGAGCGGCGAGCTCCACGGCCTGACCCGAGTACGCGGTTTCACGCAGGACGACGCACACATCTTCTGCGCGCCCGAGCAAATCAAAGACGAGTTCCTTAAGGTTATGGATATCATCCTTTATATCTTCAAGGCTCTCAAATTTGAAAATTATGAGGCACAGATATCGCTGCGCGACCCCAAGCACAAGGAGAAATACATCGGCTCTGACGAAAACTGGCACAAAGCCGAGCAGGCTATCATAGAGGCATGCGCCGAAAAAGGCATCAACGCCCGCACCGAGCTCGGCGAAGCCGCATTCTACGGCCCCAAACTCGACTTCATGGTGCGCGACGCAATCGGCCGCCGCTGGCAGCTCGGCACAATCCAGGTAGACTACAATCTGCCCGAACGCTTCGAGCTCGAATACACAGGCAGCGACAACGCCAAGCACCGTCCTGTGATGATTCACCGTGCGCCCTTCGGCTCCATGGAGCGCTTCGTGGCCGTACTTCTTGAGCACACCGCCGGACACTTCCCCCTGTGGCTCGCTCCCGAACAGGTAATCATAATCCCTGTGAGCGACAAATATACCGATTATGCCAACCGCGTGGCAGCCGAACTCGATGCAGCCGATATACGCTGTGAGGTCGACAACCGCAACGAGACCCTCGGCCGCAAAATCCGCGACAATCAGCTCAAACGAGTGCCCTACATGCTTGTCGTAGGAGAAAAAGAAGCCGCCACAGGCGAAGTTTCCGTAAGAAAATCGGGCGAAGGCGACCTCGGTTCGATGAAAATTGCTAACTTTGCACAGCATTTGACCGACGAGGTCAACAAAATGATTAACCAACAATAAATAAAATACTAATTAAACTGCTACCAAGCACACTGAATGGATAAAAAACCTTACAATCCGGGAGCTCCCCGACCCGCAAACAACGGTCCGCGCCCGCAGCAACCCGCACGCCGTGACCCCCGCCAGCAAAAGCAAGCGCCCAACAACATCAACGAGCACATACGTGCACGCGAAGTGCGTCTTGTAGGCGACAACGTCACACCCGGCATCTATCCCATTCAGCAGGCCCGCAGTATCGCCGACGAGCTTGAGCTTGACCTGGTGGAAATCTCCCCCAACGCCGAGCCGCCCGTATGCAAAATCCTCGATTATCAGAAATACCTCTACCAGCAGAAGAAAAAAGCCAAGGAAATCAAGGCCAAAGCAGCCAAGGTGGTAGTAAAGGAAATACGATTCGGTCCTCAGACAGATGACCACGACTACAACTTCAAGCTCAAGCATGCCGTAGGATTCCTTCAGGAAGGCTCGAAAGTGAAAGCCTACGTATTCTTCAAAGGCCGCTCGATTCTCTTCAAAGAGCAAGGCGAGGTGCTTCTGCTACGTTTCGCCAATGACCTCGAAGACTATGGCAAGGTAGAGCAGATGCCGATTCTCGAAGGCAAGCGCATGACGATAATGATTTCGCCCAAGAAGAAATAATCAGCCACGTGTGGCTATCGATTATAAAACTCGAATTACCAATTAATTAACAAAACAATGCCTAAGATTAAGACTAACTCCGGTTCCAAAAAGAGGTTCGCCCTTACCGGCTCAGGTAAGATTAAGAGAAAACACGCTTTCAAGAGCCACATTCTCACAAAGAAGACAAAGAAGCAGAAACGCAACCTCACCCACAGCGGTCTTGTTGCCCGTGCAAATCTTTCAAGTGTGAAGTCGCTCCTCGGCCTCAAATAAGCCGTTGACCAAGCAATTTCCTCTCAAAGCTAATTCGTGATTATATAATTCATTATTAACCGAATGAACAGCCCAAAGAGCAGCACAGAGCGCTGACGCTGTCATTCAAAATCATTTGAAACAATGCCAAGATCAGTCAACCACGTCGCATCGCGCGCACGCCGCAAGAAAATCCTCAAACTTACACGAGGCTACTTTGGCTGCCGTCGTAATGTATGGACCGTTGCTAAAAACACCTGGGAAAAAGGTCTTACCTACGCTTACCGTGACCGCAAGGACAAAAAGCGCAACTTCCGTGCCCTCTGGATTCAGCGTATCAACGCTGCCGCCCGTCTCCACGACCTGAGCTACTCCAAGCTCATGGGCCTCATCCACAAAAGCGGCATCGAAATCAACCGCAAAGTCCTCGCAGACCTCGCCCTCAACAATCCCGCTGCTTTCGCAGCTATTGTAGAGAAAGTGAAGAACGCATAAGCTACTTCAGACGATTAAAACTCCGCCGGCGACTTTGTTTCCGGCGGAGTTTTTGTTTATTCCACCAATCATTACGCCCGTGTCCTGCGGACGGAATTCACAGCTCTATGGACAATCATCGCATATCAGAAACATCGCATCGAAACCCCATAACCATTCAGGGAGCAATGGGAAATGTCATACTCCCGCCCGACATTGATACGCCTCGCTACATTTACGACATAAAACTGCTGAAAACAACACTGGCAGCCCTCCGCAAGGCAGCCGCTAATCCGGCCTACAGACTACACTACGCCGTCAAAGCCAACTGTGAGCCGCAGATACTCAGAATAATCGCAGAGACAGGCATAGGCGCCGACACTGTCAGTGGCGGAGAGATACGTATGGCCATCGACGCAGGCTTCGCACCCGAAAAAATATGTTTTGCCGGTGTGGGTAAAACCGATGCAGAGATAGATTTCGCCCTCAGTACCGGAGTTGGCTGCTTCAATGTCGAATCCGTCGAAGAGCTGCAGATAATTGCCGGACGTGCCCGACAGGCACACCGCACTGCCGCCGTAGCCCTGCGCGTGAATCCGGATATCGACGCCCATACCCACCACTACATCACCACAGGTCTGGCAGAAAACAAATTCGGCATCGACAGACGCCTGCTCGACAAGGCGCTCGCTATCGTCGCCGAGTCGGAATATCTCCGTCTCCGGGGACTCCATTTTCATATAGGTTCACAAATTACCGACAACACACCATTCGCCATACTCTGCGAACGCATCAATAGACTTCAGGACGAATATAACAACCGCGGAATTTTCTTCGAGACGATTAATGTAGGGGGAGGTCTGGGCATAGACTATGATGACCCCGCCGCAAATCCCATACCTGATTTCTCCGGTCTTTTCAATGTAATCGACAGCAATTTCGCCCTGCGCCCGGGACAGGAAATACATTTTGAACTCGGTCGTTCCATCGTAGGACAATGCGGCACACTCCTCACACGGGTACTTTATGTCAAACATGGCTTCGAAAAGAAATTTGCCATTGTCGATGCCGGCTTCACCGACCTGATTCGTCCGGCACTCTATCAGGCCGTACACCGCATAGAAAACATAAGCACCGAATACACGGATACCGACATTTACGATGTCGTAGGACCTATCTGCGAGTCCACCGACACATTTGCTACCGACCTCAGGCTGCCCATCACGCACCGTGGCGATTTTCTTGCCATCCGCTCGGCGGGTGCCTACGGGTCCTCAATGGCAATGCAGTATAACGGACGGTCACTTCCAGCAAGTTACTTCGCTGAATGAACTAATCAGGGCTGCTGATTGTTAGTATAATGTTTTATCAATTCATAATAATCCTTGCTTAAAACAAACAATTATGCGAAGAACTTTCGTCGGCCCGTTTTTCAGCCTTGCAGCCCTATCTGTTGCAATCGTTACCTTGTTGTCATGTTCACGCTCCGAGCGCTTTGCCGGACAATGGCAAGGTAATGCACAGACAATACAGATACAAAACGCATCCAATGCCTCAGCTACTGTAACCATCGATTTTGCCCCTGCGGCAGGTCAGAACGGAAGCGGAAACGTGAACATTTCTGCCGTCATCAATGCCAGTCAGCCTGCAACCTCCAACGGTATCGACCAGGCATATCAGGCAAATATCGTAGCTACAGCGTCCATATCAGGCCGCTATGCAGCCGAGGACAAGGATTACGACGATATTATTCTCTCGCTCGACCCCTCGACTTTTTCAGTTAATGTCGACCCCGATGGTGTCTCTTTCGCTCAAAATGCTTTCACCGGAGCCGAACAGCCGATGCTCGACTCCCTGACTACCGTTACGGCAGAGCGCTGGCGCCAGTATATCACACCGGCTGTACGCGACCTCTTCAATTCGTACACTACAATTGAAGATATCGAAGTACATAACAACGATATACTCAAATTTGAAATCGGACACAAGGATTACGTGTTCAACCGCACCGGAGTTCCCGACTGAAAATAAAAGATGACAATATGCAGCAGAAGCTGCGACTAAAAAAGACCTCACCCCGAAAGCCGTCAACCGGGCTTCCGGGGTGAGGTTCTATTATGGGTCAGCCTCATAGAGCGCGAGGCTCACGGATTCATTTTACATACACTTTCTCGGCCTTTCCGCCTTTTACTTTCACATAAACGCCGGGCACGTCAGGATTTGCAACCGGCATACCCGATACATTATAATAAACTGTTTCGCCATCGCTGCCGGTAACCACACCGCCAACAGAGCCGGTATCGGGAATCTGAATGTAGAATTTGTGCTTAATATTGCCCTTGGGCATACCGAAGGCCGGCATATAGAGATTGATAGCGCCGCCAAGGAAAGTTATTTTTCCATTCTCAATTTTACCGAAACCTTCAAGAACTTCCGGGTCGTTGAGATTTGCTCCGGCCTGCATTGAGAACCAGCCTTCGGAGAACAGAATCACCTGACCATAACCAAAATCTGCACCGAGAGGAGAAGCTTCAATAAATACCTTCTCGGGGTCACTTGCATCTACAACCATATAATGGTGGTGATTGTGGCCTTCGGGAATATTATCGTCATTGACAAGATTCTGATAATGGGGATAAGCAGGACCGTAAGGGTCGATGAGACGATAGCGACCCGGAGTATTAGTGCTTTCCTGAATATCTACTTCGTAGACAACATTGGTCACTTCATCGGGCCAGATACTTGCCAGTATGTCTTCTGAGTATTCGGCTTTGCCGATATTCTTCCATTCATCCGCATTTTCCTGCTGGCCGAAACAATAGATGATTTCTTTTGCAATCACATCGCCCTCTTTGGTCATAGCAACCACAGCGAGTGTGTTGATGCCGTACTCGGGAGCGACAGTGACAGCTCCGTCAGTTGCGGCAACACCTTCAGCAGCAACTTTTTCAAAAAGTTCCTCATCTTTGCTCTCAAAACTGAGCATACCCGGATAAAGGCCATATTTTACTTCACCGACATCTGCACCGGCCTTATACGCGAAAGATAACGTATTATCAGTGCAGATGTCACCTCTTTCAACACTGAAGCTGTAATCGGAAGCACCCGGCAGCGACACACAGAACAAGCCGCTCAGATTGGCAGGTATCTGTATACCTTCTTCTCCGAAAAGTGGAAAATCGAGAAACAGACTCTCGGCCTTAAAAGTAATGTTGCCCCCAAGGAATTTACCGGAAGCCATACCCATGCCTATTGCAACATCAGGCTCAAACCAGCCGGCAGCCACGTAGTATCCGGCATAATCGCTTATATATGCCGGACAATATTCATCATCTGTCAGGCCGAAATCAATACCCTTCAGTTCAACATACTCCATCCATACAGCATCGGGATTTTCGGCATGTAAAAGGAAATCACAGCACTCGAAAGTTTTCTCGAAATATGGACACTTGCCGTTCCCGTACGGATTCTCGACGCGGTAGAAACCGGGAGTGGTCTCGCTTTCGTAAATTTCCACCTCCCAGGTCCTGGACTCCATTTCGGCGGATGTCATGATATCATCGGTATATTTACCGGTGCCAAGCAATTTCCATTGCTGCTCGGCTTCATCGGCACGGCTTGAGGCCGATACTAAAAAGCCTGCAGCAAAAAGAATAAAAAGTAATGAGTAGAGTTTCTTCATAGTTTATCTTTATTAATTCGCCGCAAAATTACAAAAAATATTCCTTTCCGACACTCCGCGCTCAAAAAATATATCAATTTGCTCCGCGATTTCTTTTTCCAAAGTACAAAATGCCATTGAACAAAGCCAATAAAAAACCGAATCTATAAAAGATAAATCATTTTTTTTACGTAACTTTACAAAAAAATTGTGTCAAAGAGAACAATTTATTTGTCAGAAAGTAAAAAATATCACATAATTACGACTTAATTCACGTTATCACATATGCGATTCCGACAACTTGCAGCGGCTATACTGACAGCGCTCATTATGCTCGCGTGCGGAGCCGAGGCGGCCGCACAGCAGGAATTCAGACGCAAGATAGAGCAAGTATCGTTCGTGCCTAAAGGAGCCTGGATTGCAGGTGTAAGCGTCAGCTATTCGCAATCGGACCAGAATAATTATTCATTTCTGATATTCGAACGGATGAATGGCGATTCGTACTCATTCAAGGTAAGTCCGACGGTGCTGTTTTGCTTCAAGGATAATCTGGCTGCCGGCGGACGTATCTCCTACAACAGGCAGCGCACGCGGCTGAATTCGGCAGATGTAGTACTTGGTAAAGATACAGAATACAACATCGACAACCTCTACAGTATCAGCCACAGCTATTATGGCACGGCAGTATTCCGCATGTATATGAGTCTGGGCCGTTCCACTCGTTTCGGGCTTTTCAACGAAGTGCAGATGCAAATCGGCGGAGGTCAGTCAAAAATAATCAGCGGTACGGGCGACGACCTCACCGGCACATATTCGCGCAACTTCAAATTCGGAGTCGGTCTTGCCCCCGGTCTGTCGGTGTTTCTCAATAATTACTCGGCTATTGAGGTCAATGTAGGTGTGCTTGGTTTCGACTATATGCACACCCGGGCTACAACCGACCAGGTATATATAGCCAATATGCGCACCCAGCAGGCCAATTTCCGCATAAACCTCTTTTCTATCACTTTTGGAGTGATGTTCTATATCTAAGCGGCTATGAAACAAATCGTAAGACTGATTATCACTTTAGCCGCAGCACTGCTCTTCATCATGCAGGCGCAGGCACAGACTATCCACCGCAAAAAAGATATCGAACGCCCCGACTCTATTGAAAAAGTGATAGTACAGGGAGACACAGTCGACATCATAATTCCCGAAGCGAATTACGGACGCTTTGACCGCGGTCTGTACAACTACATTTTTATTCCCAAAGGCAAATGGGGCTTCGGCATCACCGCTTCATACGGCGAACTCAAGACACAGGATATCGAAGTGCTGTCGCTTCTCCAGAACATCGACTTCAAAGGAAAAATGTATTCGGTACGCCCGGCCATTTCTTATTTCTACAGAAGCAACATGGCCATCGGCATGAAATTTGTATACACACGCGGCTATGCCGACCTGGGCAGTCTCTCGGTCAACTTCGACGAAGACCTCGACTTCACATTGAGCGATATCAGCTATTATCAGCAGACTTTCGGCATATCCGCTTTCCACAGAGCTTATGTGGGACTTGACCCTCACGGACGATTCGGCATTTTCAATGAGACCGACCTAAGTTTCGGCAGCGGTTCGTCGCGTTTCAAGCGCCTGTATGACGGCGAGCCCAAAGACACACGCACCAACATCACACAGGGCGCGCTCAATTTCAGCCCCGGCGTGTGCATTTTTGTGCAGGATTATGTGTCGTTCAATATCTCTTTCGGCGTATTCGGTCTGAAATGGCAACACGAAAAACAGATAACCGACGGCATATATGAAGGCTCGCGCACCACATCGGGCGCCAATTTCCGTTTCAACATATTCAACATTAACTTCGGCATGATGGTAGTGATATGAGAAAGGACAGTTTATCATACATATTTATATTCCCGGTACTGTGCCTTGCGGCCATGCTTTCAGGCTGTATAAAAAATAATATACCCTACCCCCGTATTCAGGCCAATTTTGTCACCCTTGAGGCAAGCGGCCAGACAGGCACAACACAAATCGATACAGTCAACCGTGTGGCAACTATAACCCTCCCCGAAGATGCCAATATCTATTCTGTCAGAATTTCGGGTTACTCGCTCACTCCCGGCGCGCATATCGTCGACAATCCTTTCGGCAACCCGGTAGACCTGTCGGAGCCGATTTATGTATATCTGGAACTGTATCAGAGTTATCTCTGGAGCATCACAGCCGTCCAGAACATAGAGCGCTACTTCGAAGTCTCGGGTCAAATGGGCGAGACTGCGATTGACGTACCGGGCCATCGTGTAGTAGTATATGTACGCAGCGGCACAGACATTAAGGAAATATCGGTAATACGCGCAAAACTCGCATCCACAGCAGCTACCATGACACCGGATTTGCTCGAAGGAGGAACATTCGACGGCTCAAAACCATTCACCATCACCACCGACACATACGGCCATAAGGAAGTGTGGACCGTCTATGTGCAGACCGTCGAGGAAGCAGTCACCACCGTGAGCGTAGACGCATGGACATGTGTGGCATGGGTACAAGGACAAGGCGAGGCCGGTCTCGATAACGGCTTCGAATACCGAATCACAGGCTCCGAAGCATGGACAAAACTGCCCGAAAGCCAGGTAACACACAACGGAGGCGCATTCACAGGATGCATCATGCATCTCTTGCCCGAGACGAGCTATGAAGTAAGGGCTTACTCCAATGACAACTACGGCAGCATACTCAGCTTCACCACCGGAAAGGAACTGCAGGTACCAAACAGCGACTTTGAGAACTGGTGGCTCGACAAACGCGTGTGGTGTCCCTGGGCCGAAGACGGCGAACCTTACTGGGGAACAGGCAACCAGGGAGCAGCCACCGTAGGACAATCGAATACAGTGCCTACCGACGACACACCCACCGGTACGGGACGTGCAGCCAAACTCGAGACCAAATGGATTGTTGTCAAGCTCGCCGCCGGCAACATCTTCACCGGAACATACATCCGTACCGACGGCACAAACGGTGTGCTCAGTTTCGGACGTCCGTTCACAGAGCGGCCCGTACGCGTGCAAGGCATGTACAAGTACACGGGCGCAATCATAGACCGGGCGTCCAACGAGTTCAAGAATCTTATAGGACAACCCGACACATGCTCCGTATGGGCAGCCCTTATTGACAGCGACGAGCCTTACGAAATACGCACGAATCCCAACAACCGGCGTCTTTTCGACCCTGACGGCCCTGAAGTCATAGCATACGGTCAGTTGCTTAATGCCGAGACTATCACATCATATGTACCCTTTGACTTCGAACTTAAGTACAAATCGACTTCACGCGTACCGAAATATCTGATTATCTGTGCTTCCGCAAGCAAATACGGCGATTATTTCACCGGCGGCGCCGGTGCCACAATGTACATTGACGACATCAAACTCGTTTACGACTACAAATGAAAATAAAAGCACTTCTTTTATCCGCTCTCATTGCATGTTCCTCTGTCGTTGCTGCCGAAGAAAGCAAAAGCAATGATGACCTATGGAAATACGTGCCCGCTTTCAGTGGCACGTTCCGTACATTCTACCGTCTGTCGACCGTCACAGGCGAGAGCCGTTTCGAAGTGGCTAACGCACGTCTTGTCGCCGGCGGATATGTGATGCCAAAACTTGATTACCGCATTCAGGTAGATTTCTGTGACAACGGCAAAATAAAAATACTCGATGCCTATGCCCGCGTTCATCCGACAGAAGGTCTCGCTCTTATGGCCGGCCAGATGCGTGTACCGCTGAGTGTTGAAGCCACACGCGACCCGTCGCTATATTACTTCGCCGATGCTTCGCTGACAAACAAATTCGGTAATCTGCGTTCAGTAGGTTTCAAAGCAGGCTACACGGTTCTTCACACTCCGTTATACTTCGAGGGCGGCATATTCAACGCCTCCGACATGGCAGACCACAAGCAGTGGAACTCGGCTCTTACATACAGCATCAAGGCAAATTGCCCGACACCGGCAGGCATCAGACCCGAAATCGGCTTCATGTCGCGGGTTCCGGGAGGCAGCGGCACGGGCGTACGTGTAAATATGCTCAACGCCTCACTGTCGTGGAAATACGCAGGATTCTTTGTCGAAGGCGAATATATTTACCGACATTACACCGGCCATGCTTATGACAATGCGCACGCATGGGACTTCTTTGTCAACTATGATTTCAATGTGAACTGGCCTCTGGCAAACGTATTTTCCATTCAGGCACGTTTTGATGGCATTACCGATGCATCGAACGGGATGTACAGAACCGACGGCACTCTGGGCACAGACATATACGCGTGCCGGCGTCTCACAGCCGGTGTCACAGCCACGAAACGCATAAAAAAATCGTGGACTTCGTTCCGAATAAACTTCGAGCAGTATTTTTACGGACACAGCGCGGCGCAGCCCTTGCCGGCCGATAACAACCAATTGGTGGCAGGGCTCATATTTCACTTCTGAAATCCGCTAAAATTTCGTATCTTTGCATCTCGAATACAAAAACAGAAACTTCAAATGGCATTACAATGCGGCATTGTTGGGCTTCCCAACGTAGGTAAATCAACACTTTTCAACTGTCTGTCGAACGCCAAGGCACAGTCGGCCAATTTCCCCTTCTGCACCATAGAACCCAATGTGGGGGTAATCACCGTTCCCGACGAGCGCCTCAACAAACTTGTGGAAATGTGTAATCCTCGCTCCATAGTGCCGGCAACCGTCGAAATCGTCGACATTGCCGGTCTTGTCAAAGGCGCTTCAAGAGGAGAGGGCCTGGGCAACAAATTTCTCGCCAACATACGTGAGACCGACGCTATAATCCACGTACTCCGCTGCTTCGACGATGACAACATAACCCATGTCGATGGCTCGGTCGACCCTGTCCGTGACAAAGAAGTGATTGACTATGAACTTCTCATCAAAGACCTCGAGACCGTGGAAAGCCGTATTGCCAAAACACAGAAACAGGCTCAGACAGGCGGCGACAAGGTTGCAAAAATGCAATACGAGGTACTGGTAAAACTTAAGGACGCTCTCGACAAAGGACTACCGGCCCGCTCGGTCACTTTCGACAGCCCTGACGAACAACGTTTCCTGCGTGACCTATTTCTCCTCACATCAAAGCCTGTGCTCTACGTGTGCAACGTAGATGACGAATCAGCCGCTGACGGCAATAAATACGTCGATGCTGTGCGCGAAGCTATAAAAAATGAAGGTGCCGGACTCCTCGTGGTGGCAGCCCGAACCGAAAGCGAAATCGCCGAACTCGATACTTACGAGGAACGTCAGGAATTCCTTGAATCAATAGGCTTAAAGGAATCCGGTGTCGCACGTCTTATCCGCGCCGCGTATGCGCTGCTCGATTTGCAGACATTCTTCACCGCCGGTGCCGACGAAGTGCGCGCATGGACATTCCGCCGCGGCTCAAAAGCTCCCCGCTGTGCCGGCGTAATTCACACCGACTTTGAAAAGGGCTTTATCCGTGCCGAAGTAATCAAATACGATGACTATGTGAACCTCGGCGGCGAGACAGCCGTACGCGAAGCAGGCAAAATGGCTGTCGAAGGCAAGGAGTATGTTGTTGCCGATGGCGACATCATGCACTTCCGCTTCAATGTATAATTTTCTCTCAGTCTGCAATCTATGTTCCGTAATCTTTTCTCAAACATTCCGCCGGTAGTAAAGAATCTGCTGATACTCAATGTGCTCATATGGCTTGCCATGAGCATTGTGCCTGCGCTTGACCATACGCTCAACAAGTATCTGGCTCTTTATTACTTCAGTTCCCCGGCGTTCCAGCCCCTTCAGCTGTTCACATACATGTTCCTGCATGGCAACTTCATGCATCTGTTTTTCAACATGTTCGCCCTGCTGATGTTCGGCCGCACAATCGAACTTGCCATGGGTTCGGCGCGATTCCTTTTCTACTACGTGACATGCGGCATCTGCGCCGGCCTCGTACAGATGGCTGTCTTCGCCATTTATATCCACAATCTTGAAGGACTGCTTCCGGCAGATGTATGCCAGCAGGTCGCTCTCGACGGCTGGTCGCTGCTACAGAGGGGATATAACTACTCCGACCCCGACTGCGCAATGCTTAACGCCCTTATAAACACTCCTATGGTAGGCGCTTCGGGTGCAATCTACGGCGTGCTGCTTGCATTCGGCTTCCTGTTCCCCAATGTGCCGGTATATCTGTTCTTCATTCCTGTAGGCATCAAAGCCAAGTGGCTTATCATCGGCTACTTCTGCCTCGAATTCTTCTACGGCATATCAGGTTCGGCCGACGGCGTGGCACACTTCGCACACCTCGGAGGCATGATATTCGGCTTCCTCATGCTGCTCTACTGGAAGAAAAAAGGTGTGTTCAACAACCGCTGGTTCTTCTGACAGATGGCCAGAAGCGACACAAACGGAAAAGAAACCCGGCGGCGCAAATCTGCCGGATTTCGTATTCTGTACATACTTTTCATATTGCTTGACCTCGCGGCCGGCTGCGTCCTTGCGGTGACCGGCTATGCCGGTTACGTATCGCCTCTGAAGCACGGCGGACTCTGGGGCGTGCTTCCGCTCGGATTCGGCTACGCCTTCTGGCTCTGCATCGCACTGCTCGTCCTTCAGCTGCTGTTTTACCGCCGCGGAGCGCTCGTGCTTGCCATACTTATGCTATGCAGCGCCGGACCTGTCCTCACTTTCTTCCCCGTCAATGCAGGTACTTCCGAAATACCGCATGGCTCCGAAAGTTTCACATTCCTGACCTATAATGTCCACAACTTTGTAGAACCGGGTCAGACCGAATCTACCGACACCATGCACAACGAGCAGGTGGAGTACATCCTCAAGACAGACGCCGACATAGTATGCCTCCAGGAAGCCACATGGATAGGTACTTTTCGGCCAAAATATCTGGCATGGAACCAGCGCGAAAAGCTCTTTGAAAATTATCCCTATGTTTATGTCGACGGTGCAGAACTTGCCGTGCTCTCCAAATTCCCGGTCGAAGCCAAGCATCTCGACGCCTCATCAAATTTCAAAAGCGGTCATGTGATATGTCTGCATGTCACACTTCCTTCAAGTCGGATTATTACAGTATTCGATGTGCATCTCCAGTCGATGCGCCTCCTCAATGAAGACCGTGAAGTATACATGCAGATGACCGAACTGCATCGTCCGCATATCCACGATATAAAGAACAAACTGTTCGACAAACTTTCAGAGGCTGCTATCAACCGTGCATATCAGGCTCAGCAGCTTATGCGGTATATAAGACTCTACGGAGGGCCCGACGTAATACTCTCGGGCGACTTCAACGACGTTCCGGGCTGTTATACTATCCACAAGCTTGACGAGGCCGGTTTCAGAAGCGTATATCCCGAAGTCGGATTCGGACCGCTGATTACGTTCAACGACTGGCGACTGTATTTCTGCATCGACCATACACTCTACAGAGGCGCTATCACGCCTGTGAAAATGGAAAAAGGCTCTATCAAAGCCTCAGACCACTATCCGCTGAAAACAACATTTTACATTAAGAACTGAAAAAACCGGACTCATTCAGGGCCCGGTTTTCAATTCTAATCGGTATGTAAGATTATTTCTTGCTTATAATCATCAGTATGTCACCCTCAGCGTTATAAAAAGCGTACGACCCGTCATCAACAAGACCGAACGATTTTACATTTGGGAGCATAGCCTTCACGGCATCTTCGACCGTCATATCGGGACATGCCATCATTGTGGCCGCACCGGGTTCAAAACTGAAATCGGTATACGAACTTGTATACTGCCCCGTAACATTATTGCAACCTGTAGTAAAAGCGTAGGTGCGGGCAGTGCCATCGAACGAAACAGTAGCGGCATCCTCTCCATCTGCGTTAAGCTTATCCGCAGCACCTTCGAGGTCAGTAATTTTCCATGTGCCGTTCAGGTCGGCTGCCGATATATCGTTCTGAGCCTTTTCGAGAGTGATGAGATTCTTGCCGTCCGATGATATGAGTTCAATGCGTCCGTCTTTACCCTGCTTGTAGCCTTTCACAGAGTTGAGGGCCTCAATCACACTTTGCTCCGTAGCCATATCGGGACATGCCATGCGCGTCGATGCGATTTGCGACATTTCAAGTTCCCCTGCCGGAAGATTTGTGGCGAATGATGCCATTATGCGGTTGCAGCCTGCAAATCCGCTGATACTGCCGTTTACTACGTCGAAGCCAACATAAGGGGTATCATCGGCTGAAGTGACAGTAAGTGGTTTGCCGTTTACATCCACAATATTCCATTTCCCTGCCAGTGTACTGAGTTCCACAGGCTTACTGGAGCTGCATGAACCCATAGCAAGCAGGGCAAAAGCAGCTGAAGCGATAATCATAGAGTGTTTCATATATGTCTGAACTATTATGTGATTATCTGAATAACGAAAAAATACTCCCTATTGTTGTAAAATCCTTCAAAAATAGGTGATACAGCATTAATGCTCTCAAAAAAATATATCTGAATGACACGAAACTTGCCGATACCGGCAAGTTTTAGTATAGTTGCGTTATAATACTAACACAATTCTTGCCGATAGAATGCAATATATTTCAGTAAGAGTGTCATTAATTGCCCTCCTACATACGTCTTGAAATCAGAAGAAAATCACTAACTTTGTGACATGAACCACGAAGAGTACAATTTCGACTGTGTCGTTGACCGTCATCATACCTGTGCCACAAAGTTTGAAGAAATGGATGCCAAATTCGGGCGTCATGACCTCTTGCCGTTCTGGATTGCCGACATGGACTTTCCGGCCCCTCCGTGTATCATTGAAGCCTTACGCAACCGCCTGAATCATACCGTACTGGGCTACACCACTCCTCCGGCCGAATTCTGGCAAAGCATCACCGGATGGCTTAAACGACGGCATAACTGGACTGTTGACGAAAGCGAAATAACTTTTATGCCCGGTCTGAAAAAAGGACTGAGCCTCTGCATAAACTACTTCACCTCTCCCGGCGACAAGGTTGTGATACAGCCTCCGGTATATCATTCGTTCCATACCGTCATCGAAGGCAATAACCGTCGGGTCGTTACCAATCCGTTAAAACTCGGTGCGGACGGCAGGTACTCAATGGACCTTGAAGACCTTGAAAGACTTGCCGAGCACGAAAAACCGGCTATGATGCTGGTATGCAATCCTCACAACCCCATAGGCCTGCAGTGGGATGCCGACACACTCCGCCGGGTGGCTGAAATATGCCACAGACACGGCATTGTACTCGTTTCTGATGAAATCTATGCCGACATGATGCTTGCAGGACGCCGTCATATACCCACCGCTTCGGTATCACGACTCGCAGAAGAAATCACCGTCACGTTGGGAGCTCCGTCAAAAACATTCAACATACCCGGAATTGTGAGCGCGTGGGCCATAGTAAAATCGGAAAAAATGAGGCAGCCATTTTTCGACTGGCTGTCGGCAAGCGAATTCAATGCTCCCCCAATTGCCGCCATGGTCGCCACCGAAGCCGCATACAATCACGGTGAGGAATGGCTCAATCAGGTGCTCCGCTATCTGCAGTCTAATGTCGACTATGCGCGCAAGTTCTTCGACAGCGAACTACCGCAGATAAGAATGTTCACACCAGAGGCATCGTTCGCAATATGGCTCGATTTCCGTAAGTTAGGTCTTACAGAGCCAGAACTTGTCGACACATTGCTGGGCCGCGCACGCCTTGCATTGAGCGAGGGCTGTACTTTCGGTGAAGAAGGCACAGGCTTCATGCGCATGAACATAGGCGTACCACGATGCGTACTCACCGAAGGCCTCACACGTCTTCGCGACGCTCTGTGCGCCTTGCCCGACACCCATATCAGGCAAAACACCATATCACAGGGACAAATTTCTTTCGTCAAGATGCATGGTCTGGGCAATGACTTCGTTTATGTCGACTGCCTCAAACGCGACATAGAACATCTGTCAGAGCTCGCCATAGAAATGAGCCGCCGTCCTACAGGCATAGGTTCCGACGGCATAATCGCCATTCTCCCAAGCCGGAAGGCCGACTGCCGGATGCGCATATTCAATGCCGATGGCTCGGAGGCCCAGATGTGCGGCAACGGCATCCGATGTGTGGCTAAATATATCTTCGACAATAAAATCGTTGCTAAAAACCGCATCACCGTCGAGACTCTCAGCGGACTCAAAATAGTGGAAATACATGCCGGAATCGACGGCCTCACCGACACAGTGACTGTCGATATGGGTGTCCCCAAGTTCATTCCGTCCGAAATACCGGTGAATTTCGACGGCGAACGGATGATAGAAGAGGCCGTCACTGTCGGAGATGCCGATTTGACAATCACTGCAGTCTCAATGGGTAATCCCCACGGCGTGGTCTTTGTCGACAATTTTGATGGAGACATCGTGGGTACACTCGGTCCGCAACTCGAGACACATGCCATATGGCCCGAAAAGGCCAATATCGAATTTGTACGTGTCGACGCACCCGACACCTTGTCGATGCGCGCATGGGAGCGCGGTGCCGGCGAAACCATGGCATGCGGCACAGGCGCATGTGCGGCAGCCGCCGCAGCCGTTGCTACAGGACGCGCGCAGTGGCCGCTCACAGTGCGTCTGATTGGAGGCAACCTCCATATCGACTGCGACAGCGCCACCGGCCATATACTCATGACAGGCCCCGCCGTCACCGTCTACACGGGCACATACTACCCTTCCGCCGCAACGGATACACAGGAAATCTGACAGAGTGCCGTATCTTCTGTATTTCACAGAAGTTTAAAAATGCTTAACTTTGCAGCGTGAAAAACAGCGCGCTAAGGATATTCGCCGTCTTTCTGACATTTATATTCATGAACTTCGTGTTTATGAATACTGCTTTCGTACACACGCACTTTTTGTCCGACGGTAGTGCCGTAAGCCACTCGCACCCTTATCTGCCCTCATCCCATCACAGTCATTCTGAAGCTTCTTTATTGAGCATAGCCCAGTACAATGCCGATGCTGCAACCATGGACGGCTCGGCTTACTATGGCCACACCTTCTTCAAAACCGGCTGGAAAGACTGCTCCTGCGATGTCATTGTTCGCTTTATAAAGATAAATGTTATAAACAAGGCTCTCCGCGGACCGCCTGTACTCTGAAAACATATTATATTTCAGATATTTTTCGGTCTCTGCGGCCATTTCCTTACTTAACATTTATCATTATGCAACCTCTTAAATATATTTTAGGGGCGGTTGTCTCTGTGCTTGTGTCGTGCATGAGTGTCTCCGCCTCCCGGCCCGAATCTGTTGTTTCCGATGCCAACATAGGCGGCCACGTAGTGGATGCCGAAACCGGCGAACACATGCCCTACTATCTCGTGAAAATCCTCGGCACCAAGCTTGCCACAATGACCGATGGCTCCGGACACTATATCTTCCGCGACCTCGCTCCCGGTGAGTACACACTTGAGGCCTCCCTTATCGGCTATACTACCAAGACTATAAAAGTAAATGTAAAACGCGGCGAGACCGTTGAAGCCAATTTCGATGTAGAACCCGACGCATTCATGCTCGACCAGGTTGTGGTCACCTCATCGAAGAGTGAAATCAAACGTCGCGAAAGTCCGGCGCTTGTAAGCGTGATTACAGGAAAAATATTCGACCGCGTCGGAGCCTGCTCGCTTGCCGACGGCCTCAACTTCCAGCCGGGTGTGAGAGTGGAAAATGACTGTCAGAACTGTGGATTCACACAGGTGCGCATCAACGGTCTCGACGGTCACTACTCACAGATTCTCATGAACTCGCGCCCGGTGTTCTCGGCACTGACCGGAGTATACGGCCTCGAACAGATTCCTGCAAATATGATTGACCGCGTGGAAGTGATGAGAGGAGGAGGCTCAGCGCTGTTCGGTTCTTCGGCCATTGGCGGCACCATCAACATCATCACCAAAGACCCGATGGTCAACTCGGCCCGAATCTCGCACACGCTCTCTTCAATCGGACTCTCGGGCGCACTCGACAACAACACCACAGTGAATGCGTCTGTTGTTACCGACAACAATAAGGCCGGCATCTTCATCTTCGGTCAGTCGCGATACCGCGACGGCTATGACCACGATGACGATGGATTCACCGAAGTGGCGCAACTCAAATCTCAGACCGTCGGCGCACGCGCATTCCTGCGCCCATCGGAAATATCGCGTCTGTCGCTCGAATATCATAACACACATGAATACCGACGAGGCGGTGACAACCTCGACGAACCGGCTCACATGGCCATGGTAGCCGAACAGACCGACCACAATATCCATACGGTAGAGGCGACATTCGACATATGGCCCTGCAATCACCGCGACCACCTGTCGGTCTTCAGTGCCGTGCAGAGCACACGCCGTCAGAGCTATTATGGCTCGAATATGGACCCGGATGCTTATGGACGTACCGGCGATGTGGTAGTCACTGCAGGCTCGCAATGGACACATCCCTTCGAAAAACTGATTTTCATGCCCTCGGAGTTCATAGCCGGACTTGAATATTCCTACAACCGGCTGCATGATGTCACAATCGGCTACGACCACAACGTACTGCAGAAAGTAAACATCTACAGCGGATATCTGCAGAACGAATGGCGCAACAAGCAGTGGGGATTCCTTGTTGGTGCTCGTGTCGACAAACATTCGCTTATCCACAATGCCATAATCTCACCTCGTGCCAATCTGCGCTTCAATCCCAGCAACAACTTCAATTTCCGCCTGTCGTATTCCACCGGTTTCCGTTCCCCACAGGCTTACGATGAAGACTTCCACGTGGCTATAGTCGGAGGCGAGCGAGTTGTAACGGTTCTCGCACCCGGTCTCAAACAGGAAAGTTCGCAGAGTGTCAGCGCCTCGGCCGACATCTATCACCGCTTCGGAAATGTCCAGACCAATCTGCTTGTCGAAGGTTTCTTCACCGATTTGAGAGATGTGTTCGCCTTGCGTCAGCTCGACGAACCAGATGCAGCAGGAAATGCCGTGCTTGAGCGATACAACGGTTCCGGAGCCCGTGTAATGGGCCTTAATGTGGAAGCCAAAGCATTCTTTTCGAGTCATTTCGATGTGCAGGGAGGCATTACCTGGCAGCGTAGCCGCTATAAAAAGCCGGAAGTATGGAGCGACAATCCCGATGTGCCGGCGGTGAAACGGATGTTCCGCACCCCGGATTTATACGGTTATTTTACCGCCAACTGGGAAATCACCCACAGACTGAAAGCTGCCATTACCGGCACCTATACGGGACAAATGCTTGTACAGCATCTGGCCGGCTCGGGCACGCCGACAGACGTGGCTGTAGAGACTCCCGATTTCTTCGATGCCTCGGTCAAGCTCACTTATTCCTTCAAGGTGCTTAACCGCGTATCTCTTGATGTATCGGCAGGAATCAGCAACATATTCAATTCCTATCAGAACGATTTCGACAAAGGAGTCGACCGCGACTCAGGATATATCTACGGTCCCTCGCTCCCGAGGAGTGCGAACGTAGGCATCTCGTTCTCTATCTGATAAAAGTTTCCGCCTCGGAAGACTATACTCTTATTATATATAGGATTAAAATTGCCAATCGTGGTTGAATCTGCGATTTCAGGTGTTTCTTCAAAGGAAATGAAAAAACGGGCCGTGCCGCTTGCCGTTCACTGTATTTAAAGTATCTTTGTAATTGACTCGGAGATGTGGGACCGGAACGAGCCGCCGCCCACCTTGTGAGGAATCTGCCTTTGGCATACTTCGTGGCCGGGAGAAATTTCCGTGTAGGAAACCGAGAGAGCTGGTAAGTTCGTGAGTCCAGCGTTTAGCCGTCCTTTCGGGCGGCTTTTTACTTATGCGTATCCCAACGATGAATCCGTCCGTCTTTGGTAACTACATAGACGCGTAGCGGCTTGCTGTTATGCTGTCGATACTTTTCTATACCTGCCTTGACTGTTGCCTTTGTGTGGCCCGCATCTCTCATATACACGACTGCCGCCGTTGCTCCTGGCTTATCCCTCGCGTGTTCCAGACAGTTCTTGAAGTTGTTGACGCTATCACCTTTCGGCGATGACTGCTCAAATCCGGCCGAAAACACATAGCCGTCCGGAGTCCTGACATCCCCCGCTTCATCTTTGAGCGTGATTTTGTAACCCCTGTCGGCCATGAATCTTGCAGCTTCTATCTCTTCCGGCTTATGGGTCGCGGAACTCTTCTCAATGAGATAATAACCGCCGCCTTTTTTGCTAAATTTGGCCTCGAGTAGCGGTCTGCCGCTGATTGGCCTGATATGAATTCAAGAAATACAGGCAGCTACAAGGATATTCCGCAAATTTTACGTAAATTTGCAGATTATTAACGAACGATATCTCGATGAACGCTATAAAGACCTTCTGGAGCAAACATCCCATAATCAGCAATATAATCCTCATTTTTCTTGTAGGAGTTATTCTGCTTTGGATTGTGCTCTTCTTCCTCGACATATGGACAATGCACGGCTCCACGGCCATAGTGCCCCAAATCAAACAGAAAACATATGCCGAAGCCGCCTCGACACTTCAGGCAAATGACCTTTCCATAGAGATTTCCGATTCAATCTACGACCGCAACCTCGCTCCCGGCACTGTTGTGGAATCATGGCCCAAGGCCGGCGCAGTAGTCAAAAAAGGCCGTCAGGTGTACGTGACTATCACGGCGTTTTCGCCCAAACAGGTCACAATCTCGATGCCTCTCACCGGCAATGTTTCATCGCGTCAGGCCATGTCCTATCTGCGTGGCATAGGCATTTCCGACATCCGCATAGAGACAGTGCCTTCGGAGTATGTCGACCTCGTAGTGGGTGCCCGCTACGGCGACACTCCACTATCGGTCGGCTCGGTCATTCCAGTCACCTCCACAGTCACACTCCAGATAGGATGTGAGGCTGAAGTGCCTGTTGATTCGCTCGGAGAAGAGATTTACGATGATGGGCCGACGTCATACATGATAACCGACGAAAGCGAGGAATAATGGCCGACGAAGAACTTCTTGAAGACGAAGGCTCTGCCGAGGGCAAAGTAGTGGAAATAGGCGGAGTCGAGTACTTCGAACATTTCCGTTTTGTCGCCGACAAGGGTCAGGAACTGCTGCGCGTCGACAAATTTCTTGTCGCGCGCCTTCAGAAATCGTCGCGCAACCGCGTGCAGCAGGCTGCCGAAGCCGGCTGCATCCTTGTCAACGGCAAAGCCGTAAAGAGCAACTACCGCGTAAAACCGCTCGATGTGGTTCAGGTCGTAATGGACCGTCCGCGTTACGAGTTCGAGGTAGTCGCACAGGATATTCCTCTCGACATAGTTTATGAAGACCGCTATGTGCTTGTAGTGAACAAACCGGCAGGTCTTGTGGTACATCCGGGCCACGGGAATTACGACGGCACGCTTGTAAATGCCCTTGCATGGCATTTCCGCGATACTCCCGACTACGATGTCAACGACCCTCGGCTTGGCCTTGTGCACCGCATTGACAAAGATACTTCCGGCTTGCTCGTGGTGGCCAAGACCCCAGATGCCAAGACAGACCTCGGACGGCAGTTTTTCAACAAAACCACCAAACGCGAATATGTAGCCGTGGTATGGGGACAACCCGACCCGGCGTCGGGAACTGTGGCAACCAATCTCGGCAGGAATCCGAAAGACCGCCTTCAGATGACAACATTCCCTCTCGACGGCCCGGAAGGCAAGCGCGCTGTCACTCATTATGATACAATTGAATCCCTTGCGTATGTGTCTGTGGTAAAGTGTGTACTCGAAACAGGACGCACCCACCAGATACGCGTACACATGAAGTCTATCGGCCACCCGCTCTTCAACGATGCCCGATACGGCGGCGACAAAATACTCCGCGGCGTACGCTCGTCGACATATCAGGCGTTCATCAACAACTGCTTCGAGCTCTGTCCCCGTCAGGCCCTCCATGCACGTACATTAGGCTTCCGACATCCCCACACCGGCGAGGAAATGTTTTTCACAGCTCCGTTGCCGGAAGACATGTCGATGCTTATCGAACGATGGCGCACTTATTCACAAGGACTCTCAAAATAACACCTATGCCACAGCAGCGACTCTCTCAAACCACATACGGCCTCATCGGCCGTCCTCTGGCTCACTCGAAGTCAAAGGCGTTCTTCACCGCGCTCTTCGCTGAAAACGGCAGCACTGAAAGTTACGATAATTTCGAGTTGCAGGCTCTTACTCCCGAGGCTTTGTATGGCCTTGTTCTTCTCAATCCTCACTTGAGAGGCTTCAATGTCACGGCTCCTTATAAAGAAGAAATCATGGCGTTCCTCGACAGTGTGAGCGACAACGCAGCCCACGTCGGAGCGGTGAACACAGTGAAAATAGAGCGCGACGCCACAGGCCGCGTCACTGCCCTGCGAGGCTTCAACACCGATGTCGAGGGTTTCCGTGAGAGTGTGCGTTCCATGGTTGAGAAAGCAACGCATAAGGGTGCGCTCGTACTCGGCACAGGAGGTGCATCGAAAGCCGTGGCCGAAGCCCTCGCACAGCTCGGTGTAAGCGTACTGCGTGTATCGCGGTCAAAAAGCGGCGACGGCCTCGTCACTTACGCCGGCATTACCCCGGAACTTGTCAAAAGCCATCCGCTGATTGTGAACGCCACTCCTATGGGCACTTTCCCTGCGGTCGACACTTGTCCGCCTTTCCCCTACGAACTCCTGGACGGAAACAACTTCAGCCACGACCTCGTGTACAACCCCGCCGAGACAGAATTCATGAAACGCTGTGCTGCTCGCGGTGCCGAAGTTAAAAACGGCCTTGAAATGCTGCACCGGCAGGCCCTTGCCTCACTCGAAATCTGGCGCCGCAAATAGCCCAGCAGTACCATGACGCCTCCCCTCTCCAGGCTGATTGTCAATCGCACCCCGGCATTACTCCTTGCCGGAGCGGCCCTTGCCGGGACGCTTTTCATTGCTCTGGATTCTATGGCTGCGTCAGCCGCGGCAATCATTATCTCATCTGCAATACTTTTTCTCTTTCGTAAAGAACCCTTGGCATTTCCGCTTTATGCAGTTGTATTCACTGCTTTCGCAGTCTGGACAGCCGCACTGAAGCCAACGCCTGTCACAGAAATTGCCGGGGAAATACATGGCACCATTGAGGAAATCACCGTATCGCCCCATAGCCGCAGAGCTTATGTGAACACAACACGCTATGGCAGGATTGCCCTTATAGTCACCGATATAATCCCCGAAATATCCGAAGGCGACATTGTGTCGTTTCACGGCTCACTGACTACGTTGCAAAAACATGTCGGCGTTCCGTTCCATACTTCCGAATATCTTAATTCCATGGCCGCGCGAATCTCGGGCACAGTTGTGGTGTATCCCGATGACATCGAAGTCATCGGTCACAACAACAGTCTGAATTACAGATTCATGCAGCACAGACGCGACCTCGCCGACATAATACACTCATCGCCGCTCAGTTCCGAAGCTGCCGGAGTGCTGTCGACCGCGGTGTTTGCAACCGATGATGTAAACCCAGACACAAGAGACAATTTCCGCGTTACCGGTCTGTCGCATTTGCTGTGTGTGAGCGGTTTCCATGTCGGAGTTGTGGCAGCGCTGGTAATGCTAATCCTTTCGCCGATGCGTCTTACAGGCAGAAGAATGACACTGCGCTATGCCCTTGCTGTCGTTCTGATATGGATTTATGCTCTTATTGCAGGCATGTCGGCATCTGTTATCCGTGCCGCTGTAATGCTGACGCTTTTTGCCGTCGCGAAAATCACACAGCGGCGAGCCTGTCCGCAGAACACCCTCCTGCTGGCGTTCTGCGCCGTACTTGCCATAAATCCGTGGCAGCTTTTTTCTGCCGGTTTTCAGCTGTCGTTCGCTGCCGTGGCAGGAATACTGCTGCTTGCGCGCAAGCTCAATCCGTTCGCCGAGCGAAACCGGTTGTGGTTCAAGACGGCATCCGTTTTCACAGTACCCGTAGCCGCTTTGCTTGCCACCGCTCCGCTGATGCTGCTTTGGTTTCAGCGACTCCCCTTGCTTTCCGTGCCCGTAAATGCCGTCGGCACACTCATTTTTCCGTTGTTCATCACAGTTTCCGGTGCCGGAGTGGTTTTATGGTACGCCGGATTGCCCTCTGCCGCTGTCATTCATTTGGGTGACAGGCTTTTCGATGTTCTAAAAAATGTAGTCGACGGTTCAAGCGGCATTTCGGAGCGCTACAGCCTTATTATGATGCCTTCAATAGCCGAACTTGCCATAATCACACTTATTCTCGCACTGCTTGTATATGCCCTGCATATAAACCGGCACCGCAAGGCCGTGATTGCCACCGGACTGTGTCTTATGGGAGTATTCGCCGGCTGCCGTATGCAAGCTCCGGAGCCTTCCCTCTATATTGACGGAGACTCACGCGGCACCGACATCGTTGTGGCTCGTCCGGGAGCCGTCAAAGTATTTACTTCGGGCCGGCGCACTCATCCGCTGTCGAACACGGCGCCGTTTCTGGCCGCATACGGCTGCGACTCTGCCGTTATTTATCAAGGCGAAAAAATAACAGACAGAGACAGCACCCAAGTAGCATTTCTCGCCGACGGAAATCATCACAGCGAAACCGGCGTTCTGGTGGTGACAAGACATTCGGCAAAACGCGCTCCCGGCGTAATCGCATCTCTCCGGCCAAAACACGTAGTTATAGGTGCCGATGTCGGCAAAGACAGCAGACTGCGGATTGAGCGGACTTGCCGGCGCAGCTCCGTGCCGTTCACCGACCTTCGTAAAAAAGCTTTTTTCGAGAAATTGGACTCGGCTGAGAAATAAATGCTTATCTTTGTATATACAACACATATTTCTTCATTCGCCATAAACTAAAATCCTGCATAAAACCTTTGCAATGACTTCTAAGAAATTCTATTACAAAACTTTCCTTGCTACCGCCGGCCTTCTGGCATCTGTTCCGGCTTTTTCCGCCATAGAGCTGCCGAGCTATGTGACCGACAATATGGTGGTTCAGCAGAACTCCGAGCTTACCGTCCGCGGCCATGCCGTACCCGGCTCCACCGTGAAAGCCGCTCCCGGCTGGAGCACGAAAGTGTACACCGCCAAGGCATCTGCCGACGGCGTTTTCACACTCCGGCTCGCTACTCCGGCGGCGGGCGGCCCCTATTCGGTGACATTCTCCGACCCCGACGGTGACGTAACTCTCGAAAATATTCTTTCCGGCGAAGTATGGCTCTGCTCCGGTCAGTCGAACATGGAGATGCCCGTTATCGGCTGGGGCAAAGTAATGGGTTATGAAACAGAGACAGCCACAGCCCAGTATCCCGACATTCGCCTTCTGCAGGTGCACAAGAACACATCCTACAAACCGATGCCCGATGTCGAGGTCAATGGCGGAGGCTGGCAGATTTGCAGCCCGGCTTCCGTTGCCGATTTTTCGGCTGTAGCGTATTTCTACGCACGCGAACTCGCACGCGAGCTCAAAGTGCCAGTAGGTGTCATCGACACTACGTGGGGCGGCACTCCGGCTGAGGCATGGACTTGCGCCGACTCGCTTAAGAATGTGCCCGGATTCGGCACGGAAATTGCCGAAATGGAAAAGGCCGGTTTTGATGCCGAAAAGATTCAGAAAGGATTCGCCGGCCGTCAGCAGCAATGGAACCGACAGTTCGACGGCGTTGTCGCTTCTTTTGACAAGAGCGTGATGCACGACGGCGATGGCTGGGGCACTGTACAGATGCCCTCGAAATGGGAAGCCGGTCCCCTCCCCGGCTTCGACGGTGTCGTATGGCTGCAAAAAACTATAGATGTCCCGGCCGAACTTGCCGGCAAGCCGCTCTCCCTCATCTTTTCTTCGATTGACGATGATGATGTCACTTACTTCAACGGCGAAGAAGTGGGCCGCACTGTCGGAGTTGCCGTAAACCGCGACTACAAAGTTCCCGGCAAACTCGTCAAAGCCGGTGAAAACGTGATTACAGTCCGTGTGCTCGATACCGGCGGCGACGGCGGCATCGCCGGAGGCATTTCCGAGGCGCGAATCGGAGACAAAGTATTCCCTCTCGCAGGCACATGGTCGTATAAATCCGATATTACCCTCGACAAGGTAGCTCCGCGCCCTGCCGACCCTCGCGGTCCCAAATATCCCACCGTACTCTACAATGCCATGCTCGAGCCCCTGCATTATATGCCGGTAAATGGTGTCATATGGTATCAGGGATGCGAGAATGTAGGCCGTGCCGAGCAGTACAACCCTCTCTTCAAAGCCATGATTCGCAACTGGCGTCAGCTGTGGAACAACGACATGCCCTTCTATTTCGTGCAGCTCGCAGGCTTCCAGGCCCCTGTTCCAGTGCAGCCCGACTCCAAATGGGCCGAACTCCGTGAGGCGCAGGCCGCCGCATGTGAGCTGCCCAACACCTGCATGGCTACAGCTATCGACCTCGGCAATCCCACCGACATACACCCCAAAAACAAGCAGGAGGTCGCACGCCGTCTGTCACTGCTCGCCCTCGGACGCGATTACGGCAAACACGTGGTTTACCGTGCTCCCGAAGTCAGCGATGTTGCAGTGCGTGACAACGAGATTATAATCACCTTCGATGCACCCGTAACTTCCACTTCTTCGGCAATGACCGGTTTCATAATCGCCGGCAAAGACGGCCGCTACACCACCGCGACACCCCGTCGCATCGACGAGCGCACCATTGCCATATCGGCTCCTTCGGTCAGAAAACCCGTATACGTACGTTACAACTGGGCCGATTATCCCTGCGGAAATCTATACGGCACCACAGGCTTGCCCGTAGCTCCGTTCCGCAAATAATCAATTTAAACAGCAAAAAATAAGCCGTGGACGCAAATAGTGTCCGCGGCTTTATTTTTTACTATTACTGTCCGCTAAACGACAAATCCGCGAGCCCAACTTCTTGAAAGGCAGAAG
>CAJUKF010000018.1 GCA_910587355.1 uncultured Muribaculaceae bacterium
TACCTATCTGGTCGGCAAACTGCTTCTTAGAAAGTCCGCGCTCCTGCATAAGGGCGTCGATTTTATTGGATATAGCGAAAGAGAGGTCAACCTCTTCTTTTATTTCAGGAGGCACCTGACTGACCATTTCCCGGTATCTGTTTCTAATATCCTTCATAGCTTAAATGTTTTGTCGGTCTCAATTGTCTTGGATGTTACTGTTACGGTTCCGTCACGCTGCCCCTCTTTCAGCAGTTCTTCAAATTTCTGTAAGGTCATGACATATCCACGCAACGAATCATCTTCCTCATATGTCCGCGAGTTTTTGACACCTCCGTTGCCGAGAACAAGAATCCGGTCGGAGAGACGCAGACAGTATAGACGAAGTTTTGAGCGAAGCACAGGAAGAGCCACCACGGAATCACGCATCTTGCCCTCGGGACGGAAGAAACGTTCCAAAGCTCCTTCTTCTGCAATCTTATCTAAAATTTGCACTATGCGCAATAAGTCCTTATTCAATTGAGCATCTTCAATGAATTTGGTATAAAAACGCTCATATTCAGTCTCGGATTCTTCCGAGAACTGAATTGTGTAAATGGTACACTTGTCGGTATCGTTGACTAAAACCAGTTCTACTTCGCTCATATCTATAGTCCTTTTGATTATAACGCAAAGATACGGCATTTATTTCACATTTATGTGAAATAAATGCCGTAATTTCTTATATGGGTTCAATAAATTCAGAATAGATAGGCCACTGCAAGAGAGACGTTGCGGTCGGAGGGATTGAAATCCATTTTGTTTTTCATCGGGTTTAGCACACTCATCTCAAATCCGGCTGAGATGCGGAGATGAGAATGCAGCTCCGCACCAATAGTTAAACCCCAGCCGCAATCGAAGCGCTGGTAGAAATTGTCGCTGAAAACTTTCACATCGTCGGTTGAGTCGTCTCCAATGGAAGAGTTTCCCCAGAGCCCTACGGCAAAATAGGGCCCGACGGTGCCTATGACGCGTACATCATTGTTGAGGGGAAGGGCATAGCCTATGTGTACGGGGAGTTCGAGATAGTTGGCACGGAGTTTCCATTCGGCGCTGTTGCCGTCGGCGGCGGTCATGATGTCATCACTCCAGCCTTTTGCAGTAAGGAGGAGGCTGAAATCAAGAAAAGCAGTGCGGTCGTTGTCGGAGAAAGAATATTGAGCCGATGGGCCGATTTTATATCCGGCACGCGAACCCACGTCATGAGCCATACAGCTCTGGAAGCCGGCTGTGAAGCCGTAGCGCATGTTCTGGGCAGAAGCAGTGAGTGCCATAAGCACGGCTGCGAGTATGAGAGATGCGTTTATTTTCATAGTTCTGAGGTTTTTATAAAAAACGGTTTCACGGTACGATTTATTGCATTGTCGTGGTGAGACGTGTGCGGAAACAAACGTTTTTGCCCTTCGGGCGGTTATATAGGTATCAATAATAATGAATACTCCCACAGGGACAATCATATACAGATGAAAAAAGAAATACTTGATGGCTGTACGGCTGCGGCTCATGTGGCGTTTGCAATGAGTGATGTCGCCACGATTTATCCGATAACTCCCATAGCCTCGATGGGCGAGACGGCACAGAAATGGGGCCTCGCAGGACGCCGGAATCTTATGGGGCAGGCGCTTGATGTGCGAGAAATGGAAAGCGAACTCGGTGCGGCCGGTGCCGTACACGGGGCTGCGGCTGCCGGAGCGCTTGCCACTACGTTCACGGCATCACAGGGCCTTATGCTCATGATTCCAAATATGTTCAAGATAGCAGGCGAGCTGCTTCCTGTAGTGTTTCACGTAGGTTGCCGCACTGTGGCCTCTCACGCCCTGTCGATTTTCGGCGACCACCAGGATGTGATGTCGTGCCGTACGACCGGGTTTGCCATGCTTGCATCGGCATCGGTGCAGGAAACGATGGATTTGGCCGTAGTGGCACATTTAGCGGCAATAGAGGGGTCGGTGCCGGTTCTTCATTTCTTTGACGGGTGGCGCACATCGTCGGAAATGGATACAATCGATGTGATTGATTATGAAGAAATACGTCCGCTTGTAAACTGGAACAAAGTGGAGGCGTTCCGTCGTTCGGCCATGAATCCCGAACATCCGCAACTGCGCGGCTCGGCTCAGAACCCTGATGTTTTCTTTCAGAACCGCGAGGCAGCCAATCCTTATTATGACGCTTTTCCGGGCGTAGTGCAGCAGGCTATGGATAAAGTGTCGGCTCTGACCGGACGAACATATCATCTTGTGGATTACACCGGTGCACCTGATGCCGACCGGGTGATGGTGGCAATGGGGTCGGCTGCCGATGTGGTGAGCGAGACCGTGGAATATCTCAACCGCGAGAAAGGCTATAAGACAGGCGTTGTGAAAGTAAGGCTATACCGTCCCTTCCCGGTCGAAGCGTTCCGCAAGGCGCTTCCCGATACAGTGAAGACAATCGCGGTGCTTGACCGTACAAAAGAGCCCGGAGCCCAGTTTGAGCCATTGTGCCTCGATGTAATTTCGGCTCTCGCCGGTACACCGAAGGCATCGGCACGTGTCATAGGCGGCCGCTACGGTCTTTCGAGCAAAGAATTTAATCCGTCGATGGTAAAGGCCGTTCTCGACGAAATGGCAAGAGAGACACCCCGGCAGCATTTTACAGTAGGCATCAACGACGATGTGACGCATCTGTCGCTGACCGTAAACGAGACAGTAGAGACCAACGTGGCCTCACAGACTTATCAGAGCATATTCTACGGTATCGGCAACGACGGAACTGTAGGCGGCACAAAACAGGTGGCGAGCATAATGGGAAACACGCCGGGCATCTATGCGCAGGCATATTTCAGCTACTCCGCAAAGAAATCGGGCGGCTACACCATATCGCAGCTGAGAATCGGCCATAAGCCCGTGACATCGGCATACGGAATCGATGACGCCGACTATGTCGGCTGCCATAAGGCATCGTATGTCAACCGCTTCGACATGGTGTCGAAAGTGCGCAGCGGCGGCATTTTCGTGCTCAACTGTCCGTGGAAACCCGAACAGCTCCCCTCGCGTCTGCCGCTTTCCATGCGCAAAGCCATATCGGAAAATAAACTGAAATTCTACACTGTCGATGCCGACAGTATTGCAGCCCGGTGCGGCATGGGCCCGAGGGTGAATGTGCCAATGGAGACCATATTTTTGTCGCTGAGCAATATAATTCCTTTCGATGTGAGCGTTGCAGCGCTGAAAGAGCAGATAAAAGCAGCGTATATGCACGAAGGCCGCGATGTGGTGGAGCGTAACCTCAAGGCCATCGACATGGCAGTGCCGGCATTGCGGCAGATTGACTATTCGTCAGTCGAAGGATGGCTTACAGCACCCGAAATCGTGCCTGTACGCAAAGAAAAATTCAGGACGGACGCGCTGCGTGTGTTTATCAAAAGCGTCCACACGCCGTGTATCAAAGGCCGTGGCGACGATGTGCCTGTGTCGGCTTTGAATCCGGCAGGAATAATGCCTATGGGCACAACGGCATACGAACACCGCCGGATTGCCACTCGCGTGCCGGTGTGGGACGTGAACAAGTGCGTTGAGTGCACCGAGTGCTCGCTTGTATGTCCACATGCTGCAATAAGACCGTTTGTGCTCAGCCCCGACGAAGCAGCAAAAGCGCCCGAAGGCTTCGCGATGAAGGATGCCGTCGGCGCTCCGGCTCTTAAAGGCTATAAATTCCATATTCAGAATTATCCCGAAGACTGTCTCGGATGTTCGTCATGTTCGATTATATGTCCGGGCCATGCACTTACGATGACACCGCTCGAAGAAGTGCTCGACAAAGAAATGCCTATGCTCGAATGGACAAAGGCAAACGTGAGCGTCAAAGACAATCTGCTGCCGCGTGAGAGCGTGAACGGGTCGCAGTTCCAGCAACCGTGCCTCGAATTCTCGGGCGCATGTGCCGGCTGCGGCGAGACACCATATGTGAAACTGCTCACCCAGCTTTTCGGCGAACGGCTCATGATAGCCAACGCCACAGGCTGTTCGTCAATATGGGGAGCCAACTTCCCCTCGAACGCCTACTGCACACGGTCCGACGGCCGCGGCCCGGCATGGGGCAACTCACTCTTCGAGGACGATGCTGAGTACGGCTACGGTATGCTTGTAGCCGTGGAACAGCAGCGGCGGCGTGTGGCCGGAATGGTCCGCAAGCTGATTGACAGTCCCGACACTCTTGCATATATTAAAGAACCGCTTGAGGCATGGTACTCGGCACGTGATGATGCCCGGTTGTCGGAAGCCACGGGCCGTCAGCTCGCGGCAATGCTCGAACCGGTGAAAAATGTGTCGCCGGCTTACGCAGAACTGCTGAAAGCGGCCGATATGTTCGGCAAAAAGACGGTATGGTGCGTCGGCGGCGACGGCTGGGCCTATGATATAGGCTTCGCAGGTCTCGACCATGTTCTTGCCTCAGGAGAGCCGGTCAAGATTCTGGTAATGGATACGGAATGCTACTCCAATACCGGCGGCCAGACCTCAAAGGCTACGCCACGCAGTGCCGTGGCAAAATACTCGCCCGACGGCAAACGTGTGGCCAAGAAAGAACTGGGCCGTATGATGATGACTTACGGTAACGTTTATGTGGCTTCGATTGCCCTCGGAGCCAATTACCAGCAGGCTATTGACGCGCTTGTCGAGGCTGAGCGATATCCCGGTCCAGCGATTGTGATAGCTTACTGCCCGTGCATAGTACACGGCATCCGTCCGGGTCTCGGACATTCGATAGTGGAGCAGCGCCGTGCTGTTGAATCAGGTTACTGGCAGCTCTACCGTTTCAATCCTGAGAAATATGAGCAGGGTGAGCCGGCTCTTACTGTAGATTCGGTAATTCCGGGTCCGGACAACAGCGGCACAAACGGCTCTACGCCCGAAACGGCCTCGCCGCGATATTTAAACTCCGAGCCTGTCAGGACAGTGGCCGAGTACGTATGCAACTCCGACCGATATGCCGACTTATATATGACAGACCCGACGGAAGCCGGTATTCTCGGCCCGGAACTACAGGCCGACTGCAACCGTCAGGCCGATGCTCTCCGCAACCTGGCTAAAGAGAAATAACTCCGCACCACGGATACATCACGAATCACACGCAAAGTTACCTGCCGGTAAAATAGAAACGCAAATTTGGCGTTATCCTAATTAGTAAGTAACTTTGCGTGTGTAAATGAAATTCCGATTATACATAATAGCCGTGTTGCTTCTGTGTGCCGCAGGTATGCGCGCTCAGGACGGCTCGACAGCTTATAATTTCCTGAATGTCACTTCTTCGGCTAAAATATATGGGCTCGGAGGAGTGAATATCTCGCTTGTCGACGACGATATCACTGTCATCGACCAGAATCCGGCACTCTTAGGCCCCGAGATGAGCAATATGGTGGCGCTCAACTATATGCGGTATATCGGCGGCTCAAATTTCGCCGGTCTGCGCTACGGCCACTCAGCCGGAGAGCACGGAGCCTGGGCAGCCCTCATACAGTATTTCGGCTACGGGTCGATGAAAGAGACGCTGCCCGACGGCTCGATAGTGGGTTCGTTTTCGCCGAAAGACGTGTCGTTCGGCGGCTCTTATTCGCATGACATCACCGACCGTCTGCGTGGCGGCATCGACATGAAGCTTCTTTACAGCGGCTACGCCGACTATACGGCATTCGCCATAGCCACTGACCTCGGCATCAATTATTATGACCCGGACCGCGATATGTCGCTGTCGCTTGTAGTTGCCAATCTCGGCGGCCAGGTTAAGCGGTTCAACGATACATACGACCGTCTGCCTTTCGATGTGCGTCTGGGATGGTCGCAGGCATTGGGCTCATTGCCTCTGCGTCTGTCGGTGACGGCATGGAATCTTACCAAATGGCATCTGCCTTATGTCGATGCCGGTGACGGGTCTGATTCGAGCCAGTGGGAGACCAAGGACAAATTCATGTCGAATCTCTTCCGTCATCTCGTATTCGGCATAGACCTTATTTCAAGCCCCAATTACTACATATCGCTGGGCTACAATTATAAGACGCGCACCGACATGAGCACCTACACTCGCAGTTTCATCTCGGGCTTCTCGCTTGGCGCCGGGCTGAAAGTGAGCAACTTCGGTCTCGGACTGGCATTCGCGCAGCCCCACAACGGTGCCACTACGCTTATGTTCAACATATCGTATAATCTCAACGAAATTCTTCAATGACATGAATACGGATAAAAAAATCATAATCGCCGTTGACGGCTTTTCATCGTCGGGCAAGAGCACCATGGCCCGTCGCCTCGCCGCCGCTGTCGGCTACAGATATATAGATTCGGGTGCGATGTACCGTGCGGTGACGCTTTATGCGCTCGACAACGGCATGATTGACCCGGAAGGGCGGCCGGATACAGCAGCGATTATCGCCGCCCTACCCGAAATTCACATCGACTTTGCCGTACAGCCCGGCGACTCGCAGCACACCATGCTTAACGGCACGGATGTGGAGACTGAAATCCGCCGTCTGAGAGTGTCGAACGCCGTTTCGCCTGTGGCAGCCATACCCGAAGTGCGCCATGCGCTTGTGGCCATGCAGAAACAGATGGGGGAATCGCGCGGAATTGTAATGGACGGCCGCGACATAGGCACTGTTGTTTTCCCCGATGCCGAACTCAAGATATTTGTCGACGCATCGGCCGAGACACGTGCGCGCCGCCGCTTCAAGGAACTTGTCGAAGGCGGTTCACAGGTTAGCTACGAGGATGTGCTTGCCAATGTTGTACACCGCGACCATATCGACACCACACGCGCCGAAAGCCCACTCCGCCGGGCCGACGATGCCATTGCACTCGACAACTCTGACATGACCCTTGACGAGCAGGACGCATGGCTGCTCGATAAATTCAATAAAGCCACAACACGCTGATGCCTTCGATAGAGATTGACAGCCAGTCGGGTTTCTGCTTCGGTGTGGTGACGGCCATACGCAAGGCCGAGGAAGAACTTGTGCGCGGAGGCACCCTGTACTGTCTCGGCGACATAGTTCATAACTCCGACGAAGTGGAGCGTCTTCGCGATAAGGGTCTTGAGACTATCACTCACGAAGACCTCGAGCATCTCAACGGAGTGCGTGTGCTTCTGCGCGCCCATGGAGAGCCGCCTCAGACCTATGAGACGGCACGCCGCAACAACATCGACATAATCGATGCCACATGCCCTGTGGTGCTCCGTCTTCAGCAGCGCATAAAGGCCCAGTATGACAATCCTGCTGCGGCCGACACCCAGATAGTGATATACGGCAAACTCGGCCATGCCGAAGTCAACGGCCTTGTAGGCCAGACCAACGGCACCGCCATTGTAGTGGAAAATCTCGACGGTCTGTCGCAGATAGATTTCAGCCGTCCCGTGGCTCTTTATTCCCAGACGACGAAGTCGCTCGAGGGCTTCAATGCCATGATTGAGGAAATCAAACGGCGCATGGCTCCCGGTGTGCCGTTCACGTACGCCGACACAATCTGCCGTCAGGTTGCGAGCCGCGGAGAGCATCTGCGCGCGTTCGCAGCAGGCAAGGATGTGGTGATTTTCGTGGCCGGAACCAAAAGCAGCAACGGGCGCGTGCTTTTCGGACACTGCAAGGAGGTGAATCCGCATACATATCTCATTTCCAACGAGTCGGAACTCCGTCGCGAGTGGATTGAAGGAGCCGAGACCATAGGAATATGCGGAGCCACTTCGACACCCCGGTGGCTTATGGAGCGTGTGCGCGACATACTCATGTCAATGCCGACCTCGAATTCCTGATGGACAATTTCATAGCCATCGATGTAGAGACAGCCAACGCTTCGCCCGCGAGTATCTGCTCGATAGGTGCCGTCAAGGTGCGCGACGGCGTGATTGTCGACCGCCGGTATGCGCTTGTGCGTCCGGAGCCCGATTACTATGCTTACTTCTGCTCGAAAGTACACGGCCTCTCGGACGCAGACACATGGAACGCTCCGACGTTCGGCACCGTGTGGGCTTCGTGGAGCGAGTGGCTCGAAGATTTGCCTCTTGTGGCGCACAATGCCGCGTTCGACGCCAACTGTATCAGACAGGCCTGCAGGGTCTACGGGCTCGAGCCGCCTGAAAAACCTTTTCTATGCACACTTCAGGCCGCGCGCCGGACAATACCCCGCGGCATGTGTGCGTCTAAATCGCTTGATTCATTATGTCAGTACTTCGGAATACCGTTAAAAAATCATCACAACGCCCTCGACGACGCCGAAGCGTGCGCGAAGCTCGCCGTCGTGCTGCTCTGAGACGCCGCAATGCCGTAATAGGCATAATTGCTGCAATCATGCTAATCGGTGCCGCTTTGTTTCTGCTTCCGGCAGAGGGGCATGAGGCTGATTCGACTTCAGAAGAAATTGCAGCCGCAGAGGCTGCCGGTACTGAAGCCGGACATGCCGTGGCATCCACACCTCCTAATTCCATGGAGCGGGAGCGTGCTGTGCTTGAGATAAGGGCACGAGAGTCGCAGCTTCGCAATGCCGGCTTTCCGTCGGCAGCCAATTCTTATGCCGGTGCTGCCGAGAAAGCGATGAAAGATGCCGGCGTCCTGGAATAGTTTTTTCGGTATGATACGTAAAAACAGCGGACGGTGCCTGTCGCAGGAACCGTCCGCTGTGTATATTGTGTAAAAATCAGTCGAAGATGTGCTTGAGGCGCGAGAATATGCGCTTGCTGTCATCGGCAGAGGGTTTGATATTGGGCTGGGTCTTCATTGCCTCGAATGTGGCGCGCTGTTCGGCGGTAAGATTCTCGGGAATGAATACCATGATGTTTATAAGTTCGTCGCCGGTTCCGCCGTTCTCATTGTCGGGCAGACCTTTGCCGCGGAGACGGAGCACTTTGCCGGGCTGAGTTCCGGCCGGGATAGTGATGCGCGCGCGGCCTGAAATAGTGGGAATCTCGACTGCGCCGCCGAGTGTTGCGGTGGGTATGTCGAGCATGAGATTGTATATCACGTCGGCACCGTCGCGGATAAGTTCGGGATGCTTTATTTCCTCGACTACAACAAGAAGGTCGCCTGGAACGCCTCCGCCCTTGGGATAGTTGCCTTTGCCGCGGAGTGCGAATGTCTGGCCTTCGGCTGCGCCCGCAGGGATTGAGAACGTGACTTCCTGGTCTTTGCGTACAACGCCTGTGCCGCTGCAGTAGCCGCACTGCTCGGTGATTACCTTGCCGGTACCGCTACAGGTGGGGCACTCTGCCATCGTCTGCTGTACGCCGAAGATTGTCTGCTCCTGCATGGTGACGTGTCCGCTGCCGTGGCAACGGTTGCAGGTGGCGAAAGCCACGCCGTCTTTGGCGCCGGTGCCCTTGCAGTGCTCGCACTCTACGAATGTGGGCACACGGAGAGTCTTGGTGACGCCTTTTGCAATGTCTTCAAGCGACAGCTTCACACGTATGCGTACATCGCCTCCTCGGCGCTGACGCGGCTGACGGCGGCCGCCTTTTGCACCGCCGAATCCTCCGAAGTCAAATCCGGCACCGAATACGCTGTTGAGGATATCGTTGATGTCGAAGCCACCGGCATATCCGCCGCCGAAACCACCGTATCCACCGCCCATGCCTGCCGGCCCCATTGCGTGGCCGTACTGGTCGTAGAGCGATTTCTTTTTCTCGTCGCTGAGCACATCGTATGCCTCGGCCGCTTCTTTGAACTTTTCCTCGGCGTCTTTGTCGCCGGGATTGCGGTCGGGATGGTATTTGAGGGCCAGTTTTCGGTAGGCCTTCTTTATTTCATCGGGAGTGGCCGACTTAGTCACGCCGAGCACTTCGTAGTAGTCTCGCTTTTTATCCATATCGGGTGTATTATTCGCCTACGGCCACTTTAGCGTGACGCAGCACTTTATCGTTGAGCATGTAACCTTTGGTTGTGGTGTCGACCACTTTGCCCTTGAGGTCATCGGTGGGAGCGGGTATTCTGGCAATAGCCTCGTGGAAGTCGGGGTCGAAGGGCTTGCCGTCGGTATCCATGGCTTTCACGCCGTTGTGCTCGAGATATTTAATGAGTTTATTGTAAATCAGTGTCATGCCTTCGCGCAGCGATTCGGTGCTGTCGGCTGTTGCGGCGAGTGCGCGCTCGAAATCGTCGACAATAGGAAGCATGTCGAGGAGTACCCGTTCTGCGGCATTTTTGATTATGTCGGCTTTCTCGCGGTTGACACGTTTGCGGTAGTTGTCGAACTCGGCCATAAGGAAGAGATACTCTTTCTTCTCCTTTTCGACATCGGCGAGCGCTGCCTCAAGCTGATTCTGAAGTTCGGCGTTCTGAACTTCGGTTTCGGTCTCGACAGTTTCTTCGGCTGTCTCGTCATCGAGGACATCTTTTATTTCGGGAGCTGCATCTTCAGCGGCTTTTGTTTCAGTATTGAGGGGCTTTTCTGCTCTGTTGTTATTATTGTGGCGATTTTTACTCATGATTTTACTCTATTTACATTCATAATCGTATACAAAAATGTTGCCAAAATGTGTTAATTCGGCAATTCTCTCAAATATGTAACAATAAAAGATGCCCGAACGTTCAACTTTTCGTGCTGTCTGCCAAAATGTCACGGCAAAAAAATACCGTCGCGCACGCGGCACGACGGTATTGTCATGAATATTTCAGTTTCAGAGTTTTATTTCGAGAAAGAGTAGGGAGCGTCGGAGTCGGCTGTTCCGCGAGCTGTGTTGGGCTTCGAATCCATGGTGTAATCCATCTTAATGCCTTTGAGTAGGTCGCCGTGAGTTACATAGTTCTTGGAGTAAGGACGGCCGTTGACATTGAGGTTCTTCACATAGAAGTTCTCGCTGCTGTTGTTGTTGGCCTTGATGCTTACAGTTTTGCCGTTGTCGAGATGAAGATTGACCGACTTGAAGAGGGGAGTGCCGAGTACATACTGGTCGGATGCGGGGCATACGGGATAGAAGCCGAGAGCCGAGAATACATACCATGCTGAAGTCTGTCCGTTGTCCTCGTCGCCGCAGTAACCGTCGGGAGCGGCGGTGTAGAGTTTGTCCATGATGTCGCGCACATGCTGCTGTGCTTTCCATGGCTCGCCGCCGTAGTTGTACATGTATACCATGTGCTGAATGGGCTGGTTGCCGTGTGCATACTGGCCCATATCCATTACCTGCATCTCGCGCATTTCGTGGATGACGCCGCGGCTCTTGAGGCCTTCGTGACCGGGGATGATGAAAACCGAATCCATCATGTTGGTGAATACCTTCTTGCCGCCCATGAGGTCAATCAGGCCCTGGGGGTCGTGGAATACACAGAAACTCCAGTGCCAGCTGTTGCCTTCGCAGAAATCGCGGCTCCATGCGGCGGGGTCGAAATTGGGGTCGAACTCACCCTTGTCGCTGCGGCCTGACATGAGTTTGTGCTTGGGATTGTATACGTTGCGGTAGTTGAGTGCGCGTTTCTTGTAGATGTCAGTCTCGCTGTCGGGCTTGCCGAGTGCTTTGCCGAGGGTGTAGATTGTCCAGTCGTTGTAAGCGTACTCGAGGGTTCGTGCCACATTCTGGCCTACACCTGTGTTGTTGGGCACATAACCGAGCTCGTTGTACTGGTCATAAGCCACGCGTCCCGACGAAGTGCGGGGCATGTGGTTGTTGGCGTCGTGTTTGAGGGCCTCCCATAGAGTCTCCACGTCGTAGCCGCGGATACCTTTGATGTAAGCGTCGGCAACGACTGATGCGGAGTTGTTGCCCACCATGCAGTTGCGGTGGCCGGGGCTTGCCCATTCGGGGAGGAAACCACTTTCCTTATATGCGTTGACGAGGCCTTCCTGCATTTTGGCACTCATGTCGGGATACATGAGGTTGAGGAAGGGGAAGAGGCAACGGAATGTGTCCCAGAAGCCTGTGTCGGTGAACATATAGCCCGGAAGCACTTCGCCGTTATAGGGGCTGTAGTGCACGGGCTTGCCGTCGGCTCCGATTTCGTAGAGGCTGCGGGGGAAGAGCATCGAGCGGTAGAGGCACGAATAGAAAGTGCGGAGGTTGTCGATATCATCGTCGTTGACTTCGATTTTACCCATTTCGCGGTTCCATGTATCGCGGCCTTTGGCTTTCACGGTGTCAAAGGAGTCTTTGCCTAATTCCTGAAGGTTGCGCTCGGCCTGCTCGGGGCTGATGAACGATGATGCTACACGTGCGATTACAGGTTCGCCTTTGCGGGTGGTGAAACGTACCACAGCACCGCTGTGGTTGCTCTCGGCTTCTGTGGAGCCTTTCTTGATTTCACCGTCGGATACAGCTGCCACCTCGGTGAAGGGGTGGTCGAATTCAATAACGAAATAGTTCTTGAAGTTCTGGGGCACACCGCCGCTGTTGCGGGTGGTGTAGCCGGTGATTTTGTTCTGTCCGGGTTCGATTCTGGCATATGAACCGCGGTCAAAGGCATCGACTATGACATATGCGTCTTCGGTTGTGGGAAACGAGAAACGGAACATGGCCGCACGGCTTGTCGGTGCGATTTCAGTGGTGACATCGTGGTCGGCCAGATATACGCTGTAGTAATAAGGTTTTGCCACTTCGGCCTTGTGCGAGAACCAGCTTGCTCGTGCGTCCTGGTCGAAAACAGGCTCGCCGGTGACCGGCATTATTGAGAACTGGCCGTAGTCGTTAATCCACGGGCTTGGCTGGTGTGTCTGCTTGAATCCGCGGATTTTGTCGTGTTCGTAGACATATGTCCAGCCGTTGCCCATTGTGCCGGTCTGGGGTGTCCAGAAGTTCATGCCCCAGGGTACTGCGGTAGCAGGATAGGTGTTGCCGGTGGATAGCTCGAACTTCGAGTGTGTGCCGACAAGAGTGGATGCGTAGTCGACAGGATTCTCTACGGCATATGATGCCATTGACGAAGCCGCGACAATTACTGATAACAGAAGTACTTTTTTCATGCTTTTTCGCTGCGGGTTTTAGATTTCGTGCAGCGAAAATACAAAAAACTATCCACATATTAAAATGCCGGACAGATAAAAAGCGACAAGAGTCATGTCATTGTCGCTCAGAAATAAAAAAATGTCAGAGATATATTACCGGGGATTTCAGTTGCATACGGCGTTCCGTGGCAGCAGGTTCCATGCCCGGTAAGAGTCGCCGAGGTAACCGACAAATCTGTGCCAGAAACGGTCGCCGGCACCGGTGAGAATCTCTTCGGGGGAGGGAGGATAAAGCATGTTGACCCAGCGCTCGTCCATGATTTCGCGCTCGAGCTGACCTTCGGCCCAGCTTGAATATCCGATGAAAAACCTGATGCAACCTTCGGTAGGATATCCTTGGTTGATATATTTTACAGCGGCATCGAAATCTCCGCCTATATAGAGGCCGTCGGTATAACGTCGGGCCTTTGGTATTACGTCAGGGCCGAGTGTATGTATGAAATAAAGCCTGTCCTGTCCGAGTGGGCCTCCGCAGAATACGGGAATACTGACTGAGGGGTCGATGCCGTCGAGGAGTTCAGGCAGCATGTATTCGGTGCGGTTGTTGAGTACTACGCCGGTGGTGCCTTCTTCGGGAAGATAGTCGATAATCGATACCACCCCGTGACTGAAGCAGTCATCCGAGAGGAAAAGCTCTGCGATGAGCACGTGTCCGGCACACGGCATCAGCTTTGCGCCGCTGACTTTGAAAAAATGTGTGTTTAAGTCGTTCATCGTGGCTCTGGGTTGAAACGTTGTCAATACGTTTATTTAATTCTTAAACACATAAATCCGAGCTTTGTTAGTGTCTTTTTCAATAAATGATGTACAGATGCCGCTTTTTACGCGAAAAAGTTGTAAATTTGTCCACAAATGGAAAAAATCGCAAGTTTTACAATCAATCATACATGTCTTGAGCCCGGGGTATATGTGTCGCGTCGCGATGTCACTCCTTCGGGCGACACAGTGACCACTTTCGATGTACGCATGACGCGTCCCAACCGGGAGCCGGCTCTCTCGCCACAGGCACTCCATGCAATGGAACATCTGGCAGCTACCTTTCTGCGCAATCATCCCGTGTGGCGCGACAGGATAGTATATTGGGGCCCTATGGGCTGTTGCACCGGCAACTATCTGCTGGTACAAGGCTCTGCCGAGAGTGCGGACATACTGCCGCTGATACGCGAGACAATGGAGTTCGTGGCCTCTTTTGAAGGAGAGGTTCCCGGTGCTACCCCGAGGGACTGCGGCAATTACTCCTTCATGGACCTTCCGGCGGCCCGAGAGGCCGCGCGTGCTTTCCTTGCTGAAAATCTTTGTACGGAATATCCCGAATAAGCGAATGCCATGATGCAGTATTATCAGAAATATCTCCGCACCCGTCTCGAACAGTGCAAAGGCTCGTCGACAGTGATTGACCGAGCGATAGTGCTGGCTATTGACAATTGCGGTGCTCACGGTGATTTCACCGTGGCCGTGTTCCTCGACACCGAGTGTTATGTCTGCATGGTGCTGACCGACAGACAAAGGCGATACTGCATCTTGAAGATGGACTGCTACGACCACTCGGCAAGCGCGGCTGCGGCTACGTCGCCGGGGCGGATGTGTCGTGTCTGTCTGCGGCCATGTCGGCAATTCCTGCAATCGGCGGAGATGTGTATGTATACGGCCGCGCCACCGAAAGCCCTGTGTTCCTGCAGGCCGTGTCGCGGAAATTCACACCTCATAAAGTGCCCGACGATTCCCGTAAGGTGAATCTTAAATCGCGTTCACGTTTTTCTGAAGAACTGACAAGCCGCAAACTCGGCGTAAATGACGGGGGTACAATCCTGAAATACATCACATCGCCTCTGCGGGTCTTCGTGCCGGATGACAGTGTGAGCCTCAATTCGTCGGCTTACGGAGTGTGCACGTGGCGTCAGCTCGTGCCAAAGGACTGCAACCGATGCGTAATCGGGGGAACGGAGTGTTTCTGCCTGTGGCTCACTTTTGAGGTGGACGGTTTCTGCAATGTTTTCTGCCGTGCGTCCGATGGCGTGGGGCATGAAAGCTACAGACTGCTATGGGCCCCTTACGGATACCCTAAAAATACAGAAAACAGACCCGCACGCACCCCGCATGAGGGCACGCATTCTGAAAACGGTGTTCCTTCTGACGCCAATACGGTCGGAGACAGCCGTGCGGAGCAGGTGTACGACATAAAAGACGGTGACATATATACCTTTGAAGACCTTTTCGGCGATTATCTCTGTGATGCCGACGAGCTGACAATAGAAGACGCGTATATGTACAGTTACCGTCATTTCGCCAATTTCGACGATTTTGTCAGCGTGGCATTCAAGTCGCATAGTGTCGCGCGTACGGGGCCGCTTAAAAGCCTGAAACTTATTACACGACGTGCCGAGAATCTCGTTGACAAGGATAAGGAAGATGCCGCGGCACTTCAGCTTAAGAAGCTTAAGACGATACAGAGTGACCTCCGCAAGAGGAATGTGGAATTCACCTATGAGTTCGACGAGAATTTCCACGACCGCAGAATAACTCTCAGCAACGGCTGGCATTTCATTCTGGGCAGAGGTCTTGATATTTTCAGACGCGGAGGCGGCCGGTATTCGACCAATACCTGCCTTCAATGCCGTATCGTGATAACGCGCGACCCCGGCAAAGACCCTATTCGTAAAAAACGCAAGCCATAATCGCTATGATAATAAAAAAACAATGCAAGGCCTGCGGGCACGAAATGCCCACCGGCGGTATTTGTCCTATGTGCGGATATGTGGACATCATATTTCCCAAGTCGGTGCCCGAGAGCATCATTGCTTTCGAGAAGCAGCGAGTCGAGCAGCACCGCTCCATAGCCGCAAGACTGAACGGTGTCACACAGCCCTGTCGGCCTGCGGGCACCATGCTGGTTGTCAGAAATCTGAATACGGACGAACTTACTTCCTATCCTGTTGAAGAGGGTCTCAATACCTATGGTTCGTGTCCCGAACGGGGCATACCTCATATCATCAGTCTGGACGGAGTAAAACTGGCTCCGATGCAATTTGCCGTGAAACTATCTGCCGATGAAGTGAAGATACAGCCTGCCCCCGACACGGAGATGTATTTTCACGGGTGCAAGCTTAATAAAGCTCATGATGCTCGCTGCAGGACATTCGCAATCGAAGGAGCTGAAATCACCGTCATAAAATTATAGCGGAAAAAGTCCGAAAATTGGCAGATTGAGGGTGCGTCGGTGTCAGAAACTCAACATTGGCGCGATTTTTGTGTTTTCTTTTTAGGTTAATTTTTAAGGTGTGATGAAAAAATCTTTAAAAGCCAGGGCTCTGGCGTATCATCGTTATCCCCGTCCCGGCAAAATCGAAATAATGCCGACCAAACCCTTTGAGACGCCCGACGATTTGTCGCTTGCCTACTCGCCCGGCGTTGCCTTTCCCTGTCTGGAAATAGCCGAGAACCGCGACGATGTCTATAAATATACCGGTCGTGGTAATGTTGTCGCAGTCATTTCAAACGGTACGGCCGTACTGGGACTCGGCAATATCGGCCCTGAGGCAGCGAAGCCTGTGATGGAAGGCAAGGCATTGCTGTTCAAGATTTTTGCGGGGATTGATGCTGTAGATATAGAAATCAATGAAAAAGACCCGCGGCGCATGGTGGAGATAGTGCGTTCGCTGGCACCGAGTTTCGGAGGCATCAATCTTGAGGACATAAAGGCTCCCGAGTGTTTTGAAATCGAAAACGGCCTTGTCGACAGTTGCGGCATCCCGGTGATGCACGACGACCAGCACGGTACGGCTGTCATTGTGGGTGCGGCACTTGTCAACGCTCTTATTGTGCAGAACAAACGGATGGAAGACGTTCGGGTGGCAGTCAACGGAGCCGGTGCGGCTGCCATTGCCTGCACTCGTCTGATTTGCCGTCTTGGTGTGCGCCACGAAAATGTGGTGATGTGCGACAGCAAGGGTGCAATACGTGCCGACCGTCATATTCTCACACCTCAGAAAGCCGAATTCGCCACTTCGCGCACCGACGTGTCGACTCTTGCCGATGCGGTACGTGGTGCCGATGTCTTCCTCGGTCTGTCGGTAGCCGATGTGCTTACTCCCGAGATGCTTGCGTCGATGGCAGAGCGTCCTGTGGTGTTCGCTCTTGCCAATCCCAATCCTGAGATAGCGCGCGACAAAGCGCTTGCCACACGACGAGACCTTGTATACGCGACCGGCCGCAGCGATTATCCCAATCAAATCAACAATGTGCTCGGCTTTCCCTATATCTTCCGCGGAGCGCTCGACTGCCGCGCCTCGCGCATAAATGAGGATATGAAAGTGGCGGCCGCCCATGCCATTGCGGAGCTCGCGCGCCGTCCTGTCCCGGCATCGGTGCGCAAGCTGTATCCCGGAGAACATCTTGAGTTCGGTGCGGAGTATATACTGCCGAAGCCTTATGACCACCGTCTGCTCACAACTGTAGCTCCGGCGGTTGTGCGGGCTGCCATGGAATCGGACGTCGCAAGGGTTCCGATGGAAAATCTCGAGGCGTATAGCCGTCATCTGAGCCGCTTTGTAAGTGCTTCGCTTAAACGTATCAGACGGTAAGAAATTATAAGAAAAACTAAAAACGGAGTACTGCCCGCGCGGCAGTGCTCCGCTTTTTTGTTTTTCGGCATAGTTTTTGTACTTTTGTCTTGTACATGTAAAAAACGCAAATGAAAAATATACTGATTAAAGCATTGACTGCAACAGCAATTCTGACAAGTTCGACTATGACATACGCCCAGACAATATTCTCCAGACCGTTCGAGACGATTCACGGAACGGCTCCGTTCAGCAAAATCGACGATTCGCAGTGGATGCCGGCCATTGACGCAGGCATTGAGCAGGCGAAAGCCGAAGTCGAGGCGATTGCCTCGCAGAAGGCCGAGCCGACATTCGCCAATACTATCGAAGCTCTTGAAAACACCGGCAGCGCGCTTGACCGTGTGCTCAATGTTTTCTATCCGCTGATGTCGGCCGACGCCTCGGACGCGATGATGGAAATCGACATGGAGGCTTCGGCAAAGCTTAGTGACTACTCCACGTGGCTTATTCTCAACGAACCGCTGTGGAAACGGGTAAAGGCAGTGTACGATAAACGCGACAGCCTCGGTCTCGACAAGGAGCAGTCGATGCTATTGCAGAAGACTTATGATTCGTTTGCCCTCAACGGCGCCAATCTGCAGGGCGAAGAGCGCGAGAAATTCAAGAAACTCTCGGCTGAACTGTCGCAGCTCACCACTTCTTTCGGACAGAATGTGCTCAAAGAGCTCAATACCTACGAAATATACCTCAATAAAGATGACCTCGCCGGGCTGCCCGAGAGTTCGGTGACCGAAGCCGCCGAAGCTGCCGAAGCCAAAGGACGCAAGGGCGAATACCTTTTTACGCTCGACCAGCCGGTGTACACGGCATTCCTGAAATATTCGTCTCGGCCTGACCTCCGCGAGAAAATGTATCGCCTATATACTGGCCGCAACACCAAGGGCAAATACTCCAATCTTGAGAACATAAAGCGCATAGCTCAGGTGCGCTATGAAATCGCGCGTCTGCTCGGTGCTAAAAACTACGCCGAACATTCGCTCCGCCGCACAATGGCACAGAACCCGGAAGCAGTCTACAATCTTCTCAACAGCCTCCGCGACGCATACCGTCCGGCTCTCGTCGCAGAGCTGAAAGAGCTTGCGGAATTCGCATCTAAATACGAGGGAAAGCCCGTTAAAATCAATCCATGGGATTATTCGTATTACTCCAATAAACTCAAGGCCGACAAATATTCGTTCGACGAAGAGGCGCTGAGGCCCTATTTCGAACTCGATAATGTCATTAATGGTGTTTTCGGGCTTGCCACAAAGCTTTACGGTCTGAAATTCACAAAGAACGATTCAATCGAGGTCTATCATCCCGATGTGAAGGCGTTCGATGTCACCGACAGCGACGGGTCGTTTGTAGGCGTGCTCTATACCGACTTTTTCCCACGTTCTACCAAACGTCCCGGCGCATGGATGACCAATTTCAAGGAAGAGTGGGTTGAAGCCGACGGCACAAGTTCGCGTCCGCAGGTCACTATCGTGATGAATTTCACACGTCCGACAGCCGACAAGCCGTCGCTGCTTACACCTTACGAGGTGGAGACTTTCCTCCACGAATTCGGACATGCCCTGCACGGGCTGCTTGCCGCAACGAAATATAAATCCCTCTCGGGTACGAATGTATACCGCGATTTCGTTGAGCTGCCCTCGCAGTTCAATGAGAACTATCTCACCGAAAAAGAATTTCTCGATGGCTTCGCTCGTCATTATCAGACCGGTGAACTCATTCCCGCCGAACTTGTCGACCGTCTTGTGAAGTCGTCGCAGTACGGCGCCGCATATCAGTGCATGCGTCAGCTCAACTTCGGCTACATCGACATGGCATGGCACACAGTCACTGAACCGGTGGCCGACCCAGTCGCTTTTGAGAACGCCGCTCTCGAGCCTGCAAAGATTTTCGATGCCGTGGAAGGCTCGATGATTTCTCCGCAGTTCAGCCATATTTTCTCAGGCGGCTATGCAGCAGGATACTACAGCTACAAATGGGCCGAAGTGCTCGATGCCGATGCTTTCGCATATTTTAAAGAGCACGGCATCTTCGACAAGGCCACGGCCGACAGCTTCCGTAACAATGTGCTTTCGCGCGGCGGCACTGAGAATCCGGCCGACCTTTACCGCCGTTTCCGCGGTCAGGACCCCGATATCGAAGCGCTCCTTGTGCGTGACGGCATTCATAAATCCGACGAGGCCAGAATAGCGCGTCCGCGCAAAGACTGACATTTTATGAACAGTTGCCCGTCCACCGGCCAGTTCAGCGTGGCGGCTTCGGTCTATGTCAGGGCCGTTGCCCGGCGCAGACTGTGGGGCGTGGTATGGCTTCCATGCCTGTTGCTGGCGGCTGCGGCGATTGCCGGTTGTTTCGACAGCCGGTTCTGGTTCTTAGGCCTTCTGCTGCTGTTTATCATCTATCCAATGGCCTTGTCGCTTACGTGGCTCAGCCTTGCGGCCCGTCCGGCCATGCGGTGGCTGCTGAGACCACAGGAAGTGTCGTTCCATCCCGACGGCATTACTGTCGATTTTTACGGCTATGAAGAAGATGCTCCGACGGCAGGCACACTCCGTCTTACGAGCGATGATATCCGCGAAACAGAACAGTCGGGCAAATATGTGACGCTTTTTCTGAACCAAAACAAATTCGACATAGATTTTCTCCTTATTCCGGCCGAAAATCTGCCACAAGGAGTGAATTTTTCCGAACTTATTAAGGAATGAGTTCATTAGATTGATATGAGTGATAAAATCGACCACATAACAAAAGAAGCAATCAAGTCGGCGCGCGCAAGTCTTGAGCAGGGCAATATGGCCGAAGCTTTCTCGCATCTGACGCTGGGTGTGAAAATCGATGCCCGTCTCGCCCGGGAGGCAGAAGCGCTTGAAAGCCGATACTTCTATATGCTCCGTTTCCTGTCTTCAAATCATGATATACCTGATTTGAAGCAGATTCTGAGAGATATATACAGCGAACTCGACCATATCCTGTCGCGTCTGGAGATGGCAGTGCTTGCCGATGAAGACCAGGGGCTGCTCGGTTCGCAGCTCCGGTACATGGCACTCAGACCTGAAGAAACGCTCGAGTCGCTGATAAGCGACTATCTCGCCGAGCTCGAGGCCGTACGAACGGATACGGCCACTCTGACGGATACCACGCGAAGGAGCGGCCTCGAACGGCTGGCTTCCGATATATTCATGCGTATATGGGCCGAGCTGCCTAAAATTGACGATTCCGTGGGGCTGATAGAAAGCATGCTCACCGATGCGTCGGTGCCTGTCTACGACCGTGTGCTGTGGACTTCAGCTGTAGGACTTGTCAATCTGCAGCATTTCACTGTGGAGCGGGCGCGCATGCTTGCGCGCGTCTACGGCAACGCCGACGAAAATCAGGTTGCCGTGGCGGCACTTGTATGGAATATTCTTACAATCAATTACAGAGCATGCGAACTTGAGTCAAAGGAGTTCAATGAAGTCAAGGCGGATGTCTTTTCGGAGTACGACCCTGCAGACATCGCCGCAGTGGTTACCGAACTGGCCCGGGCTCTCGGCACAGAGGATTTTGCCAAATATTTCAAAGAAACCATTGAGCCCGAACTGCGTGACCTCGGCCGCGCAATGACGGAGAAATTCAAGGACATCGACCCCGAAAAGGCCGATGAACTGATGATGGACCCCGAGTGGCTCAGTTCAGATATGGGTGCCAAAGGTTTCGACTCCCTCAGGAACTTCACCGAGGCTCAGAAGAGCGGCGCTGATGTATTTATGGCATCGCTCGGCAAAATGCGTATGTTCCCGTTTTTCAACCGCATGTCCAACTGGCTGTTGCCTTTCCATACGGCCAACAGCGCGCTTGCTCCTGTGGTCGATGGAGAAGGTGCGGCGATTGCCGATACGGTATCACGTATGCCGGTGATTTGCGACAGCGATAAATACGCGCTGCTTCTCTCCATGGCGGCCACTCCCGAGGCTTTGCGCGCCAAGGCTTTCGAGGCAATGACTGCCCAGATTTTCAATGCTTCGCAGACTCCGGAATTTCAGGAGGTGTTTTCGTCGGGTGCGAATCGACGCGCTCTTGTGACTTCGTACGTGCACACACTTTACCGTTTCTTCACTCAGTTCCACAATGGCAAGGAATTTCCCAATCCAATGGCCACGGAGCCTGTGATTGACCTTTTCGCGCCGTTCATAAATTTTGAGGACAGCAAGGAGAATCTTGCTACTGTGGCCGACATACTTTTCTCTTCGAAGCATTACCGCGCCGCTCTCGAATGGTATCAGGAACTCGAAGAAAGCGAAAAACTCGACAACGCCCGACGCCGTAAAATGGTGTTTGCCGCCGAGATGAGCGCCAAATATCTTGCCGTGGAGATGTATCAGGCTCTTCTTGAAATCGACCCGGGTGATTTGTGGGCTGCCATGCGTCTTGCCTCATGTATGCTCCGCGAGGGAAACGACAACGGCGCATACACCGTGCTTGAGCCTTTCCTGCCGAACAACAGCGACAACATAGAGTTTCTGCGCCTGATGGCCACCACCTATATGCATGCCGGTAAATACGAAGCGGCACTCGACACCCTTCATAATCTCGACTATCTGCTTGGTGAAGGCGATTACTCGGCCAAAGGCGATATTGCATGGGCGACCGCTCTATGCGGCAATATTCCCGAGGCGATTGAAGTATATGAGCTGGCCGACGGCACGCCACTCACGCAGGCACGGCGCGCCCTTGTTCTGTGGCTCGGAGGACAGCGTCCGAAGAGTCTTGAAATCATGGCTTCCCTCGCCGGACGCGGAGTCGATTTTGATAAAATCGGCCTGTATGACAACGGATATCAGCATCTGTTTGTCAAAGCACAAGGCGGTCTGTCGCTGTCTCAGATTCCGGATGCCCTCCGCTACAAGATATATGGCTCGAAATTCGGCAATCTGCTTTAAAATCTGATTTATATTAACCTAAAACTTATATAGATATGATTATCCAACGCTGGCAAAACCTTCTCCTCTTCGTCTCGGCACTGCTCATGTGCGTGTTTTTCTTCACACCTTTTGCAAGTGTGGCCGCGCCGGAGGGACTGGGAGACATTGCAATATATGCTTATTCTTTCCCCGTCTTTCTCACTTTGAATCTTGCGATTTTTATCATGATGATTATTGCAATCGCACTATTCAGGAACCTTAAGAAACAGCGGCTTGTCACAGCCACAACAATACTGTTGCTCATTGCTTCGGTTGTCTGTGCCGTGATAATGGTCAACAACACAATCCCCGGCGCACAGCTCGAATGGCTCGGCGGTATCTCGATGCCGGTCATTTCAGCGGTATGCTGTCTGGTGGCATACATATGCATGGGTAAGGACCAGAAGAAACTGCGCAGCTACGACCGTCTCCGCTAAGCATGCATCCGGATTTCCCTCAGCTTCCGGTAAGCGCCATTGCCGCTGAAGTCAACGCGTCGCTTAAAGTGACGCCCCGACTTGTGGTGACGGCGCCTCCCGGCTCCGGCAAATCGACACTTCTTCCTCTTACCATACTCGAGGATTTGCCTCTGGGCAAGATTGTGATGCTCGAGCCCCGCAGAGCCGCGGCCCGTCAGATAGCCATGCGTATGGCTCAGATGCTCGGTGAGAAACCGGGTGAAACAGTGGGCTACCGAATGCGCTTCGAGTCGAAAGTGTCGGCGGCCACCCGCATAGAGGTTGTGACCGAAGGCGTAATGGAGCGGATGCTGATTGACGACCCGACTCTCGACGGTGTGGCTGTAGTGATTTTTGACGAGTTTCATGAACGCAGTCTCACCGCCGACCTCACGCTTGCCCTTACGCGAGAGGCTCAGAATGTTCTCAGGCCTGACTTGCGCATCGTGCTTATGTCGGCTACAATGGACACTGAGGCTCTGTGCCGTGCGCTTGATGCTCCGTTGATTGAAGCTCAGGGAAAACTGTATGACGTTTCGGTAGTCAACGGCGATGATGCCGATATCAGTGACTGTGTTCCGGCTGTCCTCTCGGCTGTCCGCAAGGCATACCGTGAACAGCCCGGCAATATACTCGTATTTCTGCCCGGAGCCGGTGAAATCGCTGCCTGCGCGGATACTTTGGGTGATTTGTCCGATGCAGTGATTATGCCGCTGCATGGCATGCTGCCTCCGGCAGAACAATATCGTGCTATAGAATATAATCCACAAGGCAAGCGAAAAATAGTACTCGCGACACCGATTGCAGAAACTTCCCTTACAATCGAAGGCATACGGACAGTCGTTGACTCGGGGCTGTGCCGTGCGGTGAGATACGACCCATCTACAGGCCTGTCGAGACTGGTTACAGAGCGGATTTCGCTTGATATGGCCCGTCAGCGAACGGGACGCGCAGGACGCCTCAGCGAAGGCGTATGCTACCGACTGTGGACAAAAGCCGCCGAACACCGAATGCGCGAAACCCGTGTACCCGAAATCACCGATGCCGACCTGAGTTCGATGATGCTTGCGCTTGCGGCGTGGGGAGGCGGAGAACCTGAAGAGCTCCCGTGGCTTACTCCTCCGGCTCCCGGTCATATAGCCGAGGGAAGACGTCTGCTGACACTTCTCGGCGCCCTTGACAAACAGGGGCGGATAACAGCTCGAGGCCGTAAAATGGCCTCATTGCCGTGTCATCCCCGTATTGCAAACATGCTTGTGCAGGCATCGGCTGTCGGCCTCGGAGCACTTGCCGCCGATATTGCGGCGATTCTTGAAGAAAAAGACCCGCTTGGCGACGAAAACGATGCCGATATAGGCACGCGTATAGATTTGCTCAGGGAGCAGAGGGCCTTCAAGGAACTTAGAGATAAGAGATTCAGCCGTATAGCACGTATTGCCGCCGAGTACAGGCGCATGATGCGCTGTGATGAGGATAATTCGACAGCTACGGCCGATAACATCGGTGCCTTGATTGCGTGTGCATATCCCGAGCGCATAGCCATGCGGCAAAGTGACGGTGTGTACCGGCTTCCTTCGGGAGAGAATGTACGTCTGAATGAGTCGGACAATCTTTCGGTGTGCGAATTTCTTGCCGTGGCTTCGCTCGGACGTCGTATTTTCCTTGCTTCCCCGGTAAGTCGCGATGTACTCATGGACCTGGCTCAGCCACATGAAAATATTTCGTGGAACAGCCGGGAGGGGCGGCTTGTGGCTCGCAACGAGATGCGTATCGGTGTGCTTGTCATAGCTTCGCATCCGCTCGATAATCCTTCGTCCGACGTTCTCGCCCAGACCTTGTGTCGTGCGGCGGTGAAGGAGGGCAGAAGTATGTTTGACTTTAACGAGGATGTGACTCGTCTGCAGCAGCGTATAGCCACGGTTGCCGAGTGGCATCCGGAGCTTGATTTACCTGATGTCACAACTGAACATCTACTCACTACAGCTTCCGAATGGTTGCCGATGTACATGGGTCGTGCCACAACAGTACAGGAACTTCGCAAGATTGATATCTGCGAGGTAATCAAAGGCGTCGTAGGCTATGAACTTATGCAAAGGGCAGACTCAATCGCGCCTACACATCTGCGACTGCCGGGAGGTCGAACTGCCCGAATTGATTATCGTCCCGGCAATCCCGTTCCTGTTGTCAGCGCACGCCTGCAGGATTGTCTCGGTCTCTTCGATACTCCGCGTCTCGACGGCGGCACACGGCCCGTGCTTATGGAGCTGCTGTCGCCGGGCTTCAAGCCGGTGCAGCTTACGCAGGACCTCCGCGGCTTCTGGAGCAATACTTATTTTGAAGTACGCAAGGAACTCAAGCGCCGCTATCCCAAACACCGCTGGCCCGACGACCCGTTCAATTTATGAAATTTCTACAATGGCCCCTCGCTAAATCAAACCAATTGATTTTTGTGGCGTTGACATTGTATGTTGTATTTCTTTTTAATAGCTTTTAGCGTCTTAGGCCTTTACTGCATAGTGAAGGGAATAAGGCTGAGAATGCGCCTTGACCGTGGCGCGGATGATTATGATAAGCAGAAAAAGAAGTCGACCGGCTATATTGTCGGCGGTTTGCTCATTATTGTCATCGGCGTATGGAAATTCTATACACGCACCGCGTTATGGGGTTGGTAATGCGGTGCATACGCTGATTTCACCGGTGGCTTTAGAGGGGTGACGGGAGACACGGATTTGAACGGGAATTTCGTTACGCAAGGCTTCGACATGACTGATTATGCCCACGCGTTTGCCGCTGCTGCGATGAAGGCTGCGGAGCATGCCTACGGCCCGTTGGAGCGGTTCGCCGCTGAGAGTGCCGAAACCTTCGTCGATAAACAGAATATCGGATGAGAAAGCCGTGCCGGCATCGGCGAGTGCGAGAGCGAGTGCAAGCGAAGCCATGAAACTCTCGCCGCCCGAGACAGTGGACACGGGCCGCTCGTTGTTGCCGTTGAGTGCATCGCGGACAAGGATGATGAACTGACCGTCGCGGCCGCTGAGCCGATAGCGGTCGGTGAGTTTGGACAGATAATAGTTGGCATTGTCGAGCAGAGCTTTCAGCACAAAACTCTGCGCTATGCGGTTGAACTTATCGCCCGTGGCAGAGCCTAACAGTTCGTTAAGCCGGCTCCACTTCGTCCATACCTTGTGCGCTTCATCAGCCTGCGCGATAAGTTCGGCCTGTCGGCGGCGGGCATCGGCATTGTCCTGCAACCGGCGGCTTATGTCACCTTTACTGCGGTTGATTTGTGCTATTCTGTTCTGTAAGTCTTCACAAAGAACGGCAAGACTTTCGACGGTCGTGCCTTCTTCGATTTCAGGTGCTTCGGCTCTGTGTCCGGCGAGGCGGTCGGTGTTTTGTTTCAGCGCCGCTTCGGCTTTTGTCACGGCATCGTCAGCCTCGCGGCATGATTTGTCGTAGGTATTGATATCGGAGGCCTTCAGTTCCTGCAAAACCGGCAATAGGCCGGCTTCGGCCTCACTGAGGCTCTCTGTGAGCCTGCGCACGTCGGCCTCATGGCGTGTTATGGCAATCCCGGCGCGCATACGGCGGTCGGACTGCGATGTCACTTTCTGTGAAACCGCGGTAAAAGCGGCTTTGACATTTTCGGAAGTTGCCGTCACCGGTGTTGCCGCGGACCACTCCGGTATAGTTGTGAGTATGCTGTCGCGGATTGCTGCGCACTCACCGAAAGTTGCGGTAAGGACTTCTCTCTGGTGTTTCAGTGACTGAATGCGTTTGTCGAGGGCCTGTCGCTTGCTGTGCTCCGCAATAAATTTCTGAAGGAAAGCACGTGCATTGAAAGGTGATTCAGGTTTCCAGTCGGAGATACCGTCGGATGCGATAAAAGCGGCTGTGGCTTTGCGGATGCCGGCGATAGTATCGGTTATGCGAACCGACACTGTGTCGAATTTCGACTTGTGTTCGGTGATGTTTTTATCGCATTGATTTCTGGTATTTTCCGATTTTTCGCGCTCTTTCTGCGCGTTGTCGCGTGCCGTCCGGGCAGTGTCGACGGCGTTACGGGCCGCAATGGCCTCGGCTATTCTGCTTGATGTTTTCTCTAAGTCCGATTCAGCCTTTTCTTTTACAGTCTCAAAAGTGAGACTTTCGCTTATGCTGAGTTCTCTCTCTTTTGCTATGATTGAGGCAAATGTCTCATCGACAGAATGCTGAGTGTCAGAAACTTTCTTTTCGTCGTCGGCTATGGTTTTGCGGAGTTCGGTGATTTGTGCTTCCAGTGAGCTGATTTTAGTTCTTTCGTTGTCAAGACTGACACGTGCAGCCTCGGCATCGGCCTGTGCTTTGAGATACTGTTTTTTTATGACCTCTTCGGACGGAGGAAGTGCATTGACAGTCTGTAGACATACCGGACACTGACAACCTTTTTTTAGAGAAGAACGAGCCGAAGCGATTGCTGTCGAAGCCGTGAATCTGAGCGTCTCGAAAAGAAGACGTGCTTCTTCATATTTCTGCTCTGCAGCCGGAAGTTTTTCCTTTAATCCAATGAGAGTTTCCTCTTTCGTTTTGAGTTCCTGACGGGCTTCTGACAATGCTTCTTTTTCCTTTCCGAGCGTTTTGAGGTCGGCGGCATGGGTTTCTTTGAGGAGCGCGAGTGCAGTAATTTCGCCAATCCGCGTCTGTATGGCGCTCTGCTCGGTCAGAAGTGCGTTGAAATCGTATCTCGCGCTAAGTTTCTCAGTTTCGGCAAGGTCGCCGGAAACCTTTTTGTACAGCGAGTCTTTTGCTTCGAAATCCTCGATGGCTGCTCTGAGTTTTTCAGCTAATTCAGAAAGTTGCCTTTGCAGTTCCCGGCGCTCCCGCCAGTCGGAAGATAAATCTGATTTGCTCTCAATTAACGAGTTGAGCGTGGTGATTATTTCTTCATAACGGCTAAAGGCCGCATCGCGCCATTCATCGGCATTGAACTCTGCCAACGCTTTGTCGAAATCGGCTTCCGTGACGTCTTTTTGATTTTTCAGCTCATGCAGGCTGCCAAGTGCACGGGTAAATTCGGGCAGCAGATTATTCAAGGCATCATCGGCATCATTACGCTCGCTTCGGGCTGTACGGAGACTGTGCATAGCCTGACGCAAAGGCTCAGTTGTACGCCAGACCTTTATTTTGAGGCGTTTGTCGGCTATTTCGGGCGATGCAGCATTTATGCGGGCAGTCTCGAGTGCCGCGGCAGAAGTCTCGACTGCTTTTTGCAGGTTTGTGAGTGATTCAAGCCATGTCTTGCGTGCGAGGGCGGCTTGCAGATTGTCACTGAGCTCTTTTTCGTCCGATTCAAGTCCGGCGTATTCAGTTCTCAATGCGCTTTCTTCCTCAGGCGAAAGAATCTTTTCCATTGCAATTCGTTCGCGGAGAGATTCGTAAACGCGCTGTTTTTCGGCTGTAAGCCGGTAGATTTCAGCGCCGATACGAGTGAAGCGGTCAGTGCCGGTCAGCTTTTTGAGAATTACGGCTTTTTCGGAATCCTCGGCTTTGAGGAAACGGGTAAATTCGCCCTGCGCGAGCATCGAAGTACGCACAAACTGCTCATAATAAATGCTGAGCGCATCGGTGACGGCCTTTCGCACTTCTGTGGTCTTGCTCAGGCTCAGATTCTTGCTTTTCAAAGTCCATAGCACACTCTGAAATTTGCCGTCGGCTTTGTTGCGCGCACGGCGTACGCTCCAGCAGCTTTCGTAGTCGATATTGTCGTTGCCTGTGAAAGAGAGGGTTACGGAGCCTTCTCCGCATCCCGAACGCAGCATCTGGCGCTCGTCGTTGTATTTTATTTCGTCGAAAACCGCTTTTCCACCGAGCTGAAGCCGAGGAACACTACCGAACAGCGCCAGACAGATTGAATCGAGGATGGTTGTCTTGCCGGCACCGGTCTCACCGCAAATCAGAAATACGTCCGACGATGCGAGCGGTGTGCAGCTGAAGTCGATTTCGGCATCGGCGACTGATGCTATGTTATGGATTGTGAGTTTCTTAAGTCTCATAGTTCTCTTTGTGTCTCGTCCGTATTAGCGACAACCTCCATGAACATCCCGATAAGTTCGTTGTCAAAATCGATGCCTTTGCTGCCTGCAAACCGCCGTGCGATGTCGAGTGCCGAGGCCCGGCGTATGGCTTCGAATCCCATTCGCAGCTCTTCGGGGGCGATATCGGAACGTTCGGGGGAACAAAGATTTATACCACAGAATTTCAGGCCTTTTTCTTCGGCTGCTGTTGCTGCCGCAACACGTCCGTCGGGCGGTGTGCTGCCGTCGTCGAGCACATTGAGGCGGATGTATGCTGTATCGCCGCCGTATTTCTTAAGAGCGCCGAATGCTTCATTCCATGATGCCGGAGTGTCAGGAAAACTGAGCAGCCGCACGGGAGGCTCAAGTTCAATGGTTCTGACAGTGGCCGAAGCGTTGTGGCTTTCGAGTTCGACAATCTGCAGCGCGTGGCTGTAATTCTCGTCGAAGCTAAGCGGCAGGGGAGAGCCTGAATAAAAGCCTTTTGAGCCGACATGCTGGCGTTTGTGTATATGGCCGAGAGCCAGATAGTCGTAACCATGGCCGAGAGTTTCTATTTCCACGGCCTCGACACCGCCGATTATGACGCCGTCGCTGCTGTGTCCTGTGGCATCGCTGCCGGCAACGGCGAGATGCGCCATCATCACAACTGGCAGATTGGCGGTATTACGTTTTTCAACCTCGTCGAGAAGAGATGTGAAATAACCGTCGGGCAGGAAGCGGCTGTTTATATACGGCACTGCGATGATGAAGCCTTTGTCTTTGATTTCGAGTATATTATGGCTGTGGTCGCCGATATCTGCCACACCTATGACATCGATTCCGACGGCAGACCACAGCGCATCGACAGCCTCGATGCGGCTGGCGCTGTCGTGATTGCCGGCAGTGACAATGATTCGCAGCCCGGGCATGGCCGTGCGCAGCTGCATCATCTTGCCGGCGAACAGTCTCTGAGCCTGTGCCGGCGGCTGTGCCACATCGAAAATGTCGCCCGAAACGAGCAGCGCGTCGGGTTTTTCGGTGCGGCAGATACCTATGATTTGGTCTAACACCTTGCTGTGTTCGTCATACCGGTCGTAGCCATAGAAATTCTGACCGATATGCCAGTCGGAAGTATGAATTATTTTCATTGCGAATCATTTGTCTTTTCAAAATTAGTCATTTTTTCTTGCATAATTCTGTGTTTACTTGATTTTTTCAGCTATCTTTGAAGTGGAAAACAAATAGAGACAATTACCATGCAAAAACTTAACGAAATCGCATCGCAGTTTGCCCTCGACGGCAGCATTGAGTCGATAAAACCTCTCGGCGAGGGCTTTATCAACGATACATTCATTGTGCGCACGGCAGGCGACGCGCCCGACTATATACTTCAGAGAAAAAACAAGAATGTATTTCCCGATGTGCCCGGCATGATGCAGAATATCGCCAAAGTCACCGGGCATATACGCCGCCGTGTGGAGGCCGAAGCCGGCGACGTGCTCCGCGAAGTACTCACTGTAGTGCCTGCGAAGAACGGCGAACTCTACTATGAGGATGAAGACGGCGAATACTGGGCCGTGTCGCTTTTTATCGACGGCACCATTGCATATGACCGGGCCGATACGCCTGCGCTCGCTTTCAAAGGCGGCGAGGGCATAGGCAAATTTCAGGCACAGCTGGCCGATTTCCGCGAGCCGCTGTCTGAAACAATCAAAGGATTCCATGACATACGCCACCGTTTCAGCCAGTGGGATGCGTCTGTGAAAGCCGATGCCGCAGGGCGTGTGAAGGACCTTGCTGAAGAAATCTGTGCAGTCGAATCAAGGCGAGAGCGAATGCTCGGCTTCAAAAAGCTCGTAGAGGAAGGTGTGATTCCGCCACGCGTTACGCACAACGACACCAAAATCAGCAATATACTTTTTGATAAAGAAGGCAATGTGCTCTGTGTGATTGACCTCGACACGGTGATGCTCTCGACTTCGCTTTATGACTTCGGGGATGCAATCCGTTCCTATGCCAACAGCGGAGATGAAGATGACCGCGACCTCGGACGCGTGAGCCTGTCGATGCCGATGTTCGAGGCTTATGCCGACGGATTCCTCTCTCAGCGCGCCGAGCAGCTGACACAGAGTGAAATAGATAATCTGGCGTTTTCGGCTCTCTATATCACTTATGAGCAGGTGCTTCGCTTCCTTATGGACTATATAGACGGCGACAAATACTATAAAATCAAGTATCCCGAGCACAATCTTGTGCGTACATGCGCACAGCTGCGTCTGCTCGAGAGCATGGAGGAGCAGTATCCGGCCATGTGTGAGACTGTGAAGCGTCTTGTCGAAAAATATAAAACGGTCTGATATGTTTAAGATTCCCAAGATTACCGGACGTAATGCCGAGGAAGCGTTTGCCTCGCTTGAGCCGCAGCCAGTTGCATGTTGTAACTGGCCTGAGCAATATCCGTATGCCCCAAAAGTGGCTTTCCGTATGTATCACACCGGCGACAGGCTGATGCTCCGTTTCGATGTCGCCGAGCGGCATACGGCAGCAAAAGTGACAGCTGACAACGGCGAAGTTTGGACTGATTCGTGCGTGGAATTTTTCATTGCGCCCGATGACAGCCTGTATTATAATTTTGAGACTAACTGCAACGGCACCATGCTTTTAGGCGCACGTAAATCGCGCGAAGAAGCCGAACATGCTCCGGCTGCGGTGCTGGCTCGGATTAAACGTGAGACAACACTTCCGCGAGGCGAGGCCATAGAGCTTCCTGAGGGCGACAACCATTGGTCGCTGACGCTGAGTATTCCTCCGTCGGCTCTTTTCAAGCATGGGATTGCTGACTGGAGCGGTCAGAAAGCATGTATGAATCTATATAAGTGCGGTGATAATCTGCCTGTGCCTCACTTCCTTTCCTGGCAGCCGATAGACACGCCTAATCCCGATTTTCACCGGCCGGAGTTCTTCGCCGATGTAGTTTTTGAGGAATAATCCCGCTTTCAAAGCAAAGAAGCCATATATACAGGCAGATAAATCATGTTTTTATCTGTCTGTATATCTTTTGTATAGAGCATAACCGGCCGACTGATACGACTTGAATATTTTTCGCAGAAAACATCGATGGATTTGTGAGTTTTATAACCTGATGATTTTACTTCTATCGGCGTTATTTTGGTATCTTTCGAGAGCATGAAATCTACTTCGTAATAGTTCTTGCGTTCGGCATCGGCCGGAAAAGCGTAATAGAACAGTGAATGACCGGCCGCCTTGAGACTTTGGGCGACTACGTTTTCATAAATGTATCCCAAATCGGCCGACAGTTTATCGGACGACAGCTTATTGTATATTATATTCTCTGTCGTACTTTTATCGGCGAAAGCGAGAGTGACAAAGAGTCCGGTATCAGCCATGTAAATTTTGAAACTGTCGTAATCTTTATGCAGAGACATGCCGACATTCGGGTCGGAACATCTGTATGAAAAATTCACGGTCAAAGAATCTTCCAAATCAATCCATATCTCGGCAAGCCTGGCTCTTTCAATGTTTTTCAGTACACCGCCGGGTTCGTATCGGAGTTTATTCCGGCTTAGTTCCGCAGGGACTGATTCAAAGATTCTTGAAGCGTTCCATGTACTGTCAATCTTTCGCAAATCGTTGATGTATAAATCTATTATTTCGCGTTTTACGCTGTCAACATCCATGAAGTTGTTGGTGTCGAGATATGAGTTTACGGCCTGAGGCATTCCTCCTATAAGCATATATAGGCTGAATGTACGCATAAGCTTGCGGTGAGCGGCATCGCCGAGAGGTCTTAGTTTTTCAAACGCATATCTGATGAGGGGCATTGAAGTTTCATCACCGATGGCCCAGAGGAATTCCTCAAAGTCCATGGGGAACATGTCGATTCCGGTTTCTTCGCTGGGAATGACTATCCCTTCTGTGTTCTTGCGGATTGACAGCAGCGAGCCGGTCTCGATATAATCATATCGTCCGTCCTCCACAAGGTATTTGATAGCTTGTCGGGCTTCGGGACATTTCTGAACTTCATCAAAAATTATTACAGACTCACGGTCATATAGTTTCACGCCATATATTGACTGTAAACGCAAGAATATATAGTCAAGGTAGTCGAGCTCTGAAAAGAGAGCTTTGACTTCGGGCAAAGCCTTCACAAAATCAATCGCAATGTATGAGCGGTATTCACGTTTGGCAAACTCCGTTGCTATAGTAGACTTGCCGATACGTCTTGCTCCTTTAATCAGGAGAGCTGTGGAGCCGTTTTTACGTTGCTTCCATTCGGCAATCCTGTCGTATATTTTACGTTTGAAAACTCTCTTTTTCATAATTTGCAGATTTTCAGTGCAAAAATAGTAAAAATATTCTTTGCCGTAAAATTTAAAACGGCGAAAACCGGCTCTCCGTAAAATTTGGAGTGCTAAAATAGCGGCTGTCCGTAAAATTTACTTTATGCCGCGGTTGTTGAGGGCGCGGTGGTAAAGGACGGCGTTGATTGTGTGCCGGCGGTAGTCGTCGGTGAAATTGTGGTAGCCGGAGAAGTCGGGCTTCGCACACATGTAGAGGTAATTGTTTTCCGGAGCATCGAGTACGGCATCGAGCGTTGCGGCTTCGACTATGCGTATAGGACCTGGGGGAAGGCCGCGGTGCTTATAGGTGTTGTACGGCGAATCGCTGAGTGTCATGTCGTGTGTCACGCGGCGGGCGGCAAAATCACCGGACGCGAATTTTACCGTCGGGTCGGCCTGAAGGAACATATTCTTGCCGAGACGGTTGAGATAGAGGCGTGCAATGACGGGCCGCTCGTCGCTCTTGTTGCTCTCTTCCTCGACAATCGAGGCGAGAGTGTGCACCTCTTCGGGCGACAGACCGAGTTTCGCGGCTTTTTTGCGGCGCTCGTCATTCCAGAATTTTTTGCGGTGGGCCGACATTTTTTCAATAATGACATCGGCAGGCGAAGTCCAGTAGAATTCGTAAGTGTCGGGCAGCAGAGCGGCGCTGTAATTCGCCGGTGAGAAACCTTCGGCACTCAGAATGGAATCGGCTGTTTCGAGGAAAGTGAGCGAATCGACCTCAAGCATACGTCCGGCGCGGCCTGCAAGGTCTTCAAAGCGCCGCAGATTGTTGAAAGTGAAGCGTACGGGAGTCTGCCTGCCTTCGGCGATGCGTTTGGCAACGCGGACAGCCTCGTCGCCGGGCTGAACGAGATAAGAGCCGTGGCTGCGGAGGGCATCTTTACTCAGTGCATTCCACAGACGTGCTGCCTTGCGGCCGTAACTGCCGCCAAGCGAACTTTCTATGATTGAATCGACGGCCGCCTTGTCGCTGAATGCCGGAATTTCAACTCTGACGGCATTTTTGCCGTCGTAACGGGCAAAGAGGTAACTTTTTACAGCTACTGCGGATATGGCGATTACAGCCACGACAGTGGCTGCACAGATTAGTATTTTCGATTTGTTTTTCATGTCTCGGCTTACTTTATTAGTTAATCGTCGGGAGATTCTACAATTTTACGGAGGGCTTTGTCCCGGTCTTTTTTCTCCGCCGGCGGCTCGCCGTTTTCGCTGCGTGTGATGTAACGGTCGTAATATGCAAGGAGCAATGTAGTGAGCGGCAGGGCTATAATCAGGCCGATGAAACCCATCAGTGTGCCCCAGATTGAGAGAGAGAGGAGTATCAGAGCCGGGTTGAGGCCCATTGCATGTCCCATGATTTTGGGCGTGAGGAAGAGGTCCTGTATGCACTGCACCACAATATATACAGCCATTGCGGAGAACCACAGATTCCAGAAACTTCTGCCTCCGTCGACCGACCATACGAGGCAGAGCAGAGTGGCGGGCACAAGGGAAATGAGTTGCAGATACGGCACCATGTTGAGCAGGCCGATGAAAAGGCCGAGCACGATTGCCATAGGCATACCTATGATGAGGAAACCTATGGCGAAGAGAACGCCCACGATGCTGGCTACAAGAGCCTGCCCGCGGAAATAATGGTTCATAGAACGTGTGACATCGTCGAGGATACCGAAGGTGACATTGCGGTAGCGCGGCGGCACAAGGTGCCTGAAGCCCAAGAGCAGTCGCTCATAGTCGAGCATGATGAAGACTATGTAGAGCAGAACCACAAACCAGCTGAAAACGCCCATGACAACATCGTAGCCGCCGGCGATAAAGGAGCCGACAGTGCTCAGCAGCGAGCGCCAGTCCTGGCCGGTGAGCTGTTTGGAAATGGCGACGAAATCAATGTTCTCGCGTATATAATCCTGAATTTCAGCAGGAATCTGGCTTACATTGTTGTGCTCGACACTATAGGTGGTTACGGCTCCGGCGAGATGGTGCATTTCGTTGAGTACCGAAGGTACGACAAATACGGATACGGCCGAAAGCAGGAGCACACACTCGAAGAGCGTAATCATGACTGGCAGCACGCGGCGGCGCACCCGGAGGAGTTTGCGGTTGTATTGCACCAGCGGCTCGAGCAGATACGCTATGAGCCACGCGACCACAAAAGGCAGAAGCACCGAACTGAGGATGTCGATGAGCCATATTGCACCGATAACGCCAAGTGCCGAGAGCACGAGACGCACGACGCGGTCGAATGTATACGGACGGCGGCCCGGTGCCGCAGGAGGGGTGCTGTTCATCTTGGTTTTTGTTAATTATGCAAATTTAGCAAATTAGAGCATTGCCGTATGCTTTCAGCTCTATAAAAATTCGTAATTTTGCAAAAAATAGTGAATCAATCCTATGGCCGAACAATCACTCCTTGAACGTCTCGACGGAATCGAGGCACGTTTTGAAGAAGTTTCAACTCTCATTACCGACCCTGCTGTCATTGCCGACATGAAGCGTTATGTGCGTCTTTCCAAGGAGTACAAGGACCTTGAGAGGCTTACTGCGCTCACACGGCGATATCGTGAACTTACGGACAATATAGCCGAGGCTCGCGAGATTCTTGCTACGGAAAACGACCCCGAGATGCGCGAAATGGCCCGTGAGCAGCTCGATACCTCAACAGCCGCTCTTCCCGGTCTTGAGGAGGAAATCAAGCTGCAGCTCATCCCGGCCGACCCCGAGGACGCTAAGAATGTGATTCTCGAAATACGCGGCGGCACGGGCGGCGACGAGGCAGCCCTCTTTGCCGGCGACCTATGCAAGATGTATACGCGCTACTGCGAGAGCCGGGGCTGGACTGTGGCCATTACATCGGCCAGCGAAGGTGCTGCCGGCGGTTTTAAGGAGGTGGTGCTGTCGGTTACAGGCGACGGTGTGTACGGCGTGCTGAAATACGAGAGCGGAGTTCACCGTGTGCAGCGTGTGCCGGCTACTGAGACTCAGGGACGTGTGCACACATCGGCTGCGACTGTAGCCGTACTTCCGGAGGCCGACCCCTTCGATGTGGAAATCAACGAGGGCGAAATCAAATGGGACACTTTCCGCTCTGGCGGTGCCGGAGGTCAGAACGTGAATAAAGTGGAGTCGGGCGTCCGTCTGCGCTATAACTGGAAGAACCCAAATACCGGCGTTGTCGAGGAAATTCTGATTGAATGTACCGAGACGCGCGACCAGCCCAAGAATAAAGAGCGCGCACTGAGCCGACTGCGCACATTCATCTATGACAAAGAGCATCAGAAATATATCGACGATATAGCCTCGCGGCGCAAGACCCTTGTCTCAACCGGCGACCGCTCGGCCAAAATACGCACATACAACTATCCGCAGGGCCGCATTACCGACCACCGAATCAATTATACAATCTACAATCTGCAGTCTTTTGTCGACGGCGACATTCAGGATGTGATTGACCACCTGATTATAGCCGAGAACGCCGAGAAGCTAAAGGCTGCCGAACTCTAAAAAACATATTCATATGGAAGAACAAACTCCCAAAGGCATTCGCCGCTATCTTTCTACGGTTTTTCTCCGAGAGAAAGTCGGAGAGGCATGCCGACGTTTCCCGGTTGCGGCATTTTTTGCAGTACTCACGGCTGTGCTCTTGATTGTAAACATCGTCACTGACATAGATGTCACGGTCATCAATGCTCATACGCTTGACTATCTTATACTGAGTTCGACATTCGGCTACTTCATCTCCGTAGCCGCTGTGCTCTGGAGTGAGTTCCTGAACCGCAGAAGCACATGGTTTCAGATTGCCGGCGCAATTGTGGCCGTGCTGATGTTTGTCGTATGGGACACTGCAGGCAAAAATCCTTCAAATTCACTTTTTGTCGGCACTGTGGCCGTTTTCACGGCTGTCGCTGCGATGCTGTTCTTTGTGCCGTGCTTCAAAAAGCCGTCGCTGCGGCTGTCGCACAGCTACACAGACCGCGTCCTCGCCAACGCCATTATTTCCGTAGCAGTAGGCTGGGCCATGGCTATTTTTATCATGATTCTATGGGGCACCGTATCGGTACTTTTCCGAGTCAGTTCATTCGAGTTTTTCCAAGTCATGCTTGTGATTTTTGGCGCACTGCTGCCGATGACGGTGTTTCTGTGCCGTATGCCCTCAGTAGGAGACGAGAGCGGTGTGCCCGGTTTTTCAGCTATTCTGGCAAAGAACATATTCCTTATACCGGCCCTGATTTATATGGCCGTGCTCTATGTCTACGGCATCAAGATACTCGTAGAGTGGGAACTGCCCAAGGCTCCGATTGTATGGATGGTGACCGGCATTGTAGCCGTGGTACTGCTGATAATATTCGGTCTTCAGGGATATGTAGCCGACAGCCGGGCTAAGGAAACAAATGTGAAGATAGCACGGCTTGCCCTGCGGTGGCTGCCGGTGGCATTGCTGCCGCTGCTCGTGCTGATGAGCGTGGCGATATTCTACCGCATAGGCCAGTACGGCATCACACCCTCGCGTCTCTATGTTGCCACATTCAACATATGGGCTTACGGCGCGGTGCTTTACCTCGTAATCAGCCGCAAGGCCGAGCTGTCGAATCTCGCCACGACTTTTGCCGGAATATTCCTTGCCGTATCGGTGATTCCCGGCTTCAACTACTGCAGCGTGGACTCGGAAGATAAGATAGGCGACGATTTTACCGACGATGAAGTGGTTGAAGTTATCGGGCCAAAGTGTTTCGAGCAGTCAGCCGGACCTCTGAAGATTTCGGATATTCCTCAGACATATAATACAATCGAATATCTGTCGAAGACAGATTACAGGACCTCGAAGCCGAATGCCGTGCGTGACATCCCGCTTAGAAAAGGCATAGCCATTCGTGTGCCACTCGATAGCCTTGTAGCACTTCCCGACAGCACTTTCTCTCCCTGTCTTATGCCGCTTAAAGGTCGCGCTGACAAGGCCTATCTGCTTACAAAATACTCGATATGGGTCAACTATATCGAGGACCCTGACAAAATAGGGGAGTATGACAATGTGAGTGTACAGGGCTATCTGCTCAGCAAATAAGAAAAACTTAATTATATTATATAATGAAACGCAACGAACTTGTCGAACAGATTTTTTCCAAAGGCTCTTTCCTTTGTGTAGGTCTCGACACCGACATCAAGAAAATTCCCGAGTGTATAACCGGTTCGCCCGCTGAGCGTGTAATAGCTTTCAACAAGGCTATTATCGACGCTACCGCTCCCTATTGTGTGGCCTATAAGCCCAATGTGGCTTTCTATGAAGCTCTCGGTGCCGAGGGCTGGACTGCACTGGCTGCCACAGTGGATTACATCCGCGCGAAGTATCCCGAACAGTTCATCATCGCCGATGCCAAACGCGGCGACATAGGCAACACTGCCGCGCTCTATGCCCGCACTTTCTTCGAGACATTCGACTTCGATGCCGTGACTCTTGCCCCCTATATGGGCGAGGACAGCGTGAAGCCCTTCCTTGCATACGAAGGAAAATGGAGCATCATCCTTGCGCTTACGTCGAATGCGTCGTCGAGCGACTTCGAGACAGTGACCGATGCTCACGGCGTGCCTATGTTCGAGCGTGTGATTCGTCGTTCACGTCACTGGGGTTCTCCCGTCGATACCATGTATGTTGTGGGCGCCACCAAAGCCGAAAGTCTCACACAGATTCGCGAGGTGGCTCCCCGTCACTTCCTTCTCGTGCCTGGCGTCGGCGCACAGGGCGGAAGCCTCGAAGACGTTGCCAAATACGGCATGATTGACGAGTGCGGCCTGCTGGTGAACAGCAGCCGCGGCATCATCTATGCGTCGAACGGCACCGATTTTGCCGAAGCCGCCGGAGCCGCCGCCAAAGCCCTCGCCGGGCAGATGGATGCTATTCTGAAAGGAATGTGAGCGGAGGCTAAAATTAAACCACCGCAAATTGTCAAAATAATTGTACGGACGTGCCGAAAAAGCACGTCCGTATAATTTAAATTATGCTTGCATGTTAGTGTTTATATGTGGCAATATTAATCACGTGTGTGCAGAATCTTTTCTTTTGCAATCTCAATGGCCTGTTGAAGCTTTTGTTGCAATATCTTTTTATCGGGTAATTTGGTGAGATACTCCGCTACTCGTATATTGCTTTCGTGCAGATGCATAAGTTCAACGTGTTCTTCATTCTTGCCTGCACATAATATCAATCCTATAGGCTTATTTTCACCCTCAAGCATTTCATATCGTTCGAGCCAATGCAGATAAAGCTCCATCTGTCCTTTGTATGCGGCTTTGAAGTTGGTCAGTTTTAGGTCTATTGCTACCATACATCGCAAGCGCCGATTGAAGAAAAGTAAGTCGATGTAATAATCCTCATCATCAACCGATATACGTTTCTGCCGTGCCATAAATGCGAAGTCATTGCCCATTTCGGTTATGAATTTCTGCAATTCGCCTACGATAGCCGATTCGAGGTCTTTCTCTGAAAAATCGCCTTTGAGACCGAGGAAATCAAGAAAGTAGGGGTCAAGAAAAGCAATGTCGGCTGTCATCGTGCGTTCGTCGCGGAGTTGTTCGAGGTCGCGTCTAATTATTTCTTCTGGTTGTTTTGCGATAGCTGAACGTTCATACAGCATTCCGTCAATCTTTGCTTTAAGAGTGCGTTTGGACCAGTGTTGGTCGGCCGCCATCGTAAGGTAAAACTCACGTTTTAAATTGTCTTCGATTGAGATAACTTGCAGAAAATGAGACCATGATAATTTGGACACCACTGGTGTCCAAATTGATAAATTAGGAAATCTCTCTGCAAAAAGTCGCATTCTGTTGAGATTCTTGACTGAGAATTGGCCGCTGCCGTATTCTTCGGTCAGTCGTTTTGACAGAGAGGCGACAATCTGTTTTCCATAGGTTGCACGTCCTCCTTGGAGCACTTCCCGGTTTATGCGTTCGCCGATGTGCCAATACATGATTGTCATTCCAGTATTTACAGAAACAGCGATTTGTCGGCGAGTCTGTTCAATTAGAGTGCGGATATCGGAAAGTATTCTATTGTCAGAACCGTTTATTATCTGTTCCATTATTGCATATCTGAAAACGCATAGCGAGTTTTATGAATGATGTTTATTTCAGCTTGACGGGTTTGCCTGTTTTGGCGCTTGAGATTGCGGCATCGAGAATTTCGACAACGAGGAGGTTGTTTTCGAGGGAGGCGGTGTCGTAAGGCTTCACGGTGATGTCGCCCCGGACTGCGGCTTTGAGGTAGCGGAAGGAGTCGTCGTATGGAGCGGCGAGGAGAGGGGATGCGACTTCGTTCTCTCTGCCGTCTTTGTAGAGGGTCATCTTTTTGCCGTTACGCTGATAGATGTAGCCTTTGCTGCCGTAGATGTGCATGTCCTTGCGGTTCATGGGCCAGTTCCAGGAGGGCATAAGCTGGAGTGTAAATGTGGGGTACTGAACGATGATGGTGGCGTCATCTTCGACAAGGGGGTATTTGTCGGGCTTCTGATGGTTTGCCACGGCATAGACGCTGACGGGGCGCAGGCCGCCGACAATCCATGTGGCGAGGTTGGCGCCGTAGCAGCCGAAGTCGGTGATAGCGCCGGCACCGTTCTTGTCCGGGTCAGTGAGCCAACTGGTGAAATTCTTGCCGCAGCCGATTTCGTACGGGCCCTGATGTCCGTCGTAGACCATCATTCGTGTTATGTCGCCTATGTCGCCGTCGCGGACCATACGCCGGGCCTCGGTGTTGGTGTCATACCAGCTCGTCTCATAGTTGGTGAGCAGAAGAATGTCGTTTTCTTTGGCGAGTTTTTCCATGCGGCGCGCATGTTTCATGTTCATGGCAAGCGGTTTCTCTACCATGACATGTATGCCACGGGGAGCACAGGCCTCGACAGTCGCGAGGTGGTCGTAGATTGAGCCGTAGTCGACAACGACCTCGGGATGTGTCTCGTCGAGCATACGGCCGAGGTCGGAGTAGAAGAGCGATTTGTCGACGTGGCGGCTCAGACCGTTGTGTTCGCGTATGCGGTCGTCTTTCTCATATACACCGACAATGGTGAAGTCGCCGCGGCCGACGCGCGAGATAACATCGTTGAGGTGGGCGTGCGATACGCCCGAGACAGCGAGACGCAGCGGTTCTTTGTTCTGGGCGAAGGTCACGGCAGATGCGAGCAAACACAGAGCCACGGTAAATAATCGGGCGAGGAATCGAAGATTTTTCATGTATCGGATTTCTTTAAACGATGCGGGGGCGTGCTTTCGTGCGCCCCCGTGTCGGTATTAGTTAATATGTGAATTTGCGTTATTTGTCTATGCCTTTTTCGAGGAACTTGACGAATTTGGGAATGTTTTCGTCGTAAGAGAAGGGACCTGAGAGAAGCTCACCGCGGTCGTTCACGATGACGTAATATGGCTGGGCGTTGGCGTTGAACTTATAGCGCTGCAGATAGCTCCAGCGGTCGCCGTAGGTTTCGAGAGTGATTTTCTTGCCGTATTCTTCGACGGTGACAGGCTCGGGGAGCGGTTTCTTTTCGTCGACCATGAGTTTAATCATGACGAAATTATTCTCAATCATAGCATGCACGTCGGCATTGTCGAGGACGGCGCCTTCCATTTTGCGGCAGTTTACACATCCGTAGCCCGAGAAGTCGATGAGCACGGGTTTGCCTTCCTTTGCGGCAACAGCCATGCCTTCGTCGAAGTCGTCATACTCCACAAACTCGTGTCCGTAGAGGTTGAAGTCCTGTGTGAACAGCGGCGGCACAAAAGCGCTGACACCCTTGAGGGGCGCGCCCCAAAGGCCGGGGACAAGATAGGCGGCAAAGGAGAGCGAAATCATGGCGAGGAAGAAGCGGAACACACCGATGCTCGAATCGGCTTTGCCGTAATGCTTGAACTGGAACTGTCCGAGGAGATATATGCCCATGAGACCGAAAATAGCTATCCAGAGAACAATGAAGACTTCGCGGTCGAGGATGTGCCAGCCGTAGGCAAGGTCGGCGACTGACAGGAACTTAAGCGAGAGGGCGAGCTCGACGAAACCGAGGACGACCTTGACGGTATTCATCCACGAGCCGGATTTAGGCGCTTTCTGCAGCCAGCCGGGGAACATGGCGAAGAGGCAGAAAGGAATGGCGAGCGCGAGCGAGAAGCCGAACATTCCCACGGCCGGGCCGAGCTGCGAGCCCGAGCTGACGGCCTCGACGAGGAGTGTGCCGATAATGGGACCGGTGCAGCTGAACGATACGAGCACGAGGGTAAAGGCCATGAAGAAGATACTCAGGAGGCCTGTTGTCTTCTCGGCGGTGCTGTCGATTTTATTGCTCCACGACGAAGGAAGTGCGATTTCGAAAGCTCCGAAGAACGATATGGCGAACACAACGAGGAGGAGGAAGAATATGATGTTGCAGACAGCGCTTGTCGAGAGAGCGTTGAGGGCGCTGGCTCCGAAGAGCAGGGTGATGAGCAGACCGAGGCCTACATAGATTACAATAATGGAGATGCCGTATGTGAAAGCGTCGCCGATGCCCTTGGCGCTGCTCTTGCCTTTTTTGAGGAAGAAGCTTACTGTCATGGGAATCATGGGCCATACGCACGGAGTGACGAGAGCCACGAGGCCGCCGAGGAAGCAAGTGAAGAATATATACCAGAGCGAGCCGCTGTTGGTGTTCTCTTCTGTCTCAGTTTCATAAACGACGGGAGCCCAGAGGTCGGCGTCTTCAGCCGGAACAGGAGCCATGGCGACTGTGTCGGCCACTGCGGCATCGGGCATTATGGTGGCGCTGTCGGCTGTGGCAACGGGAGTTGCGGCAGGCTGCTCAGCGGTGGCAGGAGCTGCTGCTTCTTTGGCTTTTTCAGCGGCCTTCGCGCTCACTTTGGCTGTGCCCGTCAGCGAGAAAGGCTCTTTGCCAGGGGGAATGCAGTTCTGGTCGTTGCAGGCTGCGAAGCGTATGTTGCCGTCGATAGAGAACTGAGGCTCTGTAGCTTTGAACGCCTGACGGAGCGTGATGCCGTTCTCCCAGTAGTTGAGGTCTGTGCCGAACATGCCGTCGTAATGCTTTATAGACGGTTTGTCGGCTTTGAGGCTGCCTTCAAGTACAGCGCCGTTAAGGGTTGTGAAGTTGATTGAAAGGGGGCTTGGGCCGGCCTGAGGGTCGCAGTCATGCGAATACATGTGCCAGCCGGCATCGATAGTTGCAGTAAACACCACTTCACCGGTATTGTCGGATGTCATCTTGATTTCAGATGTCCATTTGACCGGATTGAACATCTGCGCGGCGGCAGTGAGAATAGCACTCAGTGCAATCAGCAAAAAGGCCGTAAAACGTTGTAATTTCATCGTGTTATGGTTTATTATTGCAAAGGTAATGCTTTTTATCAATATAATTAAGGACGCGTTGAAAAATATTCATTCTTTTTTTGGAATCTAATTCGGGAAATCTATACATTTTGCAAGTGTAAACTCGCCTTTGATGCTGTGATTGATGTTTTATATTAAATTTTCTTGCAAAATGTTTGTTTAATCTAAAAATAGTGTGTAATTTTGCCGCATCCATTCCTTACGAGAAGATTGGAATTTGAAATCATACGATTGTTATTCTCAGCAAACAATCCTATTATAAACCTAAACATATGTCTATGCGAAAGATTTTTACTTCTATTCTTTCTGTAGCGGCAGCCACTGCCGTCGCCATGGCTGCAATGCCTCAGCCAACGACAGTGGGTGAGTTTAATGCAAGTGTCCGCTCAGTAGCTCCCTGCATCGAGAAATTAACTCCTGCACAACGTAGCTCCATTGTCGGAGCATCTGTCAACGGTCGGGCTTTCATCGGCAAGAACGTTGCAAATAACAGCAATCTTGCTCATCGCTATGCCAAGCCCGTGCCTCCGATTCCCGGACAGGCTCCATCGGTAATTGACGAGACCCCCGCCGGAACCCCCAAAATGTATGCCCGCAGCGGTGACGGTTTTATGTCGTTTTACGGCTACATACTTCCTCACGACCCGAACGGCCAGATTCTTAACACGGTGATGGCCGATGACAATAAGACAATCTACATTCAGGACCCCGTTTCATCGGCTGTTGCAGAAACATGGGTTAAAGGAACTGTGGAAGCCTCTAAAGTATCAGTGCCTACAGGACAGTACATTATGTATGACTCCAGTGAAGGGTATGGCGCGATTCTTGCAGCCGGCAAGCTGACCGAAGTAGAAGATGACGGTGATATATACCTGACTTACGTTATGGATGAAACCGTCACTGATATCACATTCACTATCGCAGACGATGGCTCTCTGAAACTTGATGACAAGTATTCATTCACATTTGATGCAAGCGACCCTGAAGGAGAGGTGAATCCCGAATATATTGTCACTGTTTTCTGGGATGATGATAAGAGCTGGGCAGGCTATGCCGACTACAATACGGTCTATACTCCTTTTGACGATGTGACAAACAGCATTCCCGAAGCGGTCGTTTTCAGCGACTGGAAGATGTCATCTGTAAACGTCGATTCTGAAAAGCCCGTCACGACTTTCGTAAGCGTAGGTATCGAAGGTGACAAAATGTATATCACCGGTCTATACAGAGATATGCCGGAAGCCGTTGTCGCAGGTACCATTACCGACGGCAAGGTAACTCTTGAGAGCAATCAGTATCTTGGAATATCTAACATCGTATACCTTACATACTTTGTCGGCGGCACATATTCCGTCGAGACTTTCCCTGACCCTGATTTCGGCGATTACAACGAAGTTACCAATGTCGCAACAGAAAGTATCGTATTCAATTACGACGCAGATGCAAAGACGCTTGCTGCTCCGGATAATGCAGCACTCTATATAAATGCAGGCAGAGCCAATGTTGACACCGGCGAAGGTATTTCACAGTTTGCATCCTATTTCGGTCCGTCGCTGAGCGAATTCCACGAAGTCGCAGCAACTCCGGCCACTCCTGAAATTCTTGAGTTCGGTGATTACTTCGATGATTACGGTTACATTGGTATCTCCATGTATATTCCCACAGTCGATACCGAAGGCAACGACATCAACATCAACAAACTCTATTATGTGATTTATACTCGTGTTGACGGAGAAGAAGAGGAATTCGTATTCTATCCTGACGAATATGTGGGACTTGAAGAGATGAACATCGACGAGATGACTGAAGTTCCCTATACCATGCAGATTGAGGGATACGATGGTGTTGATATCCGGTATGGAGGCGAAGATGTTTTCTTCTACACAACGCTGCCCGATGCTTTCGGTGTGAAGAGCGTCTACAAGGGCGGTGGCGAAGTACATGAATCGCCTGTCTTCTGGCTTGAGACAGCCGGCGTGAACAACGTGCTCACCAACGGCGCAGCCATTGTTTCTGCAGTCTATGGCATCGACGGCATCCGCCGCAGCGAAATGTCGCACGGCCTCAACATCGTCAGAATGAGCGACGGCAGTGTCCGCAAAATTTTCGTTCGATAATATACAGCATATTCCGGTATCTCCTGATATCTGAATAATATTCGGAAGAGGGTGTGCCGCCCCGACGGCGCACCCTCCTTTATTAAAAGTTTAATTTTATACTTTTAAAAATGAAGAAATTTTTTACCTCCATAATCGCCGCTTTAGCTGTAGCATCGTCAGCCATGGCCATAACTGTCAAAGTCGGATATGAACTCAGCGGAGAAGAGAAATACTGGGGAACAAGCAAAGCCGAAATCTACAATGCAGCGATTCTTGTCGACGATGCGACCCTGAGAGGAAAGAAAGTGACTGCGATAGAATTCTCATGGAGAGAAGGTGTCACGGCTACTGACTGTCAAGTGTTTATCTCGTCGGAACTCAAAGTGAAATCGGGCGTCGCCGTCGGAGATATTGCAACAGCTTCATATACCGCTCCACAATCGGGTATCTGTACCGTGAAGCTTGCAGAGCCGTGGGTGGTGGACCGGAGTGCGTTCTATGTAGGCTACAGTTTCAAGGTGGGTAATCCGAAAGATAACGAAGCGCTTTCAGAGCCGCTATGTCTGGGTTATTGCAAAAGCGATGATGCGCACTATCTTGCTACATCGCGCACATACAAGGGCTGGCAGAAACCTGCGGCCCTCAACGGTGCCGGTTTTACAGTCCGTGCTATTGTAGAAGGTGATTCGTCGGACGATGCCGCAGGCGTGAAATCGGTCAGCAGTCCTGTGACGAATACTACCACTGCCGGTAAATGTATTGCGACTATTGTAAACCATGGAGCAAAAGAAGTGAAGAGCATAGATTATACATATGAAGTCGCCGGCAAGACGACAAGCGGCTCTTATACTTTCGAAACTCCGGTTTCAGCTGCAATTTACGGAGCTATGGGAACTATGAAGTTCGAGGCGCCGGTTGTGTCTGAAATTGCCGAACATGCCGGAGTTTTCACCATCACCAAAGTCAACGGTGTGGCAAATACCGACCCTATGTCTTCGGCAAAAAATACCCTCAGTGTAACAGACCAGATAGGCAGACACGTGGTGGTGATGGAAGAATTTACCGGTACGTGGTGTCAGTGGTGTTCACGCGGTTATGTGGCTATGCGGATGCTTAACGAGGAACTTGGCGACAACTTCATTGCTTTGTCTTACCATAGCGGAGACCCAATGGAAATCACCGAGGAGACTCCTGTTGCGGTCGACGGCTATCCTATGGCTTCGATAGAGCGAGAAGGAGACTGCGACCCTTATTATGGGACCGGTGACGATAATTTTGGCATTCTTGAATATGTAAATGCCCATATGGAGCAGAGTGTGCCTGCCAATATGTCGGTCAATGCTGTTTATAACGATGACTTCACCCGCATTAATATTGATGCCGAGGCATATTTCTTCCGGTCGTATCCACAGAATCCTTTCCGTATGGCATATTTCCTGACGGCCGACGGACTGACTCTTCCGGCCGATGAAACAGAGCCTAAAATTCAGGCAAAGTGGATGCAGGGAAATGCTTATGCCAAATATCCGGCTTCCGAATTACCGGGCGGTGAAGATTTCTGCAAGCCTAATGGTACGTCGTATATGGTTGTTCCGTTTGATGATGTCGTTGTCGCTTATTCGCCTTTTGCAGGCGAAGCCGCATCGCTTCCGGCCTCTGTGCAGTTCGGTCAGGGTTACAGCCACAGCTATTCGTTCGATATAACCAATATCAAAGAAAATGAAGTAAACGGAAATCCTGCGCGTGACCTTATTCAGAACAAAGACAAGGTGTATGCCGTAGCGGTTCTTATCGACACAGCGACCGGACGTATCGTGAATGCCGCCAAGAGCCATGTAACCGGTGCGTCGGGCGTTTCTGCAGTCACATCGGACCGCACAGTGGAGTCTGTCGAATACTTTGACCTCTCGGGCAGGCGTATCAAGTCCGCACCATCGGCGGGCATAGTCATAGAGTGTACCCGTTATACCGACGGTTCTCAGTCAACCGCGAAACGAGTATTCTGATACAGCTTATACAGTAAAGAAAAAGAGCGGTGCACCGCTCTTTTTCTTTTATTGGTGTCCGGTAAACGTTTTTAATACCTTGTTCTTATTGATTTTGGTAGTG
>CAJUKF010000019.1:0-24464 GCA_910587355.1 uncultured Muribaculaceae bacterium
CAGGACCCCAACATTAAAAGTGTTGTGCTCTACCAGCTGAGCTAGCGAATCTCCATTTGCTTCAGGGTTCCCCCTCAAAAGCAGTGCAAAGTTAGACCTTTTTTTTGAAACCTCCAAATTTTTTTGACACTATTTTTGAGTTTATTTTATATATTTTCGTTGTTGGTTGTGTAAGTTATTGATTTAATATCTATTGGAGACTTCGGCTCTGGATTAGTTTTTTGCTTCAAACTGCTTTGTCTCGCTTATTTTGGTCGATGAGAGGTCGGGAGTGATATCTTCTGTCGTAATTTTTGTAAAAGACGACGGGTTCTGCTGCTTTTTATCGCAGTAGAACCCGGAATATTGCGAATGGAAAGAGATTTCTCTTAACCGGGAGTGTTTTCTGCTGATTTTTCGGTTTCCTTGGTCGAGAACTGAACGGCGGCAGACATTTCAGCTTGTTGGTCGGGCGCAAGCATGAGGTTGTAAATCTGCTCAGTATCCGCCGATGTGAGGCGGTAGTATTCGCCGATTTCGGGTCCTTTATTGGCGTGGAGGTTGGCTACAAGCTGTTTGATGTCGGGATTTTCTATTCCGAGTGCTTTGAATGTATCGGGCATTCGGAGTACGGCGGTGAAGTAGGCTCTGAGTGATGCGACAGTCTCTATGGCAGCCCCGCGGTCGTCTTTTATGTCGACCTGAAACAGGCGACGCCCTAGCTGTGCGACCTTCGACGGCTTGTGATGGGCCATGAAAGTCATCCATGCCGGGAATACGACGGCAAGACCAGCTCCGTGGGCAACCTCGGGATACATCGCGCTTATTTCATGCTCGAGTGCGTGCGAGGACCAGTCTTCGCGGCGTCCGCAACCGGTGAGGCCGTTATGGGCGAGTGTTCCGGCCCATTCGATATTGGCGCGTGCGTTGTAGTCTGTGGGGTCGGCGAGTGCTTTTGGCGCTTCATCCATGAGAGCCATGAGCAGTCCTTCTGCGAGACGGTCGGTGACACCTACTCCTGTTGTTACCGAGAAATAGCGTTCGAGTATGTGCGACATCATATCGACTACACCTACTGCCGTGCGATATGCCGACAGAGTGAATGTCATTTCGGGATTGATGATGGCGAATCTGGGCTTGAGTATGCTGTCGGTACGAAGACTTATTTTGCGAGGCGTTGTTTCGTTGGCTGTATGGGTGATGACAGCGTTGCCTGACCCTTCGCTGCCAGAACCGGGTATGGTGAGGACTACACCTACGGGCAGTGCTTCGGTCACCTGGGCTTTCCCGGAGAAGAAATCCCAGAAATCGCCTTTATACGGAATGCCGGCGGCAATGGCTTTTGCCGTGTCGATGACAGAACCTCCGCCAACCGCAAGAAGTCCGTCGATATGCTTGGCGCGACCGAGACGGATGCCTTCGTATACGAGCTTATCGTCCGGATTGGGCTGTACGCCAGGTAACTGTATGCTGTCGATTCCGATTGTATTCAGAGAGGAGGCGATGCGGTCGATGAGACCGTTCTTTTTTGCATAATTACGTCCGTAAACTATCATTACCTTGGTGGCGCCGGTAAGAAATGTCAGCATGCCGACTTTTTCTTCGGCGCCGCGTCCGAATTCATAGAGTGTCGGAGAGTAAAAAGTGAAGTTATCCATAATGTTATGAATTTCAGCAGGAGTGGAGAAGCCTTGTTGTTTGGTATGATAACGTGAAAACGGGCGCAGTTGTTCAGTGTTCAGTCTTCAAAAATTCCGAGTCCCTGACGTATAAGTATAGGGTCTCGGCTGTCAGTAATGTCAATCACTGTACTGGGTATATCACGGATGTCTCCCCCATCGATGCAAAGGGTTATGTCGCTGTAGTTTTTATATAGTTCGGCAATGCTTCGCAAGTCGACTATATCGTCTATAGTCTGAATTGATGTGGTCATTATGGGGTTGCCGAGTTCGGTGGCAATTGCTGTATCAAGAGGGGAATCGGGTATGCGTATCCCTACGGTCTTGCGTCCTTTGAATATTTTGGGTAGTGCAGTCGAGGCGGGGAGTATGAAAGTGAATGGCCCCGGCAGATAGTGTTTGAGAAGCCGGAATGCGAAGTTGTCGATGCGGGCATATTCTGCTGCCTGTGAGAGACTGTCGCAGACTATAGCGAGAGTGTTCTTGTCAGGGTTGATTCCTTTGATTCTGCAAAGACGTTCTATGGCGCGGTTGTTGAGCGCGTCGCATCCGAGTGCATAGAGGGTGTCGGTAGAATAAATTATGATTTGTCCCTCACGCAGAGCCTCGATAGCGGCGTTGAGGACACGGGTATCTACCCCGGCACGGTTTTCAAGTATCTTCATTCATTAGCTTTTATAAGGCGTGCGGTGATATGCGATGCGCCGGCGTATTGCGTAAGCAGACGCTCGGTAAGGGATATGACTCTCTCGGCAGGATAATCAGGGTCGGAGCCATACATGTTGATAGTCATGACCAGATGTCGTGTTTCTGGCGAAAGCTTCGTGCGCTCGTTGTCGGAAGTCGGAGTACCTATGCCACCGGTTTTGTCGCGGTATACGGGTAAGCCCTCGATGTTGAGTTCGCCGCGGCCAATGGCCTCGTATGGCTCATTGTGCGTACCGATGCCGAGAGTTAGGGCCGTGCCTTCAATTTTGTCAGCGTCGAATCCGCCGATAGAGTGACCCGTAGCCATTGACAGAAGATTTATAAAGTCAATGGCTGTGAGTGTTCGGTATAGTTCCATGCCTTTGACGGCACGCCGGCAGAGTGCCTCGGCGCTCGGGCGGTAGCGGTTCGGGTCTTTTCCGCATGCTTTATAAGCCTTACGGGTAGCGTCAATGGCCGGACGGTGACGCACCAGTTCCATGGGTATGTTGTCGTGGATATTCTGCTCCATGGCGGTGATTTCGCTCCAGAGTGCGTCGCTTGTCGGCGGATTGGAGATTGTGGCTTCTACGAGAATCACTTCAAGCTCGGGTGCGGCTTTGCGTATTGCATTGTCGAAGAGTATTTCCATTTTAGGACTACAGCTGAATGGCATTGGCTGCCGGTTGGTCAAGGATTGCGAAATCAATTACCTGGTCGACAGTGTCGACATAATGGAAATTAAGTCCATCGGGATACCGGCTGGGCATATCGTCAATATCGCGTTTGTTTTCACGCGACATTACAAGGTCGGTGATGCCGGCACGTTTGGCTGCCAGAATTTTTTCGCGAATACCTCCGACAGGCAACACACGTCCGCGGAGGGTGATTTCGCCTGTCATGGCGATGCGGGCGCGCACTTTGCGCTGCAGGAATGTCGACACTATCGAAGTGGCGATAGTAATACCCGCCGATGGGCCATCTTTAGGTACGGCTCCTTCAGGGAAGTGCACATGGAGCGAATATTTGTCGAAGAGCGCCGGGTCGATGCCGAGCTGGGTTGCATGTGATTTGACCCACTGGTATGCGATTGATGCTGATTCCTTCATCACGTCGCCGAGTTTGCCTGTGAGGATGAGCGCTGGAGTTTTAGAGGGGCTTAGAGATGATTCGGCCGTGAGGATTTCGCCGCCGACTTCTGTCCAGGCCAGACCAGTCACTACACCGGCGAGGTCGTTGCCTTCGTATTTGTCGTGCATGTATGGCGCGAGTCCCAGAAGGGAGTAGAGGTCGTCGGGCTGAACGGGCGAGGGAAATTCCTTGTTCTTCATTTTTGCAAGCACAGCTTTACGGGCTATTGTCTGCAGTTTCTTTTCGAGACCTCTCACACCGCTCTCGGCAGTGTACTGGCTGATTACCGCCTTGATTGCATCATCGCTTATAGTGAGCTCGTCGGCCGAAAGTGCGTCCTGTTGAAGAATACGAGGAAGAAGATGTCTGCGGGCGATTTCAGTCTTCTCTTCGAGGAGGTAGCCCGGTATATCAATGATTTCCATACGGTCGAGCAGAGGCCGGGCTATGGTAGAGAGGGTGTTTGCCGTAGCGATGAAAAGAACATCAGAAAGGTCGAAGTCCACGTCGATATAGTTGTCGTGGAAGTGGCTGTTCTGCTCCGGGTCGAGAACTTCGAGCAATGCTGCTGCCGGGTCGCCCTTGTAATCGGCGCCGATTTTGTCGATTTCGTCGAGTACGAGGACCGGATTGTTTACGCCGGCTCTTTTTATGGCATCGATAATACGGCCGGGCATGGCACCGATATATGTGCGGCGATGGCCGCGTATTTCTGCTTCGTCATGCAGGCCGCCGAACGATACACGTTCGTATTTGCGTCCGAGCGCATGGGCGATTGATTTACCGATTGATGTTTTGCCTACGCCCGGAGGTCCTACGAGACATATTATAGGAGACTTGCCCGTAGGATTGTGCATGAGCATGGCAAGTTGCTCGATGATGCGCTCTTTGACCTTGTCGAGACCGTAGTGCTCGTTTTCGAGGATTTCCGATGCCGAATCGAGGCTGGCATCCGACTCTGTCTTTTTTGACCAGGGGAGGGACGCGAGGGTGTCGAGATAACTGTAAAGAACCGAGTAGTCGGGTGACGATGGATTATAGCGACGCAGTTTCTCTATTTCCTTATTGAATGTCTCGAATACAGCCTTGGGCATATGGGCGCCTTCGGCTTTGGCGAGTAGTTCGTCGCTTTCGTCTCCGTCGCCGTATAAAGTCTCCCGTATAGCCTCCATTTGGCTCTGAAGAAAAGCATTCTTCTGATTTTCCTCCATATTTCGGTGAGCACGCTTCATTATGTCGCGTGTCACGTCCATACGCTCCTTGAATATATTCAGTTCTCCGAGCAGACCGAGAGCGCGGTCGAGCAGATTCGATTTCGAGAGAAGATTGTTTTTTGCCAGAGTATCGAAGGGGAGGTTAGTGCAAAGGAAGTTGACCAGAGCCTCGTTTTTGAAATCGGGCTGCTTTATGAAGGTCATCAGCCCCGAAGGGTCAGAATCGGATAGCGCCTGAGTGGCTATATTGCGTATCTCTTCACATGCGAGCTCAAATTCTCTTTCGGGTTTTATGAATTCCGGCTGCAGCATTTTGACACGTGCCACAATACAGTTCTCGTCTTTCTCTTTGCTGCGTCCTATTATGCGGAAGCGTGAACGCGAGCGTACAAGAGCAGAGAAGCCTCCGTCGGGACGCTCCATAATATTCAGCACGTCGGCTGTCACACCATATTTATATAGACCCGACGAAATCGATGGCATCTCTTCGTCGGGATTTATCTGGCATACAATACCAATGGGCTCGCTCAACGAATTGGCATGGCGGGCGAGAGCGAGACTCGATTCGCGACCCAGTTCGAAGCTTATTGTAAGGTCGGGAAAGAGGACAAGATTGCGGGTAGGCAGTATCTTGAGCGCCTCGGGGTCGGGCTGCTTGTCGAAGCGGCTTAAATCGATTTCTATGCGTTGCACACCGCCGTCGATGACGTCGTTGTTAGCCGCTGATATATCGTTGAATTTTTTCATTCGGATAAAAATGATGAGTTTTCAATAGCTCATAACAAATTTCAAGCCAAAATTACAAAAAATGGCCGTGACAGGCGAGCACATGGTGTCATTTTTTGTTAAATACCTTGTATGACGGCACTTTTGGTCGTTTTACGGCATCTCTATGGCAGGATGAAATCCGATTTTATGTTGTGTAACATATATTATTTGATTCACGTTTTGAAAAATTATTTCTAAATTGCGCACCGAAACAAGCCGGGAGAGTGCTCGAGGCGCTTTCACGGGCTGTTTCGATTACTTCACCTAAACCAAACTACCAGTGAAATGAAAACTTACACCTCGAAAGAAATTAAAAACATCGCCCTGCTTGGAAGCAAGGGCTCGGGAAAGACCACGCTCGCTGAAGCAATGCTTTACGAGTGTGGTGTGATAAAACGTCGCGGAACGGTACTTGCCAAAAACACCGTATCCGATTATTTCCCCGTAGAGAAAGAGTATGGCTACTCGGTATTCTCTACTGTCTTCTATGCCGAATTCCTTAATAAAAAACTTAATTTCATCGATTGCCCGGGTGCCGATGACTTCGTAGGAGCTGCGATTACCGCACTCAACGTATGCGACACGGGCGTAATTCTTATCAACGGCCAGTATGGCGTTGAGGTTGGTACGCAGAATATATTCCGCACCGCTTCATCGCTCAACAAGCCTATCATTTTTGCCATCAACCAGCTCGATGGCGAAAAAGCCGATTATGAAAACGTACTTGAGCAGACCCGCGAAATCTTCGGTTCGAAGGTTGTGCCTATCCAGTATCCTCTGGAAAGCGGCCCCGGCTTCAACTCCATGATTGACGTGCTGCTCATGAAAAAATATTCGTGGGGCCCCGAAGGCGGCGTTCCCACAATCGAAGAAATTCCCGAATCGGAGAAACCCCGTGCGCTCGAGTATCACCGTGCCCTCGTGGAGGCTGCTGCCGAGAACGACGAGACCCTCATGGAGAAATTCTTCGACGAAAAGCCCCTTACTGAGGATGAACTCCGTCTGGGCATCCGCAAGGGCCTTATCGACAACTCTATTTATCCCCTTTTCTGTGTAAGTGCCGAAAAAGACATGGGCGTGCGCCGCATGATGGAATTCCTCGGCAATGTCGTGCCGTTCACTGACGATATGCCGCCCGTGACCGATACCGCCGGCGACGAAGTCAAGCCCGACCCCAACGGCCCTCTCAGCCTCTTCTTCTTCAAGACCACTATCGAGCCACATATCGGTGAAGTCAGCTACTTCAAGGTTATGTCGGGTACGCTCAAACCCGGTGCTGACCTTGAGAACATCACACGCGGTGGCAAGGAGCGCATAGCGCAGATTTTCTGCGTATGCGGCCAGATTAAGACTCAGGTCGACGAACTTCAGGCCGGCGACATTGGCGCCACCGTCAAGCTTAAGGACGTGCGCACGGGTAACACTCTCGACGAGAAGGGTTGTGAATACGCTTTCGACTTTATCAAATATCCCGCTCCCAAATATCAGCGTGCCATACGTCCCGTTACGGAGAGCGATGCCGAGAAACTCAGCGGTATCCTCACCCGCATGCATGAGGAAGACCCGACATGGGTGGTGGAGCAGAGCAAGGAACTCAAGCAGACCATTCTCAAAGGCCAGGGCGAATTCCACCTCCGCACTCTCAAATGGCGTGTCGAGAACAACGACAAGCTTCCCATTGTATTCGACGAGCCCAAGATTCCTTACCGAGAGACAATCACCAAGGCAGCCCGAGCCGACTACCGTCACAAGAAACAGTCGGGCGGTGCCGGTCAGTTTGGCGAAGTTCACCTTATTGTAGAGCCTTATACCGAAGGTATGCCGGCTCCCGATACTTTCCGTTTCGGCAATCAGGAATTCAAGATGAGCGTCCGCGATACTCAGGAAATACCTCTTGCATGGGGCGGTAAGCTCGTTGTCTGCAACTGTATCGTCGGCGGTGCGATTGATTCGCGTTTCATTCCCGCGATTGTCAAGGGCCTCATGGACCGCATGGAGCAGGGCCCGCTCACCGGCAGCTATGCCCGCGACGTACGCGTATGCATCTACGACGGCAAAATGCATCCGGTTGACTCAAACGAAATTTCGTTCCGTCTGGCAGGCCGCAATGCCTTCAGCGAAGCTTTCCGCGGTGCCAATCCCAAAGTGCTCGAACCTGTCTATGATGTGGAAGTTCTCGTTCCGCACGATGTAATGGGCGATGTTATGAGCGACCTTCAGGGACGTCGTGCCATTATCATGGGCATGGATTCGGAGAACGGTTTCGAGAAAATATCGGCCCGCGTGCCTCTCAAAGAAATGTCGAGCTACTCGACCTCGCTCAGTTCAATCACTGGCGGCCGTTCGTCGTTCACCATGAAATTCGCAAGCTACGAGCTTGTGCCCGGCGAAATCCAGGACAAACTCCTTAAGGAATACGCCGAGAAGAACACGGAAGAATAATCATCAGGATTTGATTATCATACTATAAGTTTTGCACCACATTGTCAGAGGGCGCACCGAAATTTCTCGGCGCGCCCTCTGTTTTTTAATTCTCTTTAGCGGCGATTACTTGTTGAAATCTTTTTTGATGAACGTGTAAGGGTGGTGTGTGCCGAATTCGTCTATGACGGCAGTGTCGAGTTTGCGCTCGCCTTTATGAAGCGTGATTACGCGTGCGCCTCGGGGTAGCACTTCATCGTATGCCGAATTATAACCGCTTTTGCGTCCGTATGCAAGAAGAATTTTGCTGTTGGCATCCACGAGATAATCGTTGTTGTGGTCGTGGCCTACGAAAACTCCGAGTACGTCACCTTTTTCGAGCATCGATTCAAATAAGCCCGAGTTTACGCTGGGCGCACACACATTCTCTTTTTTAGAGCCTGTCGCCGGGTATTTGTTCAGCAGGGTGTCAAACTCGGGAAGCGGTATATGAAAAAACGCTACCGCAGGTACCGGCTTACCGCCGTTCGCTTGTGTCAGGTTATCGCTTTGCGAGCGATACCAGTCAATCTGGTCGTGGTTTATCCATGCATATCCGCCGAAAGAGCGGTCTTTGCAACTGTTGTGCGAATCAATCATATAGACAGCAGAGGCTGTTGTAGGGTCGCTCGATGAGGCCGCTACTGAAAGCAAGCAGTTTCCCGACCCTGAAATGTCGGCATCGTCGCGGGTGAGGTTGTGGGGCTGAGTGAGAAGATATTCAAGAATCTGCGAATTGTTTACATCGGTTTCCTCGTCGTGGTTGCCGAAACATACAGCATAGGGTACGCCGGTGCTTTCAAGAGATGCGCAAAGTTGCTTCCATAGAGATATCGCATCCCGGGTATTCCATACACAGTCGCCTGTGAGTACAAGTAAATCGGGCTTCTGAGCCTTGGCAAGCAATTCTATTAGCCGGTAAGTGCTGTCGTTGCGAAGCTTGCTTGCATCATTTTCATCGTTTATGTGTAAATCGGTAAACTGAAGAATTTTGAAAGCGCCATTGTCATTGAAGTGAAGCATCGGACGCTCAGCAGTGCAGCATAGCGCAGCACTTGCCATTAATATTGCAGTAATTGTCTGTTTTAGCATATGTGCCAGATATATTTTGCTTTATGAAAAATCGTTAGTTATTAAAATATAATTGACTTAAAGAGTGAGAAATCATTCCTGATTAATCGTTGTGAGGCATAACGGACCTTCTATCAGAGTGTTTGTGAAAGAAGATTTGCAAAGATAATGTAATCTTTTCGATAAAACAATTATAGTATAAATATCCTGCGATTATTTCATATCTGCGTGGCCTTGTGGTATTTATGAAAAATTCTTGTTTATATCTGATTTAGTTCATTAAAGTGCATGGAAACTTTGTTTGCCTTTGTAAGATTATTTAACTTTTGGGTGCGGTTTTATGGCACATCGCTTCTCTAATTTCGCCGGAGAAAGTCATAGTGGCTTCTTTGAGAATCTCTTAAATCATACATATATGGCATTTATTATTATGATTCTTTGTGTATTCGGTTGGCTCGGACAAGCCCTTGGAAAGGGGGCTGACTTAAAATAATCCGCCTATGTCGTTTTGGAATTTTCTCTGCGAAGTTGCAGTTTTTAATATGATTTGTAATTTGTTTTCGCCTAAACGAAAGCGAATCACATCCACTTTTTCGCCTTCTAGGCGCAGCATATATAATGAGCAAAACTTTCAGCGCATAGAAGAATTGAACTGTGACATCGAAAAGGCGGAGAAGCGGGTTGCCGAGTACCGGAAGCTTAGAGGTGCCAGCATTGCGCCGGATGAAGCGGTTGACGATATTGACGACTTGCAAGACCGTATTGATGAACTTGAAGACCGTCTTTCGGAGTGTGACATGATGTCAGACCGTTATGATAGAATTCAGGACGAAATAGACCTTCTTCAGGACAGACTTGACGAACTGGAGGATAATGAGCTTATGCTGGAAGATATGCATGATGAATTTGACAGTTTGTCTCACCATTCACATGGCGTCTTGTATGATATGTATCATGACGAAGATTATGACTGGTGACTCCCGTATATTAGTCTGTCGAGCCCGACTGAGGTACATTTTTTCGCTGTCTATTCAAATCAGCCTGAGGTCTTTCGCTATGCGGCACGCCTCTATCGAGTTTTTCACTTGAAGTTTGCCCAGTATTTCCTGCCGGTGCCGGCTGATGGTGTTGACACTGAGGCAGAGAGATTCGGCTATTTCCTTGCTTGTAAGGCCCCGGCTGATGAAACTCAGCACCTGCTTTTCTCTTGCCGATAGCAGACCCGAGCTGTCCTGGTTGTGTAATTCCGTCGAGTGACCGTTGGTTGAGTCAATGATAAGGCATTTTGCCGGAAAATCTACTGCAAGAGGACTATAGAGACATAATGCCAGCCATATGGCGTCGCTTTTTGGGGCCAGAACGTAATACATGCGGTGCTGCACGGGGATATAGGTGTTGGGGCCGGAGCGCATTCGCAGCCTGCTTATCAGATAGTAATCAGACCGTTTCCTTTTAGGCTGTTGTCTCACATAATTGAAGAAACAGAGCTCCTGAAGATGTTTGTCTGCGAGGTCATCGGGATGAACGAGTCTGAAGATTTCGTCTTCCCAGATTGTGGGAAGACGACGGTCGGGCTCCTCGCTGTCTATACCGAGCAGCTGAGCGAAGCGTCCGTAATAGATATAGCTTGCCTTCGTACGTAAATCACTTAGCACGGCCACGGCATTTTCCATGCGTGCATAGTTGGCGGCAATTTCTCTGTACCGGTCGAGTATGGCGGCATAGGGATGTCCTTCGGCAAAATTCTGTGCCGAAAATTCACGGTTCAGTATGTCTCTGTTGTCCACCGGGCCGATAAAAATTGGTTATTTTTAATCATTGCATGATGATGCGCAATGTTATACCTTTGCAAAGGTAATCAAAATTGTCAATACCACATATCGTAAAAACTTACAAATACCTTTTCAATGAAAAAGTTACTGTTAGGGGCAGTGGCCCTTGTCGCCTCTTTTGCCGCCACGGCGCAGTCCCTTGAGAAAATGCAGTGGTTCAATGAGCCCGAAAACTGGGAGATTTCCGAGAATGTCATTACGATGGATGTCACACCTCAGACCGATTACTGGCGCATTTCCCATTATGGTTTCACAGTCGACGACGCTCCCTTTCTCTATACTCTCAGGGGCGGAGAGTTTGAGGTCAAGGTGAAAATTTCGGGTGATTACAAGACACGTTTCGACCAGTCAGGACTGATGCTGCGTCTCGACCACGAGAATTATATCAAGACAGGCATCGAGTATGTCGACGGAAAATACAATCTCAGCACCGTCGTCACTCACCATACAAGCGACTGGAGCATGATTCCGCTCGACAAGCCCGTGCCTTATGTATGGATTAAGGCAGTCCGCAGGCTCGATGCCGTGGAGATTTTCTATTCTTTTGATGATAAGGAATACACCATGATGCGCAACGCCTGGCTTCAGGACAATCACCCCGTAATGGTCGGTATCATGGGAGCATGCCCTGACGGCGACGGATTTAAGGCCCGTTTCGAGAACTTCTCAATCAAACATCTGCCAGATACGCGCCGCGTCGAGTGGCTTAAGAGAAACAGCTCTGAAAATTAACGGCAATTTCGCGTTAACGTACTTGTTTTTTACCATAAGCTCCTATATGCCGAAGGCCGTATGAAATGGTTTGTGTCCATATTCATACGGCCTTCGGTTTGAGTTTGATTCTTTATTAAAAGCTTGTGCTACAGAATGGAAATGCTATAGCTGTGTGCCGTACCCTTATCGGGTGAGGCACACGCGGTTCTCCTTTGCCATGCGGCGAAGGTTGAGAATGGCGTAGCGCATACGGCCCAGAGCCGTGTTGATGCTCACGCCGGTGATTTCGGCTATCTCCTTGAACGAGAGGTCCTGATAGTAGCGCATCTCGAGCACCTGACGCTGTACGTCGGGCAGACGGTCGACGAGGCGGCGCAGGTCTTCTTCAATCTGAAGGTCTACCATTACGTCTTCAATCGTGTCTTCGGCCAACTCGCGTCGGTTGAGCACGTCGTAGTCGGCATCGTCGGCCGAGACAACGTTCTCGCCTTTCTCGGCGCGGAATGAGTCTACGGCCAGATTGCGTGCGATGCGGTAGAGCCATGCCGAGAACTTGCCCATGTCGCTGTAGCGGCCCTGACGGATGGTGGTTATTGCTTTGATAAATGTTTCCTGAAATATATCGTCGGCCAAATCACGGTCGCGGACCATCTGGAATATGTAAGAGAATAAACGTTGCTTATAGCGAATCAGCAAGGTGTCGAATGCCTCGTTGTTGCCGTTAGCGTATTCGCAGACCAACTGTTCGTCGGTAAGCTTTTTGATATTTCGCATTTCTATTCTGTTGATTGGTTAGAGTAGAACTGTGTCGATAGGCGAAATGGTGTTGGTTAATAAATAATGTTACTTGAGAAAGTTCTCTGAATTGATACTGATAAATACAAAGGTACATACATTTTACATCTGATGCAAGTTTTTCCACACCGATTTATTTATCTTTAACATAAATTACACAATAAACTTAAGGCTTCGATTTACCTTCATAACCTTCCAGGCAATGTTCCTCGCCCAACGTACCATATATTGATTTGTCAGTGTGGATGAAAAATAGTAACTTTGCAGCATAAATCCTCACTATCACATTATATATGCAGGAAAAGATTGTAATTCTCGATTTCGGTTCGCAGACAACGCAGCTTATAGGGCGCCGTGTCCGTGAGCTGAGCATCTACAGCGAGATTATCCCCTACAACAAATACCCGTTCGGCCGCGAGAAAGAGGAGGGCATCATCGGTGTGATTCTTTCGGGCAGCCCGTTGTCGGTATATGACAAAGACGCGTTTCGTGTCGATATCGCCGCTATCAACAAGGCCGTCCCCGTTCTCGGCATATGCTACGGCGCCCAGCTTATGACCTATACCATGGGCGGAAAAGTGGAGCCGGCTCCTTCGCGTGAATACGGACGTGCCAATCTGAGCTACATAGACGAAACTTGTCCGCTTTTCAAAGACATCGAGCCCGGTGCTCAGGTATGGATGAGCCACGGCGACACTATCACCGAGCTCCCGGCAGGTTTCAGGCGCGTGGCTTCGACAGCCGACGTGCATTTCGCGGCATTCAGCGCCGGCGACAGCATGTGGGGCGTGCAGTTCCACCCCGAGGTGTATCACAGCACATGCGGTATGCAGTTGCTCAAGAACTTTACCGTAGGCATCTGCGGGGCTTCATGTTCATGGAGCGCCGAGTCGTTTATAGAGAGCACTGTGCGCGAGCTTAAGGAAAAGCTCGGCGACGACCGCGTCATTCTCGGTCTCAGCGGAGGTGTCGACTCGTCGGTTGCCGCAGTTCTTCTCAACCGTGCTATCGGCACCAACCTTACTTGTATTTTCGTCGACCACGGTATGCTGCGCAAAAACGAATTCAAGGAGGTGCTCCGCGACTACGAGGGACTCGGTCTCAACGTAATCGGTGTAGATGCATCGGAGCGTTTCTTCACCGACCTCGCCGGTGTCACCGACCCCGAACGCAAGCGTAAGATTATCGGTGCAGATTTCATAAAGGTATTCGATGAAGAAGCTCATAAAATCACCGATGCCAAGTGGCTCGGTCAGGGCACTATCTATCCCGACTGCATAGAATCGCTTTCAATCACCGGCACCACAATCAAGAGCCACCACAATGTAGGAGGCCTGCCCGAGCGCATGAACCTCAAACTTTGCGAGCCTTTGCGTCTGCTCTTTAAAGACGAAGTGCGTGCCGTAGGCCGTGCTCTCGGAATGCCCGAGCACCTCATTACACGTCATCCCTTCCCGGGTCCCGGTCTCGCAGTGCGTATTCTCGGTGAAGTCACACGTGAGAAAGTAGGCATACTTCAGGAAGCCGACCATATCTTCATCCAGGGCCTGCGCGAGAGCGGCCTTTACGATAAAGTATGGCAGGCCGGCGTAATCCTGCTGTCCGTGCAGAGCGTCGGCGTTATGGGCGACGAACGCACTTATGAGCGTGCCGTCGCTCTCCGTGCAGTCACCTCAATGGATGCCATGACTGCCGACTGGGCACACCTCCCCTACGAATTCCTTGCTAAAGTCTCCAACGATATCATCAACAAGGTTCGCGGCGTCAACCGCGTATGCTACGACATCTCCTCCAAGCCGCCGGCCACAATCGAGTGGGAGTAATTCCCTGAGCTCTTCAGGCTAAGACGATATATGAAATGCGCCCGTGGATTATTCTGCGGGCGCATTTTGTAAGATGTTTCTTTCTAAAATTCCGCTGTGAGGCCGCTCCTGATTATCAGCTCGGAAATATGCCAGGCTTGAATTTTCAGCGAATCCGAAGACGCGTCTGATTTGCCGTGGAGGCGGCCGGCGATATCGGCGGCAGAGCTGTTGCCGTAAGTGAGTATGGATTCACCGAGCCAGTGGCAGCGCTGTCTGTCGCGCCCCATTATCTGTAGCAGAGTAGGGTATATGTCAATCTGCCCCACCGGGCCTGCAATCTCTTCCGTGTGACCGGTATTGGCGGCGATGAAGGCAATAGGTGTTATGTCGTAGCAGTTTTCGCCTGAGAGACCTATATTGTGGTCTGATGCAATCGCAATTACCGACGAATCACGAATTTCCACAGGCAACAGTTCTCGCAGGAATTTCCCGAGTGCGGTGTCGAATAAATTGATTGCTTTCACGTAGTGTCTTTGAATGTCGGAGGTACCGTAATCATTGAGCCACGGTGCTATAGTGTCGCTCTGCGCCTGCTCATAAGGAAAATGAGAAGTTAGGGTTGTGATTTCGGCAAGAAACGGCTGAGATGCTGTCATGGCGCCGATTCGCTCTCCGGAAGCTTTGAAAAGTGATGCATCGTAGTCTGGTTCCTGTCCGAGACAGTCGTGCAGAGCATCGTAGCCGTACTGTCGGCTTGTCTGAGCATGATACCATGCCCTGCTGTCCTCGCATATAAATTCTTCGGCACTCCTGACTTCGAGGGCGCGAGGCAAGCCGATAACCTTGTTTTCATTGAAAGTTACCGCAGCAACAGTGTTTTTGAGCGGCAAAAGGCCGGTGTTATATATGAATTGCCCGTCGGCGGAGAAGCCCATAGATACTTGCGGAATGACATTAAGACACGATATGGTACCTTCGGCTTGAATAAGAGAGTCAAGTACCGGGGTTACTGAGCGTCCGTTATGCTTAAGGCTGATTGCCCACGAATTGAGCGATTCTACAATGATGAAAATCAGATTCTTCTCACGGTTGGACATAAATGTGCTGTCACATTCATACGGCTTTTTATTATCGAAAAACTGCTTTATTTCAGATAACTCTGACGGCGAAAGTTCTTTATGTCGCGAGACTTTGGTGCAGTATGTGTCGTAGCCGAAATAAAGCAGACTGCCTCCTTGCCTGAACACATTGGATGTGCCGCTTATCGCCAGATTTTCCCAGCCGTAGAATCTGAAATCTTCTTTAAATATAGTAGTCACATTCAGAATGGTGAAAAAACAGTACCCGGACGCCGGAATAACTGCTGCCGCGATACGTGCGGCGGATTTGAGTGCCGGGCATCGGTATGGCCGCAGATGTATATATGCCGCCCAATCGGCAGCAATTGCAATCAGATACAGTAAATCATGTTTGCGGAATAAATCCGGGATGCATTTCAGCACAATTACATTGTAGCTCGCCGGCGAGAATATCAGTGAGGCTCTGAGACTTATTCCCGAATATCGGCAGTATAGTATGTCGGCCCATAGCCAGAGCAGAAAGATGCTTGCGATTATTGCCGATGCTATCCGTGCGCGTCCCTTCAGAAAAAGCGCCGGCGAGGCGAAAAGCATCGCTTCTGAGAAGTATATGTGCCAGTTGTCTAATCCTTTCGCACCGAGCTGATTGCATATATGCAGCTGCTCGCCGCAGTAGATGGATGCAACGCATATTGCCCAGTATAATACTGTGCGTAAAACCGGAGAGAATATTTGACGTTCGGATGGTCTCATTCCTTGCGGTGACCGGACAAGGTTAATTCCTGAAAGTGACAGTACGGTTATAGACAAAGTTGGCGAGGGTATACACCACATTGCCCAGCACTGTGGCTATGCCGTAGCCCGAAATCACAATCCCTGCAATCATGAAATCAAGTTTGCCGAAGTCGCTTTTCGACGTTATGGCCCATACGACCCACAGCTGAAGCAGATAGCATATCAGGAAGCCGACGAGAAAACGGATTGCTTCGCGAGTATAGCCGCCTTTGCTTTTGAATACCCACGATTTATTGCATAGAAACGAGTTAGTTACGCCGGCAATATAGCCCAGAATGTTGCATACGTAGAGGTTCCAGCCTAAGAAGGACTTGCAGAAATAAATCACGCAGAATGTGACGGCTGTGTTGAGTACTCCTACCAGACAGTATTTGATGAACTGTACCAATTTTTCGCGGCGCATGTCATCGGTTTTGTGATGAGTGGAGTCAGTCATGTTTTTCATTGCTCGGGTAAATCTTTAGGGTCGACTTTAAGCAGGGGCAGTGACCAGTGGTAATGTACTGCGGCTATCCGCAGTCCTATCACGGTGGCGGCGCAGGCTATCTGTGGCACAATTATATCAACTCCGGGGATGAACATCACCAGCCAGTATATCAGGCCGCCGGCCATGCAGGCCGTGGCGTAGATGTCTTTGCGGAAAAAGAGCGGTACTTCGCTGATTAGCACATCTCGCAGAACGCCGCCGAACGAACCCGTGATGATGCCCATCGATATGGCTACCCATGCCGGGTAGCCGGCCATGAAACTCTTTTCGATGCCTACTACGACGAATAATGCCAGACCTATGGCATCGAAGATAAATATGGTGCGCATACCTTTGACGAGCGCCTGACGGAAAATAATCACGGCTACAAGCGAAACGAATGTCACGGCGAGATACAGCGGCGACTGCATCCAGAATACGGGTACGCCGAGCAGCATGTCGCGAAGCGTACCGCCGCCGATGGCGGTGACAAGACCGATTATGTATGCTCCGAACCAGTCGAAGGCCTTCGCAGCCGCAAGGCGTATGCCCGATATCGCGAAGGCTATGGTACCGAGAGCCTCTATTGTGATGATGAAAGGGGTTTCTTCTACCATTGATTATTCTTTTTTGGCGTCGGCGTTGTTCGACTTGCTGTCAGTGGCCATTTTCTTTAATTTCTCAAGATGCCGGAGTGCTGCGGCCTGTTCTTTTTCGTAATACCGGCAGACATCCGTGAGGAAACACTCGCCGCACATGGGTTTGCGGGCCTTGCATACGTAGCGGCCGTGCAGTATGAGCCAGTGGTGCGCTCGGGCGATTAATTCCTCGGGTATGTTGTCTGTGAGGGCTTTTTCGGTGGTAAGCGGATTGCGGCTGCAGGTGGTGAGGCCTATTCGTTCGGACACGCGGAAGACATGTGTGTCCACTGCCATGGCCGGTCTGTCGTACACCACCGAGAGTATCACGTTCGCTGTCTTGCGGCCTACGCCCGGCAGGCTCATGAGGCTGTCGATGTCGTCGGGGACCTGGCCGCCGAAGTCGTCCACGAGCTTACGTGCCATACCCATGAGCGAGCGTGTTTTGTTGTTGGGGTACGAGCACGACCTGATTAGCTCGAAAATCTGTTCCTGCGTCCCCCCCGCAAGTGCTTCCGGCGTGGGAAACACCTTGAAAAAAGGTGGCGTAATGAGATTGACCCGTTTGTCGGTGCACTGCGCCGAAAGAATCACGGCCACAAGCAGCTCGTATGGATTTCCGTAGCGCAGCTCTGTGCTGGCGGTGGGCATTTCGCGCCCGAAACGCTCTATGACGGCTTTATAGCGGTCGCTCTGCTTCATCTCCCTTATTGTCGGTACGGCCACGGACGCCTGCAGTGGCGCACGTGGCCGGTATGATGTTTTCTGTTATAAAATCAGTGTGCTGCGGTGAACTCGTCGAGGAAGCGGATGTCGTTCTCTGAGAAGAGACGCAAATCCTTTACGCGGTATTTGAGGTTGGTGATACGCTCGATGCCCATGCCCAGAGCAAAGCCGCTGTACTCTTTTGAATCGATGCCGCATGCCTCGAGAACTGCCGGGTCTACCATACCGCAGCCAAGAATCTCCACCCAGCCGGTGCCTTTGCAGAAAGAGCAGCCCTTGCCGCCGCACAAATCGCAGCTGATATCCATTTCAGCCGACGGCTCTGTGAACGGGAAGTAGCTCGGACGCAGACGTATGTCGGTCTGAGGTCCGAACATTTCGCGGGCGAAGTAGAGCAGTGTCTGGCGGAGGTCGGCGAATGTCACGTTCTTGTCAATGTAAAGAGCCTCAACCTGATGGAAGAAGCAGTGTGCGCGTGCCGATATAGCTTCGTTACGGTAGACACGACCCGGACAGATGATGCGGATAGGAGGCTTCTGGCTTGTCATGACGCGTGTCTGAACCGATGATGTGTGTGTGCGGAGCAGCACGTCGGGCTGACGGTTGATGAAGAACGTATCCTGCATGTCGCGGGCAGGGTGGTCGGGGGCGAAGTTGAGCGATTCGAACACATGCCAGTCGTCCTCGACTTCAGGCCCCTCGGCAATCGTGAAGCCCAGGCGGCGGAAGATATCGATAATCTGCTCCCGGACAAGTGACAGCGGATGACGTGTGCCTATGTTTACGGGTGCGGCGCTGCGGGTCAGGTCAAGAGCATCATCGCATCCGCAGCACGCTTCGGCTGCTTCGCGGAGGGCGTTGATATGCTCAGTGGCGAAATTCTTGAGTTCGTTGAGGGCTTGACCGAGTTCGCGTTTCTGTTCGGCGGGAACATTACGGAAATCGTTCATCAGCGCGCTTATGGCGCCTTTTTTGCTCAGATATTTTATGCGGAGGGCCTCTACTTCTTCGGGCGTGGCTGTCGTCACTGCCTCAAGTTCGGCCCGTATTTGTTTGATTTGGTCTATCATCGCTATTAGTGTTTCAAGACTGCAAAGTTACATATTTTTTTCGAAATGCGATGCCTCTCTCTCATTTCTGTTTGTCATGATAATGTCATATTTATTCTCCGACACATTTCCTATTCTCTTGCATGGTCCGACCGCACTTTTCCCGATAAGAACGGAGGCCATACGTTTCCTGCGCGTTTCGACAACAGGCACACCGTGAATGTGCTTCTCAACTGCCACGTCAGCGACAGAATGAGCCTGAATGCTGTCTGGACAGGCCATTCGGGCAACCGCTTCACCCTCTTGCCGCAGGCATGGGAGTCGCCGGACTTCGGCACGACCTATGCCGGTGATGAAATTCCTCTCAGGACACGAATCAACAATTATCAGTTGCCTTTCTATCACCGTCTCGACCTCTCGTGCACGGTGAGCAACAGGCGCGGCTATTGGACATTCAGCCTTTTCAACGCATACTGCCATATGAACACCGTGGCAGTGCGCCGTGCCTACGACAATGCCAATCGTCCCGTGTTTCAGAAAGTCAAGCTTTTACCCATTATCCCCTCGGTTTCCTATACATGGCAATTCTAAGATACATCATCCCCGTTCTTCTGGTCCCTTTTTTGACCGCGTGCTATGAAGATTTCAATCCTGACATTGACACGGACCCCGTTCTCTGTCTGAATTCGCTTATTACGGCCGGAGAACCAATCGAAGTGAGGGTCACGCATACGTGGAGATTCAATGACGAAAAATCTGAGCGCAATCATGAAGTCGCGGATGCCGTCGTCACTGTTTTCGCCAATGAAAAAGTTGTCGGACCCGACTATCCGGCGAAAGAAGGTGACAGAATTATTGGTGTCCGGTAAACGTTTTTAATACCTTGTTCTTATTGATTTTGGTAGTGGACAAGCCCCTTTCTGCCTGATAATAACAGCTGTCCGGTGAAAATAGTCCTCTATTTAATAATAGAATAAACATATCTGTACGTTAAATCCAATTTAAACACGATATAATGACCATATAAGCCTTTTTCATGTGATTTTAGTGTTCTTGTACGTTTGCTACATCGGCTGTCCGGTAAACTTATAGATAAAAACTCATCCAAAAGTTTTACCGGACACCAATATGACAGAATACGCATCATTGCCCGAAGCCCTGCATATGGCACTGCGAGTGCCGAAGTTACCGTGCCCTATGCCACGCCAATCGGTAAGGTTACGGTCTCTCCTGTTGTCACGGATATCTGGATGGGTGACAAGGATTTCTATCATTACGATATGTTTGCCGACATCACATTCAGTATGGGTATCACGCTTGATGTCAGCGACCCCGCGGCATACGACAATTATTATCATTTCGGATATAATTGGTTCAGTAACACTGTCGACGATGATTTCGGTTATGACACCGTGGGCCGGTTGTCTCTCGGAACTTTGGAATACGATTCAGAGCCGATATTCAAGGAACATATCGGAGTATTTGAGACCGTTATGGGAAATGACGACACGGATTTTGTATTCTTTTCCGACCGTCAGTTCGCCGGTCGCACATATACGCTTCATCTGAATTTTTCCCATAATTCATTTAATGTGAAATCCAGATATTACGACGATGCTCTTCTTGAATGCGGAGTCAACCTATATCTCACCACGGTATCGCAGAGTTATTACAACTGGGCCGTATATAAATGGAATGCCGACGAGGGCATAATCGGAGACCTGTCCGATATCGGTCTTGTGGAATCGAAATGGGGTTACAGCAATGTCTCGACCGGTGCGGGAGTGGTGGCCGCAAAAGCCGCCGTAAAATATACACTGAGCCTCAAAGACTTCCTTCAGAAGACTTTAAGTTGCTCGGAATAGGTATCAGCGGATAATAACTTTTTCGGTGCGGGAGCCTGTGCGGCGTATATAAATACCGCTGACAGGATTGGCGATGCGTATGCCCTGGAGGTTGTAATACTCGGTGTCTGCATTATCTTTGTCCGGCATCTCGATTTCGGATACCGCAGAATTGTTGCCTATCACTATTGTTCCCGGTTCCGATGTGAGCGAATGGCGCTTCTGGGCATCAATGGCAGTGACGAAGAATCGGATTTTTTCGATGCCTTCAGGTACGTTTATCACGTATGATGTCACATCTCCGGTATGGATGTCCTGCAAGTCTCTCAATGGCTCAAAAGCCTTGTCCGTGAGGGTTATTGTAAGGTCATCAAGAGCCACATTACCGGTCGATGGACGGTTATATCTGATGCGTATCTGCCGAAGACCGGCATCCGTGGGGTAGGAGAGTGTGCTTGCCGTGCTGTTATGGTCGGCCGGAGTATATGACCCTATGCTCTGCCATTCGGCAGTTGGGTCTGCGCGCCCCTCGATGTCTATGGTATTGTTGTGATTGGCGCTTGCTCCGCGAGTCCAGAATGATACTTCCTTGACAGCGGTGTCGAAGACGGGAGAGGTGAGGGTAGCGCCGTCAGTTCGGAATTTCAGCGACGGATATGCTTCCCCGTAATACCTTGTGGAGTTGCTTCCGTAGCAGTCAGAAAGAGTTCCGTTCCATGTCCACCCATCGGGTAATGTGAGTGTCGACCGTTCCGAACCGAAATCCACCGTCTGCGAGGAAGTGCCTGCCGAAGTCTCTTTTTCGACCGACAGGATGTAATCCGTCGCACCCTCGACAGCCTCCCACGACAGCGAAATGTCGTCGCACTCAGGCGCGGTGCCGTCGAGTGTGATTGGTTTGAGGTATACGAAATCTATGGCCGGGGTGACAATGCCGCTTTCTGGTGACGACGGGCTGACGTTGGAGCCGCGGGTTGCCCGAAGTGTGACAAAGTATTCTGTCTCGCCCTTCATCCCTGCGGCGGTGAATGAAGTCGTGTTGCCCGTGGCGAAACCGGTATATAGGGCATGAGGTTTCACTGTGCCGTTGTCTTTGGTATAGATGTCAAGCAGATAGCCGGTGGCGAAGTCTACAGCCTCCCATTCGATGTGGAGCGAGCCGTCGTCCGAGGCACTTAGTGCGGGAGCTGCCGGTGCCTCGAGCTCGAGGTTGCCGCCGTCGACATCAAATGTGATGATGCCGTCGTTTTCTGCGATTCCTGTGATTGGCAGATTGATGCTTGCGCCGCTCCACGAAATCAGGGCCGGGGTTGTTTCGGAAGTAACCGATGTGTTGTTGGCAGGGCCCGGGAAGGCATATCGCGCCATTGTTTCGTCTGAGAGATTGTTGGCTATGCCTCCGGCTTCCAGAATGTCGACGTACTGATGTCCGGCGGTGTTGTTGACTGCATTGGTATCCCATATCCGCTGCACGAAATCCACATGCCATATGAGCATGCCGTGGCCGGGAATATATTTGTCCCATCCAGTCTGCTGACGGTTTTCGAGCAGGAAGAACTCACTGGTCCTTTCTGTAGGAATGAGACAGCATGTATTGCTCTTCTGAATCTCTTCGAGTGCAATGGTTGCGGCGCCCGTAAGTACTTTCGGGTCAAGCCAGCCCATGGCGTTGCGCTCGAAGGCGCTGTATGCCGGGGGGGTGCATCCGTCGTTGTTATACGGGCCGTAGTCGAGCACACTCCACGACCCGGGCGTATATGAAGCGTTTGAATTATTGGTATTGTAGAGGTCCGGGAGTCCCATTACATGAGAGAATTCGTGTACGAAGGTGCCTATGGGAGCCGGACGACCGGTGTAGTGCTGCCATTCGTTGACGCAGCAGTATCCGTACAGCTTTTTTCCGTTGTAAGTCTTTCCGTTTGTAATTTCGAAGGCGTGTGGCCATACTGATTCTGCCGGACCTCCGTCGGCCTCGCCTTCTCCGGCGTATACTATGAATATATTGTCGATTCTTCCGTCGTTGTCGTAATCATACTGACTGAAGTCGATTTCGTTTTTCAGAATTTCGGCCGCTTCTCTCACCATTCCTTCAGGATTCGAGTCGTCGCCGAACGAATTGTTGCTGCCGTAATAACTGCGTTTGCCCGCAAGCGTTACCGGGCCGAAGACATCGTAGTGGATGTCGAATTTACCGTTTGACTGGTCTGTGAAATAATCGTGCACCGACCCCGTGCCACCGTAGTCGCTGAAGCCGTTCTCGTTGAAAAGACGCGTGAAGTAATCCGACGGGTCATCGATTTTGAATTTCACATCGCTGTATTCGACCAGCATTACAAGGGAGCGTACGGTGCCTGTGCGTGGATAGTTGCTCGTAAAGAGTCCAAGCCCCTGCTGAGGGGCCGCTTTAGCTTTTGTGCGCCGGCCCTTAGTGAGATTTATCTGTCGGGTAAAGGCTGCCCGGAATGCTTCCTGGTTGAGGGTCGCTGTTAATTCTCGGGCTTCTTCCGAGCGTTGTTCTTTATTGCAGGCCTTTAATGTGGAGAGGCTGATTTGCCCGTCGGGCGAGATAATGGCATATCTGAAGTATCCGTTGCTGTCGCGTAGCATGGGTACATTATCATCCGAAAGATAATAATGTCCGAATTCATCGCCTGCCAGTGAGGCTCTGATTACCGAGCCGTCGGGTTGAGTGTAGGTAAAGAAACCCCGTTTTGCCGGTACGGCATGCGCCGAGATGAAAGATGCGAATACTCCGAGGAGCAACAGCTTTATTGTTTTCATGTTTATCACTGAAAAAAACAGCACTGCGAAGAAGATAGATATAAAAAGTCAGGGCCTCACGCCCCGGGTTTATTTATCAGCTCCGGCCGATGGTGTGGATTCCATTTCCGAAGGGTGCTTCAGAAAATACTGATTGAGAAGTTCGCTGATATTGAAATAATAACCTTCAGGCTTTTTGGTGTCTGTGCGGTTTACAGTGATGAAATCGAAGTACGGCGGCTCGAAGCGCTGACTGCTCGCTGTGATGCCTGACAGATTAAGGAAGTCATATTCGTGCTGGGGATAGACTATCACAAAAGCGTCTTCAGGAGTGGTGCCGGAGCCTGATGATGCAATCACAAGCAGCAGGTGGTTGAGCTTGAACTGCCATATTTTAGCCAGGTCGTATTTTCGGTTCTGCTCATAGACGTAAATACGGTTGGTGAGCTGGCGGAGGTCTACCGGGTTGTCGTCAAGTACCTGCAAGGCATAGTCGAGCATCTTTTCACGGTCGGCGCGTGTGCGCTTTTCTTTGGCATAAACGGGGAGCAGTTCCTGAAAGAGAGCCTGATTCGGAGCTTCGCGGTAAGGGTCGTAATCTTCTTGAAAAAGTGTCCCGTAATAGAAATACTGAAATTCCTCGTCAGTCATTGTCGTATCGTTGGAGAGAAACGATTTCAACAGCCGCGGATAGTAATACTGAGAGTTTTCGTCAACAGACGCTTTGGCGATGGAATCAAGGTCGGGTTTGCCGAGGGCCGCACGTGCGGTAGTTTTCGCATCAGCTGCCGAGAGTCCGCAGGCGACAATAGCGGCTATAATCGTAAGGAGTATCTTTTTCATATTACAGAGGCTATGGCTATTGCGCTCATTGAGGCGGTGACTACGGCCGGAAGCCCGAGAGCGCAGATGAATTGAACAAAAGGTCCCGAAGCCACCGGATAGGCTGGTGCCTTTGGCGTACGCATATAA
>CAJUKF010000019.1:24474-47686 GCA_910587355.1 uncultured Muribaculaceae bacterium
GGCGCCCCCGAGAAAGGCGGCGATAGCCGATGATATGATGATGGCGGAAGCGGTGGGTGCTATCGCATAGCCGGTGAAGGCGCCCGCTATTGCGCCAAGAGAGATGTACCAGCGTGCGGTACCATTGACAGGGGGGAGTGGCTGCAGTATCCGCAGCCCGAGAATTATGGCAGTGGCGACTGACCAATATATGAGAATCTTTGCGTCGACATATACGGCACCTGCAAAGTGGGCGCATACAAGCGCCGCGCATGATGCTATTACTGACGGCAGACGTGGCACAAACATGGCTGCGAGACCGGCAATAGCGAGGATATATGTGAGTGTGATTAGTACCGGAGTTGTCATATTTGCAAAGTTAACAAAAAATCTGTCCTTTGCCTATGCCATTTGCAGCCTTTTTGAGATAATTTCAAAAACTTTAATAATTGTACAGCTCCAACTTCGGCCATTGACAAGCGCCGGCTCTCAGTCTGTAGTCATATCGGCATTCCACCCGGTCTTTTCGCCGCTAAGGGCCATGCGTTGAGCTTCGGGGAAGCAAGGGTCGTCAGGTGTTATGTCGCGGAAGTATACCAGTGTGGCTTTCTGTGCTATCAGGCGCGTCTGGAGTTCTTGTATATCTATATTCTGGACACTTCGGCGGCTGTCTATGGCCAGTGATGCCGCTGTGCCGGCCGCTTGCCCGAGTGCCATCCAGCATGGTTCCATTCTGAGAGTAGAGAATCCTATATGCGAGCCTGATACCGGCACCGGCAGAAGGAGATTCTTAATGGTCTTAGGTACAATTACACCGTAAGGCACTGTGTACGGCATTGTCGGATAGCTTATGAAACCGTCGAGATGTGCCCGGCCCGTTTCGCGTTTACGTGCTGCATGAGAGTCGAGAGCATAGTGGCTTGCCGTGATGCTTGTCGGGTGTATCGGTGGCCGCTCTCCTTCTGATACAGGAAGTGCGTCTTTCGCCGTAAAAAAATACATGCCTTCAAATCTCCTCCCCTCGCGCACGTATACCTGACGAGGAAAATTATCGTTGTCTGCATATTCATCTTTGGCCAACCCCCATTCTTTTGCGGCTTCGCGGAAATGCTCGGGCAGTTCTGAATCATTTTGGACAAACCAAAGCAGCCCCAATGTATAGTTGCGCAGCCTTTCTGCGAATTTATCGCGCCACTCCCATGATGATGTCGGCCATGGCCAGTTTTCCTCAGGCAAATCCGTGGATATGAAAGCTGCATGCTGGTTGTTGGCATCGGCCTTGCCATTCGGTAATGTTACCATACTGCTTATTTTACGTATTCCCCAGCTGTCTCCCGGCAGCATCGTCGGGTTGCCGGAAGCTATATGCCTACGGTTGGCTTCCAGCATACTGTCTGTTACATTAATCATGCTCTTCAGAGTGTTGCGTCCTGTCCACACATCTTCGACAAGCGACACATACTCGTTGCGGTCATATACATCAGGCCGGGCTATTGAAATTCTGTTTTCCGGTACATTTGTAAGACACAAACGGTAGTTATAGGCCTGTACGGCATTATCGGCTTCTCCGGTACTTCCTTCCGATGGCAGGCTTTTCCAATATTCGTAGACACGTCCTGCACCCGGTTCTCCGAATTCGTTCTTGCCTTCGCGCCCTACGCGGAATGGAACTCCGGCGGCAGCTCCCAAATCCCCTTCGTAAGTTGCGTCAACAAATATACGTGCGGTGTACTTTTCTCTTTCTCCGTTAATGCGGTTGAGTATGTAGATGGTCTGTATGCTTTCGTCACTCATGACTAAGTTGCACGGTTCTGCGTCAAACTGCCGTCCTGTCAACACGTCAATTCGGTCATTGTGTTCTTCAAGCATTTCAGCGAATACTCTCTCTGCCACGGATGGTTCAAAATGGAAACCGTCACTGCAATCTTTTGCCTGAGGGGAATTTTCGCCGTATTGGTTTATGTAATACTTGTTTACCCGTTTCGTAAATTCTCTGAACAATCCTGTGGTGGCATTGCGTGTAGCTATGTCAGTTGCTCCGAGACCATTTGCAGGCAGCCCTCCTATATGGCTGGTGCGTTCAAGTATCGCCACGCTTTTCCCTTCGCGTGCGGCAGCCACGGCTGTCATGATTCCTCCGGGTGTGCCACCGACAACAACGATGTCATAATTTTTCGCACACAAAGTTGTAGCACACAGCACGCCTGCAAGCGGCAAAATCCAATACTTCATTTTTAGAGCCATATATATATTAATTTCTTTGAGGTCTGTCAACATGCAAAGTTACATGTTTTTTTCTATTGCTGTCTGATATATTTTTTATTTGAGGCCATATGGCGTAATAATACCTTGCCTGATTTTAGGAAGGTTTCAGCCGGTTTTGCTATAGGGGTTGAAGATTTCGGAGGTATGAAACTGTAGACACCATGAACCACTTTATGCTCAACAAGGAAATGATTTTGGTTGGCTCGACATACTGGAATATGGTATATGGCAAGAATATAGGGGACGTATTCGATGATGACGAAGGTATGGCAAATATGCGCAATCTCGGCGAGAATATGGCATGGCTTATGAAACGGTTAACGGATTAGGCGGAGAAGAATGACAACCGTCGGGATGTGATATGAAAAAAGCGCCCCGGAAATCCGGAGCGCTTTATTGTTAATCTGAGTCAGATTATTTGTTTTCGTCGATAGTAACGGCACGGTCAAGAGCAACGCACTTTTCGCCGAGGTCGCTGAGGTTACCGTTGTTGGTGGTGACGGTAAGCTGGCTTTCGGGAACGCCTGTTTTCTTGAGGAGCTTGGCAACACCTTCAGCACGAGCCTTGCGGAGACGGATGTTGATGTTGTCTGTGCCGGTGTAGTTGTCAGCCCAGCCGGTGAGGGTGTACTTCTTGTCGGGGTTCTGGGTCATCACGTGAGCGATAGCCTTAACCACGCGCTGGTTTTCTGCGCTGAGGCGTGAAACACCGATAGGATAGTAGATAGTAGCGAGGGGACCCTTAGCGGTTTCAACTTTCTCAACAGGACGGTTGAGGCAGTCTTTGAGCTGAGCTTCGAGGTCGGCAATGCGGGCATCGGCAGCAGCGAGGCGTGCACGGAGTGCGTCGCAGTTCTCGGGCTCGGGATAAACGGGAACGACGGGAGCAACCCATTCGCGGTTCTTGAAGTTGTATGTTACGCCGAGGTAAGCCTGGAGCGAGCCATATTTGCGGTTCCAGCCTTCGCCGCCGTAGTTCTGGAGGCCGTCAAGACCCGAGAAGCGGAGGTCGAGCGAAAGAGCAACCTGCTTGCTTACGCGGAACGAGTTGATGATACCGGCACGGAGTGTCATGATATCATTGTGTACACCGGAAATCTTGGTGTCGGTGCTGTTGTCTTTGTATTTCTTTGTGAAGGTGAAGTAAGCACCTGCACCTACGTAAACGGTTGCATTGTAAACGCGGTTGGGCTTGTAGCCGCACCACCAGTTGGTGAGGTTAACCATGAGGTCGAATACAGGACCTACTTCAAGGTATTTGGTGGGATAGTAACCGTCTACCTTGGTAGCGCCGGGAAGAACACCTACGTATTCAGGACCGGTTGCGAGGCCTTTGAGACCGAGAACGTTTACACCTGCACGAGCACCGAAAACGGGTGTAAACCATTTGCCGGCATAGATAGAACCGGCGGGCATGAAGCGCTTGCCGATGCTATAGTGAACCGATTTTGAAGCGATGTAGAAGCTGGCGCCACCTTCAGCGGTGATGAACCAGTTGTCCTGCATGCGGTTCATGAGGTAGCCTTGTGAGGGGTCCGGTGTGTAGGTAACCTCCTGAGCGACCTCCTGTGCAGTGAGAGCCTGTGCGCCCATTGCAAGAGCGCAGGCAGCAGCAATAAAAGTAGCTTTTTTCATAGAGTTTAGCTGATTATTGGTTGAATGTTTGTTCTGTTCGTATAATTTGGGCGCTAAGTTACAACATTTTTTTTACTTTATTATGTTTAAACTTAAAAATTGTCCAAAATCACCTGTTTTTTTAACACTTTTGGCTTCTCGAAGCCTTGTTTGTCCATGAATCGGGGCAAAAATATCAGGAGAGCGTCGTCTTTACCTGTTTGTAGACGGCCTCGGGTGTGAAGCCGAATTTCTCGTCAAGTACTTTATAAGGTGCGGACGCGCCGAAACGGCTCAGACCAAACACAGCCCCGTTGAAGCCTGCTATCATACGTAAGGATTCAGGAAGACCGGCGCTGAGACCGAACTGGGGAACGTCGGGCGGAAGTACAGACAGACGGTATGCTTCAGGCTGGTCGTTGAACAGACCTATTGAAGGCATCGATACTACTGAGGCATGGATGCCGTCGGCCTGCAGCAGTACTGCGACATCGCACAGGAGAGATACCTCCGAGCCATTGGCTACAAGCACCACGTCGGGTGTGCCTTCCGTCGACATGACAGTATAACCACCTCGGGTGAGGCCTTCAGCCGCTTCAATACGGGTAGTACCTTCGGGTGCGGGTAGGTCTTTGAGGTCCTGACGGGATAGAATCAATGCTGTAGGAGTGCATTTGTTCTCCATAGCCATTTTGTAGGCGATTGAAGTCTCGGCGGCATCGGCGGGACGGAGCACTAGCATCGAGGGGCGGCCGCTGAAGTTGCGGATTTGCTCCATGAGACGCAGCTGGGCTTCCTGTTCGATAGGCTGGTGGGTGGGCCCGTCTTCACCTACGCGGAATGCGTCGTGCGACCATACATATTTAACAGGCAGTTCCATCAATGCTGCCAGACGGAGTGCCGGCTTCATATAGTCGGAGAATACGAAGAAAGTGCCGCATGCGGCGTACATGCCTCCGTGGAGTACTATGCCGTTGATAATCGATGCCATTGCAAGCTCTGAAACGCCGGCATGGAGGAACGCGCCGGTAAAGTCACCGTGTGTGAGCGCATGGGTCTTCTTGAGGAATCCGTCTGTTTTGTCCGAGTTCGCAAGGTCGGCCGATGCCACAATCATATTGCCTACCTTTTCAGCGAGCACACCGAGCATGTCGGCTGAGGCCTGACGTGTGGATATATTGGCTTTATGTACTACTGCGGCGTAGTCGATAGCGGGCAGAACGCCGTCGAGATAGCTCTGGAGTTCGAGCGCTTTGGCCGGGTTGGCTTCAGCCCATGCCTTGTATTCGGCCTTGCGCTGTGCGGCAATTTTGCGGAGTTCTTCACGACGGCTCTCGTATAGAGCGGCCACTTCCGGGAAAATCTGCCAGGGATTCTCGGGGTCACCACCGAGATTACGCACAGTGGCGGCGTAATCGGCGCCCGACTTGCTCAGGGGCTGCCCGTGTGTGGAGCATTGGTTTTCGAAATTCTCGCCTTCTGCTGTGACAACGCCCTTGCCCATTATAGTACGGCCTATAATCAGTGTGGGCTTGTGCTCTTCGGCTTCGGCTGCACAAATCGCTTTGGCAATTTCTTCGGGGTCGTTGCCGTTGATTTCAATCACATTCCAGTGCCATGCACGGTATTTGGCCGCATAGTCTTCGGTGTCGACTGCGTCAACCATAGTGGAAAGCTGCACACCGTTGCAGTCATAGAACATTATGAGATTGGACAGACCCAGATAACCTGCTATACGGCCTGCTCCCTGTGATATTTCTTCCTGAATGCCGCCGTCGGAGATGAAGGCATAAGTCTTGTGTGCTACAACGTCGCCAAAGCGTGCCTGAAGAAAACGCTCTGCAATGGCACAGCCCACTGCCATGGTATGGCCCTGACCAAGAGGACCCGAGGTGTTTTCGACACCGCGTTCGGGGTCGTGCTCGGGATGTCCGGGTGTGACCGAACCCCACTGACGGAACTGCTGCAGTTCCTCAAGTGTATAGTATCCGCACATGGCAAGTACGGAGTAGAGCATTGGTGACATATGACCCGGGTCGAGGAAAAAACGGTCGCGGGCAAACCATGTCGGGTCGTCAGGGTCGGTGACAAGAAATCGTGAGTAAAGTACGTTTACGAAGTCGGCTCCGCCCATGGCGCCACCGGGATGGCCCGATTTGGCCTTCTCGACCATTGAGGCTGTCAGTATGCGGATGTTGTCGGCAGCCCGGTTCAAGGTTTTGGTGTCCATATATTGTATAGTAAATGTGTTTCTGTTATTTTCCACGAAATTACAAATTATATTCCGACGGGCAAAATTTTCATGTGGGATTTTACCGTTGCAGTAATATGGTTCTGACAGAAGTTTAACAGAAAATTATTACAAAAGGTTTTTTTAGCCAAGCACAAAAAGCCCGAAATGACCGGATTAGTCCCTGATAGACTTCCGGCCATTTCGGGTGAAAGGTAAATGTATGAATGAGAGTCAAACGGCGCAGCTATGCTTTGCTCGTTTTGTGCTCAATGCAGGTTCTCAAGCTTTTGCTGCCAGTGGCGATGGAACGTTGTAAACGCGTGAGGCAAATTCCTGATTGAGCATGAACATAGCCGAGCCGTCGCCTTCAATAAGTTTGAGACGGTCGATGATGCCCTGTGCTGTTTCCTCCTCTTCGACCTGCTCCGAGATGAACCAGTCGAGACGGCCGCGTGTGGCATAGTCGTGCTCAGCCTCGGCGAGGGCGTAGAGGTTGTTGATGAGAGCGGTTACTTTCTGCTCATGGGCGAGTGTGGCTTCGAAAGCGTCGGTTACGCTTTTCCATGTGGTGGGAACGGCTTCGATGGCCTTGAGTTCTACGCGGCCGCCGCGCTGGATAAGGTAGTTGATGAAGATTTCGGCATGTGCCTGTTCTTCTTTGAATTGGATGCGGAACCAGTTTGCGATGCCCGAGAGGCCTTCGCTTTCAAAGTGCATGCCCATTGAGAGATAGAGATAGGCCGACCATAGTTCGGCGTTGATTTGGGCGTTGATTGCGTCCTGAATTTTTGGCTGAATCATTTTTGTAAAATATATTGGGTTATTTTTTAGTTGCTATGAATAGGGGGCCGCGGTAGTCGGCAGAGCGAGCCGTGAGTGTGTCCACTTCAAAGGTCCGGCTTATGCCGGTCGTATCTGCATCGCTTCCGAACACCATTTTGGTCCCCGATGGATATTGTTCCGCATCGGTTACTGTCGGTACGCTCCGCAAAGCATCGTGCATATAGAAATTGAGCGAGTACTGACGTGTTTTGCCAAGCGTGACGACTGTTGCCGGAGGTGTTGTCGCGAGACGCTCTGTAAGTTTTTTGTCACTCTTTGGGTTGAGGACCGTCGGCATACCTACGGCTGCGTAAGCTACAAACAGCGCCCATACGATTACGCACAGATGTCCAGGTGCGCTGTGGCGGTTCATCATCCATGCTATCCCCGCTGATAGCGGAAGCGCGAGAACTATATAGCCCCACCACGGCACCGGACATAAGGTAAGCTTGGGCTGAGGCCATATCTGCAGAGCTGCTATTGCAAGCGGTGCTATGACAGCGATTATGGCCATGAACCATGCGAAAAATCGCACAGCACCGCTTGAGGCGCGGTAGTCGAGAATAGATGCTATGCCGTAGCAGATGAACGGATAGGCAGGGAGAAGATATACCGCGCGTTTGCTCTCCGGTATACTATAGAAAACCACTACGATTACAGCTGCTACGGCACACAATAGCCCGGCTGGCTTGAGCGGCATTGCATGAACCCTGCGCAGGCTGAAACATCCTGCTATGAGCAAAACAGTCCATGGCAGCAGGCCTGCTATTAGGCTTACGAAGTTATACCATATGGGATTCTCATGGCTCTCGTACGACATCGTGCCAAGCAGACGTCCGAAATTCTCCTCCATCATAAGGTCGTAAAAATGGCTGCCTCCCTGCTGATAGGCGGTGTAGAACCACCATGCCGGCAGAATGAGAGAGAGAATGGCGAGTGTCAGCATCTTGCCGAGTGTCGGGAAAAAGCTGTCGTGCCTGAAGAGACGGTAGACACCAATTATGAAACAAGGCAGAAGCGAGCCTATCGGACCTTTAGTAAGTGTGGCGCAGCTGAGCAGAAGCACAACCGCGACATAAAGCAGCCCTTTGAACCTCGTTTTATGCTCACGGATATGATACATAAGATATATAGCTCCGACCATACATGCAGTGAGCACCATATCGAGCCGACAGGCAAGCGCTGCACGAAATACCTCAAATGTTGTGATAGTGACAAAGGCGAAGAGTATGGCGAAGCGTGAGTCGCGTTCGCGCCGTGCCCAGAAATAGCCGCCCATTACCATGGTGAATGCGGCAAGCGCCGACGGTAGTCGAGATATGTATTCGTTTACCTCGCCTCCGTTGAATATGTATGCGAAAATGGCGATGAGCCAGCCTAAAAACGGGGGCTTGAACGGCATATCGCCTCCATAGTTGAGCGGTAGAATCCAGTTGCCGCTTTCAACAATCGACATGCCTACAATCGCCTCGCGGGGCTCTCCCTTTGAGTAGAAGAAAGTCTCGCCAAGCCACGGCAGAAGCAGTAGGGCGAGTGCCACTGTTATTATGGCTGTGGCGCCGGGCAGATATGGTTTTACACGTGTGCTCATTGGCGGCAAAATTAATACTTCTGCTTTTATTTTCCAATTTTTTTAACGGAAAAGGCATAATAAGAAATGGCTGCACGCCGGATAGGGATGCAGCCATTGTAAATTGTCTTGAGAGTCGGTATCAGCAGACTCCAAGGCCCATCATGGCGTGAGCCACTTTCATGAAGCCGGCGATGTTTGCGCCCTTCATGTAGTTGATGTAGCCGTCTTTCTCCACACCGTAGCGCAGGCACTGCTCGTGGATATCGGTCATAATCTGATGGAGTTTCTGGTCCACTTCTTCTGCCGGCCACTGCAGATGCATGGCGTTCTGGCTCATTTCGAGGCCGGAAGTAGCCACACCGCCGGCGTTTACAGCCTTACCGGGTGCGTACACCGTGCGGCTGCTGATGAATGCGTCGATAGCCTCGGGGGTACAGCCCATGTTGGAAACTTCGGCAACCATTTCCACACCGTTGGCGATGAGAGCTTTTGCGTCGTCGCCGTTAAGCTCGTTCTGAGTGGCGCACGGAAGTGCGATATCCACTTTCTGCTCCCATGGTTTGCGGCCTGCATAGAATACAGCGCCGGGGAAGCGTTCGGCATAGGGTGCTACAATATCGTTGCCGGAAGCGCGGAGTTCAAGCATGTAGTCGATTTTTTCAGTATTGAGACCTTCTGCGTCGTAGATATAGCCATCAGGGCCGGAGATTGTCACCACCTTTGCTCCGAGTTCAGTAGCTTTGAGAGCTGCGCCCCATGCTACGTTGCCGAAACCGGAAATAGCGATTATCTTGCCTTTGATGTCGTCGTTGCGCTGCTTGAGCATATTCTGCACGAAGTAAAGAGCGCCGAAACCGGTTGCTTCGGGACGGATACGGCTGCCGCCGAATTCGAGGGCTTTGCCAGTGAATGTGCCGTCATGCTGGTTCACAAGACGTTTGTACATGCCGTACATATAACCGACCTCGCGGCCGCCTACGCCGATATCGCCGGCGGGTACGTCGCGGTCAGGTCCGAGGTTTTTCCAAAGACCGAGCATGAAAGCCTGGCAGAAACGCATGATTTCACGGTCGCTTTTGCCGCGGGGTGAGAAATCGCTGCCTCCTTTGGCACCTCCCATGGGGAGGGTGGTGAGAGCATTTTTGAAGGTCTGCTCGAAGCCGAGGAATTTAAGAATTGAGAGGTTTACTGATGCATGGAAGCGGATACCTCCCTTGTACGGGCCAATGGCGTTGTTGAACTGTACGCGATAGCCGATGTTATTCTGAACTTCGCCCTTGTCGTCAATCCATGTTACACGGAAGGTGACAATACGGTCGGGCTCTACCATGCGCTCTATGATTTTGTTGCGCTCGAATTCGGGATGCTGGTTGTATACCTCTTCTACCGACATCAGCACTTCGCGCACTGCCTGAAGATACTCTTTCTCGCCCGGGTGCTTGGCCTCAAGGGCGGACATGATACTGTTGATATCCATGATTTTTAGTTTTAAGGAACAAGGCGTCTGAAGCCTTGTCGATTTTTGGTTAACTATGGCAAAGGTAATAACAAAAAAATTATATGCAACAAAAATTTAAGTAAAATTTTCAGAAACGACAGCCCTCTCGAATTGCATTTGGATGCTTAATCCGCGCAAAACTCGCCAAAAGACATCAAACCGGCCTTAACAGCGTCAAACTTTTGGCTACTTCCCCGTTTTCGCCTATTTATTGACAGCTGAAAAATTATTCGTCCGGGTCAAAAACATAAGTGAATTCTTTTATCACAGGAATGTTGAAAAATCCACGTTGAACAGTAACAACATATGTACTGCCAATTTGAGCATATTTGTAGAAGTTTGAGTAAACCCGGATTTCGGGGTCCGGATATTTCCCGTTTTCGATGTGAAAAACCACAACATAATCTGGTTCGTATCGGGATGAGCTATAATGTCTCTCAATAACTTTGGCATATTCATAATGCTCTTTATATGGAGCAGGTAAATAGTAATTGGCCATTTTAAAACACCCGATAAGTATGGGACTTATAAAAAGAGCTCCGACTGTAGGCATCCAAATTAAGGAAAGGCTATATTTCCACTGAATAAAATCCTTGTAATTAATTTCATCGGAATGAAGTATGTGATGACGGAACAGCAGAAATAAGCCGACTATAAAGCCTGTGATTGGAAAAGAAATATACCATTGTGTAAAGTCGTAGAGTGTTCGGTCAGAAACTTTGAATGCTATGGATATCACAATGCTGAGTACTATGCCTGGCAGAATAAGGTATACGAATACAGCGAATTTGAGACTCCAATTGTCTTTCCTATGTTTTCTCGGCTTTTTTGGAGTGCGCTTATTTTTCGTTACAAAGTAGTCGATTTCGGATTTATTCTCGATTTTCATCTAAAACGAAATAAAATAGGTAACCGGCATCATCGGGATAGTTGTTTATGAAATCAGTTGTTCCACGATAGCTCCGTGCGGCATAATCGAAGTCGGATTCGCCCATTCGGGTGCAATACCAGCAGTCGGAAGTCGCTTCGATTTTTCCGCCTTTCAACATATATACATCTCCTGCGAGAATCGGTTTAGCAGATTGATAACATTCTTCGACTATTTTTAGAGCTTCATCCTTGGGGTATGCATATCCGTTGACTCCATGTTCTTCAAGTGAGTATTTGTCTTGCGATGGAAATTGATATGTTTGCGGAGAGCCCGACTTAGTTATGGCGTTTTCGCGAAAACCTTTTAGACGATTGTTCAATATACTGCAGATGTCTTCCGCTTTAATTGTCATTTTTGTAGCGTTTATATTCGCTATAGAACCGGTTATTCTGAAATTGATGTTCATCAATTTACGCTTGATGTCGGATGCCTTTTCTCGTTCTTGTTTCATAGCTTCAGACTTATAATCAACGGCAATATATTCTGCGGAGCTGACTTTTGACACATGGAACATTTTTACATCGTTGAAATAAATGGTCTGATATGTGTATTTGAAAGGCTGGTAGAAATCTACTCTATCGTTATGAATTATTATATAAGGTGTATGCAGAACTCTGTGGAGAATAGGGCCGAGAAGTATAATCGCTCCTCCGCCGATGCCAAAAATAACTCCAAACCAACCCATGAGTCTTCCGGTTGAATCTGGATTGTCGGATTTGGTCAGAATGGTACACAGCAATCCAAAAAGTAGACCACCAACAGCTAATGGCAAGATTTTCCATATGCTCTGGTAGATTTTTATTTTTTCGCCGTTGCGTTGTTCGTCAGAGTATCTTGACATATTTACGTTTACTCCAGTGTATTAAATATACTTTTTGGCAAATATAGCAAAAATTCGGATAGAAAAAATCTGCAGACGGCAAAAATCTTCACTTTCTGTCTTTCAGCATGATTGTGCCTGAAGTTGCATTGAAGTGAACAGTGTCATTTCGGAACAACAGCTCTATATATCCGCTGCGGCGCATTTCGTCGGCCGGGAGATGACGCAGACGAGGGGAGTCGAGCAGTGCTATGTCGTCGCAGAGCTGCATGGCGATGTCGAGTTCATGGGTGGAGAAAAGCACGCATTTCTTTTCTTTGTGAGCCAGATTGCACAGAAGGGCAACTAGTTCGAAGCGGCTCGGCATGTCGAGAAAAGAAGTCGGTTCGTCGAGTATTATTGTCGGAGTGTTCTGAGCCAGTGCCCGCGCTATCATTATTCGCTGACACTCGCCGTCGCTCATTGTATCCATGGTACGGTGCGCATAGCCTTCCATGTCGGTGGATGCAAGTGCATGAGCAACAGCCTCTTTGTCAATGTCCTGCATACGTCCAATCCAATTGGTATACGGTGCACGTCCCATTGCCACGACATCTTCGCAGCGCAGCGAGGCTATTCGTGTGCGTTCGGTGTTTACGAATGCAACCGTACGCGCGAGTTGTTGCGGTTTCATCTGCGACAACGACCGCCCGTCAAGAAGTATTTCGCCTGTATAGTGCCGGTTTATGCCTGCAATGGCACGGAGAAGTGTTGATTTGCCCGACCCGTTGCGGCCGATTAGCGCGGTGAGCCTGCCGTTGTCGACAGCGACATTTACGTCGCGCAGCAGTGTGCGTTCGCCATAGCCTGTCGAGAAGTCGCGTAGTTCAATCATGATTTTTTATTTGTTGCGCAGCACAATCCACACTACGATTGGTATACCTAGCAGAGCGGTTATGGCGTTGATTGGCAGGGTGAATAATTTGGATATGATGTCGCAGACAATGAGGATTGACGCGCCGGTGAGCACTGTGCCTGGGACAAGAACACGGTGGTCGCTGTTGCCGAACAGCATACGGGTTATATGCGGCATGGCAAGACCTATAAATCCTATAGGACCGCAGAATGCCGTGACGGTGCCTGCGAGAAGGGTGGTGGAGACGAAGAGGATTGTGCGGCAACGCCTTATGTCGAGCCCCATTGTAACGGCATACTCCTCTCCGAAGAGAAGCATATTGAGCGGTTTGATTGCCACTACGGCAAGCAGGAGTCCGGCGAGAACTGCCGGAATGAGTATCAACAATTGTGAGCCGGTGACATCGCCGAGCGAGCCCATTGTCCAGATAACAAACGATTTAAGAGCATCTTCGCGGCTGATATACTGCAATATCTGTACGATTGCACTAACTCCTGACGAGAACATCATGCCGAGAATCAGAATCACCATTATATCCTTGATGCGGTGTCCGATAGCTCCGATGATGAGCAGTACGGCTCCGGCACCAATCCATGCGGCTCCTGCCACACCGAGCGAAGAGCCTATGCCGGTGAGCATTACCAGCGCCACGCCGAGGCTTGCACCGGAACTGATTCCGAGCACATATGGGCCCGCAAGTGGGTTGCGGAAAAGCGTTTGCATCTGCAGACCGCTGACTGATAATGCAGCCCCGGCGAGAAGAGCCACTATGGCTTTGATGAGACGTATGTTGATAATGATTTTGGCTGTGGCTGCCGGGCATTCGCCTCCGGTAAGAGCTGCCCATACCTCGCGCAAGGGTATGGATACGGAGCCTACCGACAAATCGATGCAGAAAAGCAACGCTGTCAGTGCCGTGAGCAGTATGAAAAGCATTGAGGTGCGCGTTCTCATGTTGTCTGATTCAATTCGGTAACGGCGTTTATTTCAGCTGTTTGTGATATACAAAATCTTCGCTGACAAGTTCAGGATGAAAAATCTTGATTAAATCGCGCAGCATGAGGTCGGGGTGCACGATGCCGGATTCGTAGTAATCATTTCCTCCGTCGGGTGTCGAGCGCAGATTGTTGTTGAAAATCAGTTCGTTGACAAAAGGAGGCGTATCGGTGAATTTAGGCACCATTTTCATAACATCGTCAAGTGAGCCGGCCATGCCCGGATAGAGCCATATGTCGGCATCCGAGGCAAGCATATATGCCTCCTCAAGGTCGATTCCCACAGATGTGTTGCCGTTGTTTTTGTCATATAGGAATTTACCTCCGGCATCCTCAATCAGACGGACAGCATAACTCTTGGACGAAGGCATATACCAGATGTCGTTATAAGGAGTGTTAATCATCACTTTCGGAGTCGGAAGATTTGCTTTGCTAACCTTCTGTTTCAGAGTATGGTAATTCTGTGGAATGTGAGAAAACACATCCTCTCCCAGGGGTCTTTGTCCGATGATTTCCGCCAGCGCAACAAGCCATTCGGCTTTGCCGAGAGGCGACTCTTCGAGATAGTCGGCAACGTACATATAGGGGATGCTGAGTTCTTTAAGTTTGGCAGTCATAGGGCTTTCGCCGTTGACACCGTAAATCAGCACGAGGTCGGGCGAGAGCGAAAGGATGAGCTCGTAGTTTACATTTCCGTCGTAACCTACATCGGCAATGCTGTCGCGACGAGCCTGTATATCGCTGTTTGATATGAATTTAAGTCCCGAAACCCCAACGATGCAATCCGTGGCTCCGAGTGCGTCGAGCATGGCGATATGTGATGATGACATAGTGACAATTCGCCGAGCCTCGCCGTCGAGCACGCAGCCCTCGAAACCGTCGGGAGCAGCCTCGCTGTTACGTGCTATGAAGAGGCGCGTCGAAACACTGTCGGCACCCTGCCAGGGGTTTCTGACTGTGATAATTGAGCTTTCTTTGCCTTCGGCGCCTTTTATGTCAAATCCCGATGCATATTCCGGTGAATACAGCGGTATGCTGTACTCGTCGGCGGACGTTTCACCGTGTCCGCAGGATGTCAGAGCGAGGATTAGAAATGAAATCAGGGCTGTATATATTCGCATGTTATATTTCTCGGATTATGATACAAAATTACACAAAAAATCGCTATTTTTTGACTAACTTTGCAAGTAATTTGAATAATATAAGAAGTCAAAATGATTTTTGGGAAAACTACCGGGAGTTTGAGGCTGTTAGCTGCTGTGTTCCTGTCAATTATATGCATTTTTTCAGCCGGTGCCGAGGAGGATGAAGAAGCGGACACAATCTATATGCTGAAGGATGTGGAAGTGACAGCCGCACGGCGCCCCCTCGCTACAGTACAGACTATCTCCGGAAAGGATTTACAGGCCCTGTCGACCACATCGATAGCCGATGCCCTCAAGTATTTTGCAGGAGTGCAGATTAAGGATATGGGAGGTCTGGGAGGTCTCAAGACAATTAATGTGCGTTCGCTTGGTGCACAGCATGTCGGCGTGTATATCGACGGGATTCGTATCACCAACGCTCAGAACGGTACCGTCGACCTCGGCAAATACTCGCTGTCAACGCTTGAATCCGTTTCTCTGTTCAATGCCAATAAGTTAGAGACTTGTCAGTCGGCATCAGAGTATGCTTCGGGTGCTACGGTATATCTTAAAACGCGTCGTCCGAGAACTGATTCCATATCTGTACTCGGAGGCATTGGTTCGTTTCATACTTACAGAGGCCGTTTAAACGCGCAGTATGTGCGCAACGGCTGGTCGGCGTTTATCGACGGCGAATATCTCAATTCAAAAGGCGACTATCCGTTCAGATATAAGTCTGAGTATGAGGATACTGTGGGCCGCAGACGCAATTCCGACATACGTTTTACGCGTATAGAGGGTGCCGTTTTCAAAGGAGGATTTTCATCGCACATCTACGCCTATGTGTCAGAGCGCGGCTGTCCCGGCGGTATAGTCAGGCGACTCTCGGACAAATACATAAATGTAGGCCGTGAATGGGACACAGACCTTTTTGTGCAGGGCTCTTACAGACACACCTTCTCGCGGCGGCACAGCATGAAGTTCAATATGAAATACGCTCACGAATATCTTCGCTATAACACTGATTATCCGGATAATACGACAATGGCGCGCTATGACAACCATTACCGTCAGAACGATGCCTATGCTTCGGCGGCATATTCATATACGTTGCCCGACTGGCTGTCGGTGAATGTGAGCTACGACGCACGTATGTCGTGGCTGAGCGCGGATTTGAAGCGGTTCAGCACCGTGCGTCGTCTTGACCAGAAAGCCGTCGTGGCCGTACAGACAAGCTACAAAGGTCTCCGTGTTGCGGCCTCCGCTCTTTATCAGCATTACCGCGACCATACGTTTACTCAAGCTGGGGCGGCCGAACCGCTGTCGAAGGTCACGCCCTCGCTATCACTCGGTTACAGTTTCTTCGGAGTGCAGCTGCGGGCATGGTATAAGCGTATTTTTCGTGTACCTACCCTCAACGACTTTTACTATACTCAGACCGGAAACCGCTGGCTAAAGCCCGAATACACAAAGCAATGGAACTTCGGCGGACAGTATGATTTCACTCCGGCAGGACAATGGGGAGCGAGCGTGCAGGCCGATTTCTATATAAACCATATCACCGACCGCATAGTCTGTCTGCCGCTGAAAGGCACTTATTCATGGTCGATGCTAAACTACGGCAAAACATACTGCCGTGGACTGAATTCCACAGTTTCAGGACGTTATACTCCCGGAGAATGGAACTTCTCGCTTCTGTGCTCGTTCACATGGCAGCGGGACCTCAACCGCACAGACCCTGCCGATGAAGACTCTTATGACAAGCCTATATGCTATTCGCCGACATTCTCATGCGGTGTGACAGGCATCGCGCAGTGGCGCTCATATTCCCTTACGGTATCCAATCTCCATGTATCCAAGCGTATGTGGTCGTATGCCGACCCTGCCGATATGCTGAAGCCTTATAACAACGTCGACCTTAAGCTTTCGGGTTCGTGGCGTATGCTGTCGGCATCTTTTGAGGTCAATGACCTCTTTGACGTCCAGTATGAGCATGTTCCGCGTTATCCTATGCCCGGGCGTAATTTCAAATTCACCCTTTCGTACAATATCGGTTTCAGATAAGGGAGCGGAGCAGATAAAAATATCGGCGGCCTGACATCTCGCGATGGCAGGCCGCCGTACCGTTCAAGGGTATTTTATAGCAGAAAAATATTGATGATGTTTATTCTACGTAAAGGAATTTGCGTCCGTTCTGTATGTAAATCTGACCGGGAACGGGGTGAGAGACACGTATGCCCTGAAGATTGTAGACAGGAGCATCGGGATTTTCTGAGCCGGGAGCCACGATGTCCTCAACTCCGTTCGCGTCGGGCAGCGCGAGGAAATGGCCCGGATTAATATACACTTTCCATTCGCCGATGTATTTGCCCTGAGGGTCCCACTGATGCAGCTTGCCGGCACTGGTATACGATACGGCATCAGTAGCGTAGATGTAGCCCGAGTAAGGGTTTACATATAGACCATAGGGCTGTGCGAAAGTCTCGATATTCTCTTTTACGGTGCCCGGTAATGTTGTGCTTACACCGGCTTCAGCACCATCGTTTAGCACGGCCTCGGGATTAATGGTGATATAGTCGTATACATATCCGCCTGTTGCCATCGAGTATTGAGAGCCAATGGCATAAAAGCTTCCGTCAGTAGCTACGGTGCTGTAAGTCGACGCATATGGCAGCGCTACCGAGCATTCGTTGTCCGGCACGCCGGCGAGCACTTTGTCGCAATCCATAATGACGGTTGCGGGCCCATTTGCGCCGTAATCGCCTACGGAATTGATGCATAGATACTTGCCTGACTGTGACATGGAGCCGTAGAGATTGATTTTGCCCGTGTCTACCGTGCGTTCAACAATCATTGTCTCGGCATTTACAACTGATACAGTTTTTTCATAATCGTGGTTTTCGGAGTATGAATATCCGCCGCTGTTTGCTACGAAAAGACGACCTTTGTAAACGGCTACGCCTTCAGGCTCGTATCCGACTTCGCAGGCTGCTACGACTTTGAAAGTCTCAACGTCTATTTTTGCCACATAGCCCTTTGTGAATGTTTTCGTTGTGCCGTCAATCTCGATTTCGTGTGCGTAAGAGGTGGCGTAGAGGTAGTTTCCGTCGGATGCAAGCTTGCGGCAGTTGGGTACGTTTTCTATGGCCGTGATTGCTGTGCCGTCGGGATTGATAATATGTATGATATTTGACGTGTTGACGGCAATGGCAATCTGTTTGCCGTTTATAAGGACGATGTCGTTGGGCGTATCACCGATTTTTTCGTTATTGATTTCGCCGAACCAGTCGTTGCTTACGATTGTGCCGTCTTCGAAGTACGACAGACGTCCGTTGTCCATACCCCAGCTGCCTTCGTTGACTATGACCAGTTGCTCCTTGGCCGAGCCGCTGATAGCCGAAGCGGCTAACACAAGTGTGATAAGAGTAGACTTTAAATGCATAATGTATGTTTTTAATATGGTTATAACAATCTGGGTCTTACAGGGTAGTGGATACCCGATAAGACCTTATGGTTTTTAATGGTTTTGAAACAGATACAATGCCTCAATTTCATAAATTAATGGGTTAAACCAATTTATGAAACTTCGTTTACGGGAAAAAGAAATGAGGGAAATGGAGCGCCTGTATATAAATACATGTAGCGTTGCAGTAGATTGCCGCAATAGGAGCGTTCCCTAAGTCTTTCGGAGCCTGTTTCGCGAAGCTTCGGTTTGAAAGAACAATTACGGGAGCAGGTCTTCTGGCTTATCTCCTCCGGTTGTCCGTCTTCCCGGTGTGAGCCAGTGACATAGTGGACAAGGAGTTGCGTTCAAGATATATGATGAACAGCAGAGAATTACAGCAGCGCGTCTGCCGGGGATTTACACCCCGTTCCTTAAGGCATAACCGGCCTCTGCCGGCATGGGTACGCCTTTGCGCCCGGATTTATCGGTTGCAAAGGTACTTGTTATTTGTGGTATAAGGTGATTTTTAGTTGTTAATATAAGTTAAGGGGTGAAGCGTGAAGTCAGAAGGAGAATTGTGCCATCAGGCCGATGCGGCGTGCGCGCCGGTGTTCGCCGTCGACGTTTTTGCGTACGCCCGTAGTGAATTCGAGGCCCGTCTGGATGCGCGGTGTGAGATTCCAGAATATGTTGGCGGCCATGTACTGACCGTATTTGTACTCAGAGCCTGCGGCACCGTCGCGAGGGAGATAGCGGCTTTCGGCGAATGTAACCGAAGCGAAAAGGTTGGGCCGGAAGTTATACTGCACGCCGAGGTTCCAGCCGATAGCGTATGGTGCATATAGGCGCCCCGGCTGACCGGGTTCGGGCACGAGGTCGTACGTGCCCATCTGGAGGTCGCCGCCGAGGCTTTCGAAGCCTGCTCCGCCACAGAATGTGCCGTAGAGCGTGAGCGGTTTCAGCGGATGCCCGACAGCCGAGAGCTGAGCGCCCCAGCCGACGAGGTTGTGGTTGCGTTCGGCAACGAGGTTGCGGTAGGAGAGCGAGCGGACAATGCCCGACAGACGGACGTGCTCCGAGCGCCCCCATGCATACTGCACGAATACAGCGGCATCAGGAAGCCAGTTGTCGACTTTCGCAGTGAGGCCGGCCTGCTCCGTGGGACTTGTTTGCGGCGTTTCGGCCGAGGCTGCGACGGTGATGCGGTCGCGCCATGTGTGCATCCAGCGCACGAGGACGTTTGTAGGCGACATCTTATTGTTAGGTCCGGACGCGTCGACAGTCGGGGGCAGGGCAGATGGGTCGGAGAAAGTGGATGCGGCGTAGCCGATTGTCCAGTCGCGGACAATCGCATATGCCTTCTTAAGGTTGAAGCCGAGCCTGTTGTAACCGTTGAAATTCGCTTCGATATACAGCTGATATTCACCGAACTGCTTGTTGCGGCCTATGACGCGGAAGAACAATGTGGTGCCTGAGGGTGTAGTGTTGAATTTGCGCATCTTCGTAGGGTCGGGATGCATGGGAATGAGATAAGGCGCGAAGCCGTTAGCCGGGATAGCGCCGCCCCAGTCGTACCAGCCGCGCATACGCACGCATCCGCCGATGCCCATGGCGAGTGCCGCGTCCTTGCTCATGAAAAGGAAATACGGAGCCGCCGGGTCGGAGAAATTGCGGAACTGGTCGTAATAGAACATGTTGATGAGGTGGCGGAGCGAATCGATGTGCGTTTCCGAAATGGTTTCGGGCTTTCCGTCGATATAAACGATTTTGTGGTCGGCCACAAGAGAATCGCTCTGCGAATCGACGAGCGAAGAGCTCCGCAGAGACTGTGCCGTGCATACGGCTGATGCAATAAGCAGAAGAGCAAATGTGAGAATATTTTTCATATATTTCCAACGTCTGCGGCTTCGGATTTGTTTGTTCAGGAGCTGAGTGAGCATCAAATTGCTAAAGATATTTAAGCAGAGCGATGCTATTTCCGGAATTGGTGAAAAATTTGTACATTTGTCGAAATTTCGAGTAATGAAAAGTATTTTGCGCAATATAATATCACTGATTATCATTCTGGTATCGGCAGTTTCGTCTGCAGCTCAGGTAAACACCGACCAGGTGATGCGTGTTGGGCAGAACGCCCTCTATTTTGAGGATTATCTGCTGTCGATACAGTATTTCAACCAGGCCATAGAGGCGAAGCCTTATATGGCGACACCATATTTCTACCGTTCGATAGCCAAACTCAATCTTGAGGATTATGTAGGTGCCGAGGCCGATGCGACAAAAGCTCTTGAACTCAATCCGTATCTATCCGACGCATGGGAGGTGCGTGGCGTAGCCCGGCAGAATCTCGGCTACAACCGCCGTGCTATTGACGATTATACGGAGGCTCTAAAACTTCTGCCGCGCAACCGTCATCTGCTTTTCAATAAGGCTCTTGCTCTGACTGACCTGAAAGAATACGATGCTGCATCGGATGTTTTCGCAGAACTTATAAAATATTATCCCGGCTATGAGAATTCGTATCTCGGTCGTGCGCATATATCTCTTGAGCGTAAAGATACCGTGAGTGCACTTGCCGATATCGACAAGGCGCTCCAAATCAACGATAAGGCCGTAAACGGCTACATAATGCGTGCCGGTATAGCCATAGACTCCGACGGCGACTATGAAAGCGCCCTTGCTGACATCGACAAGGCAATCAAGCTGCTGCCGCGAAATGCGGGCCTGTATATCAACCGTGCGTATCTGCGCTACCGTCTCGACTCTTACAACGGCGCCATGTCGGACTACGACTATGCCCTCACCATTGACCCGCTGAATTATGTAGCTCTTTTCAACCGTGGTCTGCTGCTTATGGAGGTGAGTGCCAACGACCTCGCCCTTGAGGATTTCAACCGTGTGCTCGAACTTGAGCCTGACGAGTACCGTGCGCTCTATAACCGTGCGGTGCTGCACCGTGCCAAGGGCAACTATAAGGAGGCGGCGGCAGATATAACGCGTGTTGCCGAGCATTATCCCGATTTTCCGGGAGCTTTCTATCTTCGCGGTGCCATTTACCGCGACGAGGGGCAGCTTGCCAAAGCCGAGGCGGACTTCAAGAAGGCCGACAGACTGTCGAAATCTCTGACTCCTGAGATTGCCGCTAAATACGAACGCGAGATAGCTGCCTCGAAGCCCGATGCCGACACCGATATGGCCGTAGATGGGCAGGGCGCCAACAAGAACGGCAACAAAAGAGCCGACGACAAGCCCGGACAGCCCGACAAATCCGAAGTATCGCGCCGCTTCGCGCGTCTGCTTACAGTTGACAATAACGTAGACTTCCGCGAAGAATACAACAACTCGGCCATACGAGGGCGTGTACAGGACCGCAATACGGCGGTGGAGACCGAGCCTATGATGATGCTGTCGTTCTATTCGTCGCCCTCGGAACTACGTCGCAATACATATTATATCCGTGAGGTGGATGACCTGAACGCTACCCGTATGCTGCGGTTCGCTCTTGTTGTTACAAACGCCGTGCCTGCGATAAATGAGGATGATGCGGCCCGTCATTTCAATTCAATCGACTATTATAACTCGTATCTTGCAACGCATACAGGGCGCCCCGTGGATTATATAGGCCGTGCGCTCGACTTCCTCACCGTGCGTGATTATGTGAATGCCGAGCGCGACGCCGACCGCGCATCGTCTATCGCTCCAGACCTCGCGCTTGCATATATGATTCGCGCACAAGCCCGTTACAGCCGTTATCTGCTTGATAAAGCCGAGGGGGGCAGCCGGCGTCAGCCATCATCCGGTACACGTCAGGGTGTCGGGCCTGATATGCCCGGTACGGATGCTATGGCGCGTCTTGCGGCGGTACAAAAATCGCTCAGCGAGATTCTTTCCGACTACGACAAGCTGATTGAACTCTCGCCGCGTATGGCTATAGCTTATTTCAACAAAGGCTGTATCCTGCTCGAAATGGAGAATTACGATGCTGCGTCGAAAGCATTCGCACAGGCGATAGAGCTCAAACCGGACTTCGGCGAGGCATATTATAACCGCGGATACATAGAGCTGCGCAGCGGTCACCGTGATGCCGGAATCGCTGACCTGAGTAAAGCCGGTGAGCTCGGTATAGCACGAGCCTATAATCTTATCAAGCGTATGGCGTTCTGAGGGGCCGTGTTGCGGAGAGTTGCAAACCCGCCGAGACTGAGATGCTGTTTATTTAATTCTGCATTAAAAGTTGCATTCTGTCTCGCGGACGCGATTAATCGCGTCCCTGCTTGTTGCGTCCCGATTTGTGAGGTGGAGTTGTGTCGGATTAAAAGGGCGGTGAACAAACCTTGTGGGCTGCTTTTGATGACATTTTGAGCGGAAAAATCACTTTTTTTGAACAAAAATTTGGGAAAAATTTGTTTTCGCACCAAAAAATCATTACTTTTGGCGCGAGATTATCAACCTTTATATAAACTAAATCTTACATTCAATGAAAAAAGTACTTACTTCGTTGATTGCATTAGTGGCAGTTGCCGCCATGGCAATGACTGCGAATGCAGCCGTAACAGTCACTTTGGTCACGCCTCCCGAAGGCGATGTGTCTAATCCGGATCACTTCCCCACTATTCAGCTTGATACCGAAGCATACGAAAGCGGCACTGTGACAATGTCGCTGGAAGGCGGAGAATCTGTAGTTTGTGACTGGAGTTTCAATATGTCGGCATATAAACTTGAAGTCAACTGCGACAAAGTAACCAAATCCGGTAAATGGACTCTTACAATTCCCGCCGGAGCATTGGCAAACCCTGAAGATGATACCGATGTAAATGAAGAAATCACTTACACATGGAACTACATCAATCCTACAGAGGGCGAGGCTCCGGTAAGCGGAATCACACTATCTGCATTCACAACGAATCCAGAGGGGGGAATAGTCGCCCCTGGCAACCCATGTGAAAATGACGAATACTTCCGTAATATTAAGAGGTTGTTTAATAACCAATGTGAATAATAAATAAGCATCGGTCGAATAT
>CAJUKF010000020.1 GCA_910587355.1 uncultured Muribaculaceae bacterium
GGAGTGAGGTGCTTTTAGTGGCCAAACTTTCGCACTTCGTTTTTTAATTTAGGTTAAATTTACAAAAATAAAAAATTTGGCAAAGATATGGAAAAACAGTACTTTTGCAGCATAAAAAACCTTATATTTAATTTTTATGCTAAAGAAAATCTTACCTATTTTGCTTATGACACTCATGGCTCCTATGAGCATGAGCGCCACAAAGTCGCTCCACGAGCTCCAGCAAGAGTTCGTGGACCTCAAATTCGGTCTCTTCGTACACTTTGGCATGGGCACTTTTCAGGAAGAGGACTGGGCAGACCCAGACCAGCCTATCTCGACATTCAACCCCACAAAACTCGACTGCCGCCAGTGGGCCGATGCAGCACGCTCGGCCAATATGAATTTCGGCTGCATGTCGGTAAAACATCACTGCGGTTTCTGCATGTGGAACACCGCCACTACCGATTACAACGCTGCCAACAGCGGCATTCACCGCGACGTGGTGAAGGAATTTGTCGATGCCATGCGCGAACGCGGCATGAAGGTTATGTTCCACTTCTCGATTCTCGACATGCATGAGAAAATTCTCCCCAACAACATCAAGCCCTACCACACTGATTTCATCAAGAATCAGCTCCGCGAACTCCTTACCAACTACGGTCCCATTACCGCTCTTATGATTGACGGCTGGGACGCTCCATGGTCGCGTCTTTCTTATGAGGACATCAATTTTGAAGACATCTACAACTTCTGCAAGAGCATTCAGCCCGAATGTCTCGTAATGGACCTCAACGGTGCCAAATATCCCGCCGAAGCCCTTTTCTACTCCGACCTCAAGACATATGAGCAGGGCGCCGGTCAGAAAATTGAAAAAGACCGCAGCTTCCTGCCCTCAATGGCCTGCTATCCCATACAGCGCACCTGGTTCTGGAAAGAAGATATGCCGACAAGCGACACCAAATCGCCCGAGGAAATGGTAAATGACAATCTCCGCCCTATGAACGATGCCTGCTGCACATTCATTCTTAATGTCGCGCCTAACCGTGACGGCCTCTTCGACAAAAACGCTGTCGAAGCCCTCAAGAAAATCGGCAAACTGTGGAAAGACGACAAGAAACAGCATATCGTAGCTGAGACCGGCGCACCTATTATCGCCACAAATCTCGCCAAAAAGAAACATGCTATCGGCTCGTGGAGCTACGACATGTATCAGCACGACCTCGCTACCGACGACAGCTTCTCGTCTTCGTGGGTTTCACATCCCTCTGTAAAGGAGCCATGGCTTCAGGTAGAGCTCGGCAACGTATATCCCGTCAATGCCGTAGTTCTCACCGACCACCACGACAATGCCATCACCTCATACCGCATCGAGTGCCGCAACAACGGCCAGTGGACAAAAGTATTTGAAGGACCTGCCACAACAGAAAAGCGTGTTAAAATCAGCCGCTTCGACCCCGTGCTTGCCGATGCCGTAAAGCTTACTGTAACCGACGCCAACGGCAATGTCCAGATTCGTGAGCTCGGCGTTTACAACGAGCAGCGATAACCGCACATTACTTCTATAGCATACAGAAATCCGGTGCCGCTTCCAGATTATAGGGCGACACCGGATTCTTTTTTTCGTGTCAGTCGACTTTTTCTAATTCAGCCACCGGCACCGTATCGGCAGGCTTCGGAAACCACGAATCAAGACGTGCGTCGGCCTTAGCCTCGATTTCGGGTGTGACGTACTTCGACATACGGTTTACGAGCACCGAAAGGGCCACCACTTCGTCGAGCCAGCCGAGGAAAGGCAGTCGCCGTGCATCGAGGATGTCAACGGGAAACACAAGATATGCGAGCGATGCGAAAATAGCTGTTTTGTCACGACGGGGTGTGTCGGGGCTCTGCATCACATACCACATAATCAGTGCCGGACGGCAGGCTGCACGACCCGCCATACGGCACCAGCGCCCGAGAGCGCCTTTGATAAGAGGGGATTTGTCTATTATCATTGTTCATTCTGTTTAGGGATTCTACTAAAGAGAATGAACAAATGCTCTTTTTCTTTCAGTCAAGAAAGCGTTTTGTCAGCCCAGCATATGCATCAATACGGCGGTCGCGCAGAAACGGCCACCAGCGGCGCACGTTTTCGCAACGCTCCATGTCGATGTCGACAATGGCCTCGTCTTCCTCGCTGTCGGATGCCCGATAAAGGAACTCACCCTGAGGTCCGGCCACAAAACTCGAGCCCCAGAAAGAAATACCGCCTGTAGCTCCCGACGGGTCCGGCTCATAACCGACACGGTTCACGGCCACCACAGGCAGCCCGTTGGCAATAGCATGACCGCGCTGCACGGTCGTCCATGCTTCGCGCTGACGCGCCTGCTCAGCTTCCGTATCGCTGCTCTCCCACCCTATTGCCGTGGGATAAATCAGTATTTCAGCTCCGGCGAGAGCCATCAGACGTGCTGCTTCGGGATACCACTGGTCCCAGCATACAAGCACACCGAGACGGCCCACTGATGTATCTATCGGCTGAAAGCCAAGGTCTCCCGGCGTGAAATAGAATTTCTCGTAATATGCAGGGTCATCGGGAATATGCATCTTCCGGTATTTTCCGGCAATTGAGCCATCAGCATCGAAAACCACAGCAGTATTATGATAGAGCCCCGGCGCACGTTTCTCATATAATGAGGTTACAAGCACTACGCCACATTCGCGTGCCACAGCCGAATAAAAGTCAGTGACTTCACCAGGAATGGGAATGGCAAGACCACAGAGGTCAACATTCTCTGTCTGACAGAAATAAAGCGAGTCATGAAGTTCCTGACAGACAACAAGACGTGCGCCATCGGCTGCAAGCCTGCGTATTTTTTCAGCCAGACGGCGACGGTTGTCGGCTATATCGTCTGTATTATGCTGTTGTATGATACCTGTTTTCATAAGCTTAAAGAACCTTTGGGCAACTGCATTGTGGCGCAATGCAGCGAGCCGTGCTGCCTTATGAGAGCGCTGCAGTCAATGGGAACAACTTCATAATCGGGCATGGCGGCCTTGATTGCCATAGTGGCTGTCATGTCGTGCAACGGCTGCCCATAGACAGGCAGAAGGACAGCGCCGTTAAGGATGAGGAAATTGGCATATGTAGCCGGCAGGCGATGACCATCCTCCGGGTCATAGACCGGCTCGGGCATCGGCAGTTCTATCAGATGATATGGCAATCCTGCAGCAGTACGCAACTGCTGCAATTCATTGAACATATCGTGAAGCTGCTTATAGTGTCGCACATCGCCAGTGTCGCTGCATCCGGTATAGAAAATCACATCGCCCGGAGGCGCGATACGTACGAGCGTGTCAATATGTCCGTCGGTATCATCGCCTTCAAGAGCACCGTAATGCAGCATGTGCACGGTATGTACCCCCAAAGTTTCTTTGAGATAATTCACAATCTGCCCTTCGGAGTCAGACCCGTTGCGGTTAGGCGACAGGAGGCAGTCGGCAGTGGTTAGCAGAGTTCCGGCACCGTCACTCTCTATAGAACCGCCTTCGAGCACAAAACTGAGACGGTTGTCACGAATACCATCCAACAAGCCGCATTCATGGAGTTGCGAAGTGACAAGATTATCTTTGTCGGCGGCAAATTTAAGTCCCCAGCCGTTGAATTTAAAATCGTTGAAATGCAGTATTCCGTCAGAAGCGACAGTCGTTATGGGACCGTAATCGCGTGTCCATGTATCGTTGGTCAACACAGGGAAATATATTACACGCTCGCGCTCATCTTCTGCAAGAAAACCGAGTTCAGGCACATCAGGAGCTGCAATAATAATTTTTGCGCGTTTTATAATAGCCTTGATTATTTCGGCATAGCAGGCCCGCACCTCGGGCAGCATATAGGCCCAGTCGGTGTTTTCATGAGGCCATGCAATCAGCACGGCATCTGCCGGCTCCCATTCCGCGGGAAAACGTACGGTAGTATTTTTCATTCCATATTATCGTAATCGCTAAGCGATTCCCAGATTTCATTTCGGTCAGCACAATACTGCTCGGCATAGTCGAGGAAACCGCGTTTCTCCGACGAGCCCTGTTCACGACAGTATTCGCGATATGCCTTGCGAAGCTCGGGGTTGTCAATCAGCGATTGCTTGAATTCCGATTCAGCGATGTCGAGACTTGGCGCCTCCTCGATAATCGAATTAAACAATTCAGTGATTTCTTTCATGGTTATGTATTGGATTTCATTTTAGCTGCCCAAAAATACTAAATAATATTCACGTGTCTATATTGACGCAGTTAAACATTATTAAAAATACACAGCCATTTTTCACACAGGCTCCGAAACAGCCAGTATCCGGCTGTTTTTTGCGTCTGTAAAACCATAAAGCCTCAGATTGCCGCCGTCGCGCACGCGGAGTTTGGCACGCAGCGCATCGGCGCTTAGGCCGAAATTACGCACTGCCACGTTAATCACAGGATATTCAGCGGCAAAACGTTTGATTACGCGCGAGGCATATGGAAGGGCCTTCACGACACGCCATACACTGCCGGGAAAATCTTCGGGAATGCTGTCGGAGACAAATATACGCGTATTGGGCTGAAAAACCGAAAGACCGAATCTGGCGGCAACAAGACGGAAAGCCCCTGTCTTCATAAGCATGGGATTGGGCTCGCATATATAGTCGCCTTCTCTCAGTTCGTCTGCCACCGCAGGCTGTGCAGCCTCCTTCTCCTCATTCTGCGTGAAAGCGAAAGACGAAACGCTGCCGTCTGCGCCGAGCGTGACAGCCTCGACAAGCGTTTCGGCTGTCTCTTTATCAAAATCAACGACTATCAGCAGTTCCTTGCATTCTGTAGGCGTACCTACGGCCATAACGGCACTTGGGCGCGGCGATACTTCGGCGATAGTATGCGAAATATCAAGCATCGGCGACGCTTTGATTATCAGACGGCTGCACAGTGCGCCGAGCCTCGGCAACATGCCGACAACATCGGGCTCGCAGTCCGAGAGGGCGAAAACACGGCTGCCGTCGGTCGCCCGGCGTGCCGGGTCGATGAAAACTGTAGCAAACGGTTTCTTTGGGGCTGACGATGCTTTTATATAGTTGTCAATAAAAGCATTGCAATCTTCACATACTACTTTTATATTTGATATTCCCATCCCTCCGGCGTTGTATTCAAGCGCCCCGGCACGGTCGGCGTCGCGCTCGACGGCCACTGCCGACAAAGCCTTCGCGGCTGCATGAAGCACATCAATGCCGAGCCCGGCGGTCAGGTCCGCCATTGGCATCCCCTCCTCTATCAGCGACGCGTGAAACTGAGCCACAACATCGGCCGTCGCCTGTTCGCCCGAGAGAACCGAAGGAAAATAGAAATCGGGAAAGGCCGTAAGCGTCGCAGCAAGTTTCTTGCCGAATTTACGTCTGCATTCTATCTGGGTGATAGCCGCCTCATAATCAAATCCGTCATTGCAGCGCGAATACTTAAGCCGTAGCGCCGACGGATTATCAGCGATATGAGTTCTCACCCATTCAAAGAATTCTTTGCAATCTGTCATCATCAGAGCCTGTTGAGTCATCAGGAAACAGCCTGTTTTTTATGCGGATATAACGCTGAAAAAACCAAAGGCGCGTCCGTACTGCGAGAACGCGCCTTTGTATTCTATTGTCTTGGGTCTTCTGTGAAGAACCCGTTCTTATTTGCCTTCGATAGCAGCAACACCGGGAAGCACTTTGCCTTCGATAGCTTCGAGAAGAGCGCCACCGCCGGTCGATACATAAGAAACAGCGTCGGCAAAGCCGAATTTGTTGACGCATGCTACAGAGTCACCGCCGCCTACAAGCGAGAAAGCACCGGTATTTGTAGCTTCTACAATAGCCTCGCATACGATTTTCGAACCGGTTGCGAAGTTATCCATTTCGAATACACCTGCAGGACCGTTCCAGAGAATAGTCTTTGCGGGGAGAATAGCACCGACGAAACTTGCGATTGAAGCAGGACCGATGTCAAGGCCTTCCCAGCCATCGGGAATATTCTTCACGCAGCAAATCTGAGTTTTTGCGTTGTTGTTGAAATCATCGGCAGCAACACAATCGGTAGCAAGAACAAGGTTCACACCTTTTTCTTTTGCTTTCTTGATGATATCGAGAGCAAGGTCGAGCTTGTCGTTCTCACAGATTGAGTTGCCTACATTGCCTCCCTGAGCCTTTGCGAATGTATATGTCATGCCGCCGCAGAGGATTAGGTTGTCAACCTTGTCGAGAAGGTTCTCGATGATACCGATTTTGGTAGAAACCTTCGAACCGCCCATGATAGCGGTGAAGGGACGCTTGATGTCTTTGAGGATATTGTCGACAGCCTTCACTTCTTTTTCCATGAGGTAGCCGAGCATCTTGTGGTCAGCATCGAAAGAATCAGCGATGACAGCAGTCGAAGCATGACGGCGATGAGCTGTACCGAAAGCGTCGTTTACATATACGTCGGCATAAGAAGCAAGCTTCTTGGCGAAGTCTTTCTGACGCTCCTTCATTTCTTTTTTGGCTGCGTCGTATGCGGGGTCTTCCTTGTCGATGCCTACAGGCTTGCCCTCTTCTTCGGGATAGAAACGGAGGTTCTCGAGCAGGAGCACTTCCCCGGGCTTGAGAGCTGCGGCCATTTCTTCTGCCTTGGCACAGTCGGGAGCGAATTCTACGGGAGCGCCGAGAGCGTTTGCTACAGCTTCCTTTATCTGCGCGAGAGACATCTTGGGATTCACCTTGCCTTTGGGCTTGCCCATGTGGCTCATGATAATGAGAGCGCCACCGTCAGCGAGAATTTTCTTGAGGGTAGGGAGCGCGCCGCGAATGCGGGTATCGTCGGTTATGTTGCCGTTTTCGTCCAGAGGCACATTGAAGTCAACGCGAACGATGGCTTTGTGCCCTTTGAAATTGAAATTGTCGATTGTCATGACGTAATTATTTGTATATTTTGATTTAAAATCGTTCCTGCGGTTTGCTATGCCGCAAATTTACGAATTTTTTTTCAAAAAAACCGTGTAAACCCGGTGTAAAGATTATTCTTTCACAGCCTCGGCATCTCCGCCCACTGCGTCAGTTTGCTCCTCGGCGGGTTCTTCCTCTTTGAATTCTGTAATACCGGCGGCCACAAGCTGGTTATACCAGCTGAATAGCTTGCGTATGTCGGTGGTGTAGACACGGTCGCGGTCGAAGTCAGGAATAATTTCCGCGAAATATTCACGTACAGCCTCATCGCCGGCAAACGATTTCATATCGATAGCCTTGCCTTCGGCACGGGTATAGACCTTATCAAGAATCTCGGGCAGTGGTTCGTCGCCGTGTTCGGTATACATGGTGATGTCGGCGAGCGAAATCACTTTCTCGTGAGGATAGGTGGGCGTGCGTCGCTTTGTTGCGATATTTTCAACAATAAGCGCGTTGCGGCCGCGACTGAGGAGTTTGAAGAGACCGGGCTTGCCGGTAATTGACAATATTCCTTTTATCATTTTCTACGGTTTATGATAACTTGAGAAGTTATAGGCGGTTAAAAAAGATTATTTACATTTTCAGCGTCTGCCGTTGAGATAGGCATGGACAGCCCCCACAAAAAGAGCGCCACCGACTATATTGCCAAGCGTGGCAGGAATCAGATTGGAAACAAACAGCTGTCCTACAGTGATGTCAGCTCCCTGCATCATGGCAAGGGGTATGAAAAACATGTTGGCTATGCAGTGTTCATAGCCAAGTGCGACAAATGCCATAACGGGAATCTCACATGCCAGCAGCTTCTCTCCGAGCCGCCGCCCGCTGAGTGCCAGCCACACAGCCAGGCACACGCACCAGTTGGCGCCGATGCCTTTTAGGAATATCACTCCGAAAGAAGCCGACGTCTTGCCAACTGCGATTTTAGCAACTGATGAAGCATAAGGCTCGATAGCCGTAAGTCCTGTGAGATATACAAGAAAATAAGCCACAGCGAGGCAGCCAGCAAAATTGGCACACCACACTATAGCCCAGTTTTTGACTACAACGAAAGGACTGAGACGTCTGTTCATCATAGGCGGTACAAGCAGCGCGTTGTTACCCGTAAAAAGGTCGGCGCCGAGAACTACCACAAGCATAAGACCAACCGGAAACACAAGGCCGCTCAACAAACGCTGCAGTCCGGGATTAGCGGCCGTGATTTCGGGAAAACCAAAACCGATGATGATGGAGAGCACGCCGCCGAGAGCTATATATGCTCCGGCAAGAAAAGCGGCCACAACCAGACGCGAAAACGTGCGTGATGTGGCTTTGGCAATGCCGGCATCGGTAGCCAGGCGTAGAGTGTCGATGGGTGAATTGACAGACATATCAGCTTATCTGTTGTCCTTCAGTCGGTTGTGATGACGCACAAGTTTCTGTGTGAAACTTTTTTCTGCGCCGCGGAGACCGAGAAGCTGACGCGGAGTGAGAATTGACTTGAATTTATCGTAATATTCCATTTCAAGTGTACCCTCCCGGTCTTTCTGAGAGTAGACCATGGCAGCGGCAGCAGCTATTTCCGTCTCGGAGGCTTCTTCATTGGCCGCGACGCGCTTTTCAAGGTCACGCGTCTCGGCATTGAGTTCCTGAAGGCGGTCTTCGAGTTCATCGTATATAGGGAAGAACTCACGTTGCTGGTCTTTGGTCAGGTCGAGGGTCTTAACGAGTATATCGTGCTTGTAATTCCGGATTTCTGATAAAACACGTTCGCGGTCGCTGTCTTTTCGACCGGGAGTCTGGGCATAGACACTCAGTGATGTCAAAGATATCAAAAAAGCGATAAAAGCACGTGAAAGACAAGAGGCTGTCATTGTAAAATACTTATTGAGGTAATATGTATTCAGCCGATACTGTTTCGGCCTGGGCCGGCTCGTCGAGCCGAAAATCTTCATTGATGAATGCATCAAGAGCCGAGTCAGAGTCGAGAGAGCCATCTTCCATCATTTCATCAAGCAAATCCCATGAGTTTATATCGTCAAATATATAGTCACGCATGAATTCGTCGCTGGAGAGAGCCTTGGCCATTACGGCATTATCCTGCATGGGCTGAAGACCGCCATGATTGCTCAGGCCCGTAAAAATCTGAAGCATGCACCATACACCGGCGAACATGGCCGCCATATATACATAGGGGCGGACTTTCTGCCAAAAGGTATGGGGCCTGCGGGCAGCAGCAACGACATCGGGCGTCTCGATTTCGGGGCGCTCAGGCAGCATGGCTTCCATGCGGTCGCAAAAACTGTCGAAGTAACCATCGGGAACTTTCATCCCCGCCGAGGGGGTCGCAAATCCCTTTTTGCGGGCTTCGTCCAGAATATTGTCGATATGCTTAACCATATGAATTATTCTTTTTTGCTTATTTAGACTCCGTTTTTACCATTCGGTTTAATCACTGTTGTCAATATATTGCTCGATTTTTTTTGTAGCGAGATGATACGAAGCCTTCAGAGCGCCGACAGAGGTGCCGAGAATCTCCGACATCTGTTCGTACTTCATATCGTCAAAGTATTTCATATTGAATACAATCCGCTGCTTTTCAGGCAGGGTGGCTATGGCTTGCATAAGCTTTTGCTGAAGCGCGGCCCCATCGATATTATCATCGGCATAAAGAGCACGCACCGACGAGGGAACGTCTTCGCCGTCGAGTGATACGGCATCGCGACGCTTCTCGCGCTCAAGGAAACTGAGACTTTCATTCACAGCAATCTTGTAAAGCCACGTCGAAAGCTTAGCATCGCCGCGAAAATTTTCAAGGGAGCCCCAGGCTTTAAGGAATGTATTCTGCAGAATATCGTTGGCATCGTCATGGTCACCTACCATACGCCGAATCTGCCAATACAGAGGCTCGGAGTAAAGGCGCACGACCTTGGAGAATGCGCTTCGCACAGTCGCAGGGTCGCGCAACTGTGCTGTCAGTTCTTCGTTCTCTTCAGGTTTAGTGGATGCCATGAGCCATAGAGGTGAATTAATTGTTCAAAGGTACAAAAATTTCCAGTACCATTTATTGATTTTACATTTTTTAATCAAAAGCTCGCTAAAAGCGCTTTTTGGTCTTAATTTCTCCAAAAGTGCTATCTAAAAAAGACAAAGAGGTACCAAATTAAAATTTTTCATTACCGCAAGAATAAACATTTAAATTTTTTTGTCATCCAGTTATGAAATTCTTTCAGCGCTATTTTGCAGTTAGCAAAACAAGAGTAAAAATAAATATTTATTCTATAATAATTTGCTTATTATTTGGTTTTGTCAGAAAAATAATGTTACTTTGCCGATGCAATACAAATTTAAAAGATTCGACACTTTTATACACAATTCGTCTATAAAACTGGCACTGTGAAGTACAGTCTCTGTACCAACAGTGGATGAGCCCCGTCATTTGCCGGGGCTCATTGTGGTATTATGGTTTATCTGTTAAGTTTTATGATATCCATGCCGCATCTCCGGCAATCGCAGTCTACGCGGTACAGTCCGGACGGATTTCGCAAAAAGAGCGGCACCGGAAGACGTCCGGCCTGATTTTTCTCTTTAAGACAGGCACCGAGCTCTCGCCGTATGCAGTAACGTGTCTGCATCACGCGTATTTCACCTGCAGGCCGAAAAACTTCAATTGCAGGCTGTCCGATTCTCGCACCATGCGACTGATAAAAATGCCGGGCTGATTTGTTGGCTACATTGTCGTGATAGGTAAGTTCAGGAGCATCGGCAAAGGCGTTGTCGGCAAGCAGAGACTTGCGGCGACGGTCGAAAGCATAAGTGGCCTCTGCCACAGTATCAAGAGCATCAATGGCCCTTCGGCGAGCATCGGCAAGCACAGAGAGGGGTATGAATCTGTCTCCGAGACAATCGTCGAGAGACGAAAGCCGGTATATAGTGCCTCCAAGTTTACCAATCGTCTTCCGTCGGGCATCACCCTGCGGCCTTGCGGCGACGGCATAATCGCACTGAGCCGTGATTTCCGCAAAAAGGCCACGTGAATCAGCGACTGCGACTGCAAAACGGCTTCCGTCAATATTCCGCAAAGTGAAACTTACGTCAATGAATCTCTCACATCCGGCATCCTGACGGTCGAGAAGGTCGAAGAACGCTTTATCGTTATTCCTGTAGAGTGTCATGCCCGGTCTGAGTCCATCGACAGAGGAAGCGGGAAATAATCGGCCCCCATCCACGCTATTGAGACGGAAACCCACGAAACGGCCCGACGAATCGAAGAACCCGAGGCCATCGCCGTTAGCCAGAGGCTCCGAAAGCGACGCTGTAAATGAACGCCGGTGTGAATCATAGGGCGATTTTACAGTTCCTACCGGCATACCGGCCCATTTCGGTGTGTCGAACGATGCCATTTTCTCATTGCCCGACGGGCGCCCGTCTACGAAATAACTGGTATAACCGCGATTGAATGTCCGGTTGAGGTCAGGAGTAAACGGACACACACTCTCTCCACAAGAAGAGCGATGGTATTTGTCAGGAGCGCCGGCTACGATGCCATTCAGCGCTCGGGAATAAGCTGCTGTCACATTTGCCACATAACGCGCATCCTTTAGGCGTCCTTCTATTTTGAATGACGAAGCTCCGGCTTCAATCAGACTGAGCAGGTCGGCACTGCGGTTAAGGTCGCGTAGCGAAAGATAATGTTTTTCCGGAGCAACGACTTTACCTTCAGAATCGACAAGCTCGTAAGGCAGACGGCACATCTGCGGACACATACCACGATTGGCACTGCGGCCTGTAGCCACACAACCAGCCTGACAGTCGCCGCTATAGCTGACGCACAACGCTCCATGCACAAAAACTTCAACAGGTACTCGGGCAGCCTCTGCACAGGCCCTTATCTGTTCAGTGGAAAATTCGCGCGGAAGTACAATCTGCGAAAATCCGGCATCTGCCATAATTTTTGCTTTTTCGGGAGTGCGGATATCACACTGCGTGCTGGCATGGAGTGCCACAGGCGGAAGATGCATGGTAAGATAAGCCATATCCTGCACTATCAGAGCATCAACTCCGGCGTGATACAGCTGCCATACAAGATTGCACGCGTCTGCAAGCTCGTTGTCGAAAAGGATAGTGTTGAGGGTAACATACACTTTAGCCCGGAAGCGATGGGCGAAGGCCGTCAGCGACGCAATATCAGCCACACTGTTTCCGGCGGCTGCACGCGCGCCAAAAGCAGGCGCGCCTATATATACCGCATCCGCGCCTGCAAGAATCGCCGTGCGTCCTATTTCGGCATTACGCGCCGGGGCAAGAAGTTCAAGCTGTCGCATATATACCATCAAGAATCGCAAAGGCTTCATCGCGCGAAGCACAGATACGGTCGGGATAATGAGCATCGCTGTTCACCAGAATATCTATACCAGCCCCGACAAGCTGGGGAAGATAACGCTCGCCGGGAAAGAAACGCCCATGCTCGCTACGCGCTTTAGTATTAAGTTCTATGGTGAGTTGCCGCTCAATAATCATATCGATAAGCTGCCCGACGAGAGAGCGGTAATGACTGCCCTCCTCTATGCCGGGCGCATATGCCGACGCATTCTGCCCTATCTTGTCGAAATGGCCCAATATATCAAACCCACCGGCACGGACCATATCCATCGACTGACGATAGAATGTCTCCACAACATAATCAATGTCGCCGCGGAATTTCTGCTCCATATTGGTGCGAAAACGCTCGAAGCGACCATCGATATCGATATACTCCCCATCTTGAGAAGGAATGAAGTGGACCGAGCCTATCCGATAATCGAGAGGAAGCGAACGGAAGTAACTGTTCGCCGGGCCCCACTCATTATTTATATAGTCGATTTCCATCGAGGCATAGAATCTGCACGATGAAAGCGAATCTATAGAACTTATCCGGCGCACCTCCGCCAGATAGTCGTCCACGGCCGACGCATCCATATTGCACGGCGAAGGAATTATCAGCGGGCTATGCGGCGAGAAACCGTAGTGTTCCATACCGCAGGCCACGGCCGCACGGGCCATGGTTTCCATGTCGGCACGACCGTCGCAGAACTGTGTATGACTGTGAAAATTATAATTATGTGTTGAGCTTATTATCTTTTTAAAGTCCATAATCAATAAGCGACTTCGTGAATAAGGCGACCGGTGCGACGGAGCACTTCATACCGTGCGAAAAGCAACAGGCATACGGCATCTGCGCCGGCACCAGCGGCAAGAGCAACAGGCATCTGCAGCCCGAAACCCTCGGGCGACGGTGCCACAAGTATATATGTGGTCACGACCATAGTCATGAACAGTGCCGGAATGAGTGTGACAATATAAAACCGTCCGTGCCGTGCGAGATATACCGTAGCTGCCCATAACGTGAAGGCGGCAAGCATCTGGTTGGTCCAGGCAAAATAACGCCATAGCACATTGAAATCGATACACATAAGGCCGAACGTTACGGCAAACAGCGGCAGAGACACCATGAGGCGCCGTGTAAGTTTCGACTGGTCGACATGAAGGAAATCGGCCGCGATGAGACGCGCCGAACGCAATGCAGTGTCGCCGGTAGTGATTGGAGCCGCAACGACACCGAGTACGGCAAGCACACCGCCAAAAGCACCAAGCCACCCTACAGAGATATCGGTGACAAGGTCGCCGGCGCCCTTGTGGGCAGCCATATATTCCGCCAGCCCCTCATATCCGCCGGTGAAAGTGATTGCAGCGGCTGCCCAAATAAGTGCCACGAGCCCCTCGGCTATCATCGCGCCGTAAAACACAGGTCGTGCAAGTTTTTCGTTTTTGATACACCGCGCCATCATAGGCGACTGCGTGGCATGGAAGCCCGACACTGCGCCACATGCAATGCTGACGAACATCATCGGGAAAACAGGATGCGTGTCGGCTGCCGCATGACGGTTGTACAGGCCCGACGAGAAACCGTCGGGAATGGAGACATCACCGAAAAGCAGCACGCCCAGCAGTCCTACCGCCATAAAAAGCAGCACAAAACCGAATATGGGATAAAATCGGCCAATCAGTTTGTCAATGGGCAACAGAGTCGCCATAACATAATAAATAAATATTACGGCAATCCAGAAGTTGGTGGAGAGATAATCGGGTGTCATGTTGTCGAGCAGACCAGCAGGAGTGAGAACGAAAACGGCACCGACAAGTATCAGCAGCACAACCGATACAAATCTCATTATCTGTTTGACGACAGGACCAAGTTCGCGCCCGACAAGCTCTGGCAGTGAGTCACCGCCGCTGCGCACCGACATCATCGCAGAAATGAAATCGTGGACGGCACCACCGAATATGGAGCCGAACACAATCCATATGAATGCCATGGGGCCGAACATAACACCCATTATGGCTCCGAATATCGGACCCAGACCGGCGATATTGAGAAACTGTATCAGAAACACCTTCCATGCGGGCAACTCCACATAATCCACACCGTCGGTGCGGCTGAGTGCCGGAGTGAGACGTTTCGGGTCTATACCAAACACTTTCTCAACAAGCAGACCGTAAATGCAATAGCCGCCTATGAGAAGGGCGAGGGAGATGAGGAGAATGGTCATTCGTTAATTTCTGGAGTTACGTTTCCCGGATTTCCGAGACTCTGACGCATATTGGTGTCAGCCTCGATGTTTTTCATTTTATAATAATCCATTATACCAAGGTTGCCGTTTAAGAAAGCCTGGGCCATAGCCTCCGGAAGACGGCACTCGGCCTCAATGACCTTGGCTCGCGCTTCTTGAGCGAGGGCCTTCATTTCCTGCTCGCGGGCAATAGCCATGGCACGGCGCTCCTCGGCTTTAGCCTGAGCTATGTTCTTATCAGCCTGTGCCTGGTCAATCTGAAGTGCAGCTCCGATGTTGCGGCCTATGTCGATATCGGCTATATCAATTGAAAGAATCTCGAAAGCCGTGCCGGAATCAAGCCCCTTGCGCAATACAAGTTTGGATATCGAATCCGGATTCTCGAGCACCGATTTATGTGATTCTGCCGAACCAATCGACGACACAATGCCTTCGCCTACACGTGCAAGCACGGTGTCCTCGCCGGCACCGCCGACAAGCTGACGGATATTGGCGCGCACTGTCACACGGGCTTTGGCAATCAGCTGAATGCCGTCTTTAGCGACTGCCGTGACGGGCGGTGTATCTATCACTTTGGGATTCACACTCATCTGTACGGCCTGGAACACGTCTCGGCCGGCAAGGTCAATGGCTGTGGCCATTTTAAATCCGAGGTCTATATTTGCCTTGTTTGCCGATACGAGAGCATGTACTACTCTCTCCACATTGCCGCCGGCAAGATAGTGGGCTTCGAGGTCATCGCGTGTCACGTCTTTCAGACCGGCCTTATGAGCCTCGATAAGAGCACGTACGATGACCGAAGCCGGCACATTACGGATACGCATGAGCACAAGCTGCATAAGGGAAATGCGCACGCCGCTCACGCGGGCCGATATCCAAAGGAAGAACGGGCAGTAGTAAAAGAATACAATCAGAAATATTACTACAAGCGCAGAAAGCAAAATGATAGTTAGTTCCATAGCTTATTCATGGGATTGGTGAAAATTCTTATTGTTTTTCAAGCCGTACGGCATTGTTACGCTGCGACACAGAACGGCGTCGCAGCTGAGCAGTCTGGCGTTCGGAATCGAGAATTGCACGGCTCACCGAATGGTCGCCCTTGCGGTAGCGCTCGCGCAACACTTCTTCATCAGTGAGCTGTTTGCGGAGCGACGCATCTGTGGCAAGTGCCTCAAGCATGGCTGCACGGGCACGGTCGTTTTTAAAATCCTTGAGGGAATAGTAGATTTTGCCGTTACCCATATCGAGAGCGAATGCCGGTGCCGAAGTGCCAGACGGAGTTGCAGGATTACCCTGTTCAGGAAGTCGGTCGCGGAGAAGTCCGGCATAGTCCACTCCCTCTTTCTGGGTCATGGCAATCGAACTGAGACGTGCCAACGCACCAAGGTCGGGATTGTCCGGCTCCACATTGACACGCATTTGCGAAGGAATGAAAACATACACGGTCACTTTGCCGGGTATCCGGTTGCGGTCGGTAGCCCACCAGCCGAGGCCCGAAGTCTCGTCAATCGCCATCATGAAGTCGTTATATGGCGAATTATAAGGCATACCGACATTCTGAGGCTGGAAATATTCCTTTCCTCCGGCATCGCCATCGGAGCGTCGCGTCATGAAAATATCGTAACCGCCGAGCGAATTTTCGCCGTTGTTGGCGAAATACAATGTCATGCCGTCGGGCATAAGGAACGGGAACCGGGCATCGCCTCCTTCGCGCAAGCCGTCATCGAGAACTGTCGAGTGGTCAATCGAACCGTCGTCAAGAATATCGGCACCGTAAAGATTGAAACATCCCGATGTGTCGGCGGCCGCCCACAGCAACTCGCTTCGGTTTTCGGGCATATAGGCCACCGAAAGCTCGTCGGCCCCGTCACCGGCTCCGAGGCGGCTCACGGCATCCGGCGGAAGAATCGAGCCTGCCGCCGGCGACAGGCGATATACCTCAAAAAACGTCGCGCTGTCAACGTTTATAGAGTCTATAACCTCTATCCGCTCCACACGGTCAAGCATATTGCCCATCTGAATCATACGGCGGTTGAGAAATTCAAACTCCTCCGGCTTCGGCTTCTTGCTTTTGGCCAAGGCTGCCTCCCATGCGTCGATATGCACGGAAGCATCGGAAGCATCGTAGCGGTCAAGAGCCATAATAGTAAGAATCCTTGCAGCATCGGCAACTCCGCGGCCTTCGGCGGTTGTGAGAGGTTTCACAGCCTCATCAAGTTGACCGAGCGCATAAAGCGATGCTCCGAGAAAATAATTGGCGTTGCCGTCGCGCGGACTGCGTTTTACGACAGGACGCATTTTTTCGACCACAGCCTCATAATCGCCATCGTTATAAAGCTGACGGGCCTGGTCTATGGGACCGGCCGAAACCATACATGCGGCAGATGCCAGCAGTAGTGTAGCTATATTTCGATAAATATTCATTTCTGTAATACGTATTGGCTACAAAGGTAACAAAAGTTATGAAATTTAGCAATGCACGAAAGCCTTATGCCAGCAAAAGTATGCAATTTAAGCAGATTTTAGGAAGGTTTAATAAACCCGTCGGCACAAATCGGTTCATTATCGCAAAAAAATTCGTACCTTTGCAGCCAATGACAACACCAATGGCAAACAGGACCCGATACGTAGTGAGCATAGGCAAGGAGGCTATAGCCGCCATGCCCGTAAAGACGTATCCCGCCGGAATCAGAGTCATCGACACTCCCGAGCAGGCTCAGGAGGCCATCACGGACCTCTCCCATGAGAAAATCGTCGGCTTTGACACCGAGACGCGTCCTTCGTTCCGCAAGGGGCATCTGCACAAAGTCGCGCTCATGCAGATTTCCACGGCAGAGTGTTGTTATCTTTTCCGCCTCAACAAAATAGGCATCGACACGGTCAGGCCATTTCTCGAGAATCCCGAGGTGCTTAAAATCGGTCTGTCTGTCCACGATGACTTCAACGCACTCCGCCGTAGCGGCAACCTCGAGCCCGGCGGCTTCATCGACTTGCAGCAGGTGGTGAAGAAATTCGATATATCCGACATATCGCTTCAGAAAATCTACGCTATAATTTTCGGTGAGCGTATCTCCAAAAGCCAGCGGCTATCCAACTGGGAAGCCGACCGCCTCTCCGATGCCCAGCAGGCTTATGCCGCACTCGATGCATGGGCCTGCCTTCATATTTACAATTACCTTAAGCAAGGTGAATTCGACCCTGTGGCATCACCTTACAGGCATATTTTCGTGCCCGACAATCCTACAGGCAAACATTTACCGGCAGCCAACAACTGATTATCATGAAAATCGCACGCTCAACTCTCATTCCTCTGATTCTTCTGGCATACCTGATTGTCATGGCATTTATCGGTTATCCCGCATATGCCGACGGTCGCACTTCCGCTCTCTACTATTTCGGAGTGATTGCCACGACAGTCGTGGTAATTATTCTGCTCCACTTCAACCTCAAGCACCGCGAGCGTCTGCGCCGCGAACGGCTCGAGGATATGGAAAAGGCAGAATCACAAAATGAAAAATAACTAATTTCCAATAAAATGGCTCATAAAGCACTTCTTATAATCCTTGACGGCTGGGGTATCGGCAAGCACGACCATGCCAATGCCATCTACAACACACCCCATCCTTACTACGACTATCTTGTAAAGACATATCCCAACTCACAGCTTCAGGCTTCCGGCGAGAACGTCGGTCTGCCCGACGGTCAGATGGGCAACTCGGAAGTGGGTCACCTCAACATAGGCGGCGGCCGCATCGTTTATCAGGATTTGGTAAAAATCAACAACGCCATCAAATCCGGCTCAATCCTTGAGAATACTGAAATCAAACGTGCTTTCGAATACTGCGCCACCACCGGACAGGCCATGCACTTCATGGGGCTCACATCAACCGGCGGAGTACACTCCTCGCTCGACCACCTCTTCGCTCTCTGCGACATCGCCAAGAAATACAACCTCAAGAAAGTATATCTCCACTGCTTCATGGACGGCCGCGACACCGACCCTCGTTCAGGCAAAGGATTCATTGAGCAAGTCACCGCCCACTGCGAGAAATCGGCAGGCGTGATTGCATCGATTATCGGCCGCTTTTACGCCATGGACCGCGACCACCGCTGGAACCGTATCAAAGAGGCCTATGACCTGCTCGTAGAAGGTAAAGGAAAGCAGGCCACCGACATGGTCGAGGCAATGCAGCAGAGCTACGACGAAGACGTCACCGACGAGTTCATCAAACCTATCAACAACGCCAGCATCGACGGCACCATCAAGGCTGATGACTGCGTTATTTTCTTCAACTACCGCAACGACCGCGCCAAAGAGCTCACAACCGTTCTCACACAGCAGGATATGCCCGAAGAAGGCATGCACACGGTGCCAGGCCTGCAATACTACTGCATGACTCCCTACGATGCATCCTTCAAAGGGGTTCACATCATCTTCGACAAAGAGGACGTCAAGAATACTCTTGCCGAATACCTTTCGTCAGAGCACAAGAAGCAGCTCCACATCGCCGAGACCGAGAAATATGCCCACGTGACATTCTTCTTCAACGGCGGACGCGAGGCTCCTTTCGACGGCGAGGACCGCGTACTCGTACCCTCGCCTAAAGTAGCCACATACGACCTCAAGCCCGAAATGAGTGCATTCGAGGTAAAAGATAAGCTCGTCAGCGCAATCGACACCGAAAAATACGACTTTATCGTTGTCAACTACGCGAACGGCGACATGGTGGGTCATACCGGCGTTTATCCCGCAATACAGAAAGCTGTGGAAACTCTCGACATCTGTCTCCACGACACTGTAGAGGCTGCCAAGGCACACGGCTACGAAGTGATTATCATCGCCGACCACGGCAATGCCGACCATGCCGAGAATGCAGATGGAACTCCCAACACCGCACACTCGCTCAATCCCGTACCCTTTATATATGTGACCGAGGACAAGAACGCAAAAGTTGAAAACGGCATTCTCGCCGATGTCGCTCCCTCGCTCCTCCACATCATGGGTCTCAAACAGCCCGGGGAAATGACCGGCCACGACCTGATTAAAGACTAACCCATAATCCGGCCAGATAGCATGAGGCTGTGTCAAAATGACACAGCCTCATTGTTTTTATATGATAACAGCCAGAAACAGCTTATGAAATTTTGTCGAAGCTCAAAATAATGGCTGTATGCTCATCTTATGTATCAGATACTTACACATGGTTACACACAGACTAAAGATATATACATCAAACATTTCCCCAAACAGCATGTTATGATTATATCTGAACGAATTATTCATCATTTTACAACTAAATCATAAATTGTCTCTTGTTTGAATGCATCCGAAAGGTAAAAAAATCTCCGAAATAAGTGCAGCAGGAATACTCATTGCGATAGGTATTGTCTTTGGCGATATAGGCACATCTCCGCTCTATGTGATGAAAGCGGTTATGCATGTGAATCCTGATTTCGACAGCAGCTATATTATAGGAGCGGTATCGTGTGTCATATGGACCCTCACACTCCAGACTACTCTAAAATATGTCATTGTGGCTCTTCGTGCCGACAACAACGGAGAAGGTGGCATCATGGCTCTTTTCTCCCTCGTAAAAAAAAGTATCAAATCACGATGGACATTTATCGTAGCTGCAACAGGTGCAAGCGCATTGCTCGCTGACGGAATAATTACCCCTGCCATGACAGTAACATCGGCAGTAGAAGGACTAAGGTCGTTGTACGCCCCCACACCAGTGATTCCAATCGTTCTCGTAATCATAACTCTGATTTTTTTTGTGCAGCGCTCGGGGACTTCTAAAATAGGCAAATTCTTCGGACCGGCTATGCTTGTATGGTTTCTGATGCTCGGAGTGCTTGGGATAATGAATATATGGAACGATTTATCAATACTCAAAGCGTTCAATCCTTATTACGCCGTCACACTGATTGTTTCCCGACCGGAATGGATGTTCATTCTCGGCGCTATATTCCTCTGCACTACCGGCGCAGAAGCATTGTATGCCGACCTCGGACATTGCGGCCGCTATAACATCACTTTCAGCTGGGTTTTCGTGAAAATAATGCTCATACTTAATTATCTCGGCCAAGGCGCCTGGATTTTATCAACGGATAAGTTATCGACAAACTCTGTTAATCCATTTTATGGCATGATGCCAGGTGCTTTTTTAGGCATAGGTATTCTAATAGCTACAATCGCGGCAATCATTGCGAGTCAGGCACTGATAAGCGGTGTATTCACCCTCATCAGCGAAGCAGCTAATCTTGACCTGTGGCCTCGAATGCAAATATACTATCCTGGAAGTGTCAAAGGACAATTATATGTGCCTGGAATCAACCTGTTTCTGTTTGCAGGATGCGTTGGCACTGTGCTATTGTTTAAGTCTTCCAATCAAATGGAAGCCGCCTATGGTCTCGCTATTACTGTGACAATGCTCACCACAACACTTCTATTGTGGTGCTACATGAGAAAAAAAGGAATGCCTGTATGGGTCACATCTGTTTTTTTAATCGTATACTGTCTGCTTGAAGGTATTTTCTTCATTGCGAACATGTCCAAATTCATATATGGAGGCTGGTTTACAGTACTGATTGCATGCGCATTATGCGGCGTAATGCTGATTTGGAACAAAGGACGCTCGTTCCACTTAAGTCATGTCAACTATAAATACTTTCCAGATTATATCGACATTATCTCTGCAATCAGAAACGACCGTGAAATTCCCTCGTTTGCATCCAATATAGTATATATCAGTTTTTCGCCCCAAAAGAATATGGTAGAAAGCAAATTGCTGTATTCAATCATAAACAAACAACCAAAAAGAGCCGACCATTACTGGATTATCCGCATTGAGCATACTGAGCAACCATATACACTTGATTACTCAGTAGATATGATGGTCAGGGATGCGATTTTCCTGTTGACTGTACGATTTGGATTCAAAATCCAGCCACATATCAATGTTTTCTTACGCCAGATTGTAGAAGACCTCGTACAGAATGGTGACCTCTCTTTGACCAGCAAATACCCGTCTATGAAACGGTTCGGAATAGCAGGCGACTTCCGTTTCGTGCTGATTCGCCGTGTATTCTCACCCGCTTGCATCTGCAATACATATGAACGTAAAATCCTGACAATATACGAAATTCTGCGCCACATGGCTGTGTCAACCGAAAAAGCGCTGGGTTTGGACACAAGCCTTGTGAACGTCGAAACAGTACCCCTGATTCTAAGAAAGAATCAAGGAATGAGAATTAAACGGAATCCTGCACAGAACCGGACTGATTGATGTTTATTCCCCAGACAAAATATAAAAAAGAGGCTGCGTTGTAAACCTTAATTACAACACAGCCTCTTTTTTTAATTTTGTCTGAATAAACTGATTGCCCTCAACCACCTCGAAAGGCGGGATTAACAATTATTTTACACGTCAGCAAATTGAGCGAGTAACTATCTGCTATCAATATTCGATAGCCTCTTTGATTTTCGAGACGATATAACGTACGTGCTCGTCCGAGACCCACGGGCCGGCGGGAAGACAGATGCCGACTTTGAAGAGGCTCTCGCTCACGCCGTTGACATATGCCGGTGCGTCTTTGTAGACGGGCTGACGGTGCATCGGTTTCCACAGCGGACGGCTCTCGATGCCTGCCGCGTCGAGATACATGCGCATGGCCTCCACGTTGTCGTTGGGCTGGCAGTCGGTGGTGGCCGACTCGACGGTGTGGGTCACTCCGGCAGCCCCGCCAACGGCCCCTGTAATCACTTTCTTGTACGCGTTTTCCTGTCCCTTGATTCTGAGTTCAGGGTCAATCGTGGCCGTGCAGAGCCAGTAGTTGGAGTCGAATTCGGGCGAGGGAGCCTTGTGCATCACAATGCCTTTCTCATCTTCCAGAAGCTCCTCGTAGAGCGCCTGCACGTGGCGGTGATGCGCGATGTGCTCGTCGAGCACCGTCATCTGGCCGCGGCCTATGCCGGCGCATATGTTGCTCATGCGGTAGTTGTAGCCGATAGCCTCGTGCTGATAGTAGGGATAACTCTCACGGGCCTGGGTGGCATACCACAGAATCTCGCGTGCGGCGTCTGCATCGGGACAAATCAGCGCGCCTCCCCCCGAGGTGGTAATCATCTTGTTGCCGTTGAACGACAGCACGCCGTAGCGGCCGAAAGTGCCGAGTACCTGACCGTTGAAACGCGAGCCGAATCCTTCGGCGGCGTCCTCGACCACGGGAATCCCGTAGCGGTCGGCAATCTCCATGATGCGGTCAATCCTGTAAGGCATGCCGTAGAGGGCCACGGGAACAATCGCCTTCGGCTTACGTCCGGTCTTTGCAATGCGGTCTTTGATGGCTTCTTCGAGCAGCTCCGGGTCCATGTTCCATGTCTCGCGCTCTGAGTCGACAAACACCGGCGTGGCGCCGAGGTAAGCAATCGGGTGGCTCGACGCGCAGAACGTGAACGACTGCACGAGCACTTCGTCGCCCGGCTTTACCCCGCAGGCAATCAGCGCCAGATGCACGGCTGCAGTACCGGCGGAGAGTGCCACCACTTTCTTTTCAAGGGGTGCCTGTCCCTCGCCGCGTGCGTTGACAAAATCCTCGAGGTCCTTCTCAAATCCGTTGACATTCGGACCGAGAGGCACCACCCAGTTGGAGTCGAAAGCCTCCTTTATAAAATCCTGTTCCTTGCCGCTCATGTGAGCCAGACAAAGGAGTATGCGTTCATTCATAGTCGTGAGCTATTATTATTTAAGAGCTTTTCGGTTGTTTCTTACTTTGTTGATAATTTCGATTTTATCAGTTCCAATGACATCCGAAAATTTAAGTATATCGGTATATAATTGGTCGCACTGATTATGGTCTTCTTCTGTGTAGGCATTCTTTACTATATCTTCCTCAAGTTCGTGAAGTTGCTTGTCTGCTATCTGCACCATAGAGAATGACAATCTAACCGGAGCTTTTAAAGTTGTAATATCCTTATTAGATTTCAAAATGTACACAATCGAATTACATGCGAGTATATAGCTTCTTATCAATGCTTTGGCTCTCTCGGTCTTGTCTCGTTCGCGCCCAAGACGCATCTGATTATAATTGGCAGCCGACGCAAGACAATAATACAAACCGAGATTCAGATTTTCAGAATCTTTAGAAGTTTTGTCTATGACTGCTTTTATGCCTTCGATTTCAGCAATTTTCTCCTTTAACAGAGCGTCATGAGTCTCAACTTTTTTCTCTATCCCAAGTGTACTATTGATTTGCCAACCAATCAGGACAGTTACCAAAAGTGCGAATATTGCCACATAAACGCCTTGATAATCAAGCCTTGTAGGGTTGACAGAGTCCACTTCTCGCGGCAATGCCATGGCAAGCGCTGTTATTGACAGCGCCATGCATACAATCACGCAAATCCAGAATATGCTTCGTTCACAAGGCCCGATTTTCATCACTGTCGAAATTTATATTTTCTCATTATCTTTTATGAACATAACCGGCATTCTCTTACCTCACGTAAATTCTATAAGGAAAAATATCATATTAAATTTATGATTTCCGACATATTCGTTATCGTGTTCTCTGGCAGATATTCTTCACTCATGCTAAAGTTTTGAGCATGAATATTCTGCCCGTTATCCTTTAAGCAGATAGTACGCCATGCTAAATATTTAGGAGTAATAAAGTCTTTATTCAAATTATCACCTATGTAGGCGTATGATTTAGACGGATATTTCAACATGAAAAAACGGTAATTTTTCATATCCGGTTTCGCAGTACCAAAGTCTTCAGATATTATAATGTTATCCGGCGAAAACCATCTGTATAAGCCGAGAGTTTCTATTTTATTGCGTTGCGTCCGGGTTCTCCCATCTGTTATAATACCCAAAGTTTTGCCATGGTTTACAAGAGTGTCCAGTGCAAGTATTGTAGACCCATCTAACTGAATCGAGGGGATATGAAATCTGTATACGTCCAACAGTTCAGCTACTGAAGTCCCTATAGAATGCTGTTTCCGCAGTTCTTCAAATGCGTTTTGGCCTTTAGACCAAAAGTCCATCATTTCCTCTGCATATGACATGTCGCCTAAATGACCGGCAACAGCTTTAAAGCCGGATTCAACGAATGAGACTTCTTTGTAAAGAGTGTCGTCGAGGTCGAAAACTACAATGTCAGACGTAAATTGCGTCATCATATCGAAGCATTAGCATATCATCAATCCAGTTATCGGAATATGAAATAACCTCATTGAGAAAATATTCACGGATGATAAATTCGGGATAATTTGCCCCTGCTGCATAGCTAAGGGGATAACCGCCTCCGAAACGAGGGTTAATCTCGATGCCTACAACATCGGCACTTTTTCTGTCATAGAAGAATTGTCCGCAAATACAGCCCACGCAACCTTCAATAGCGGCTAAATGCTGATGAATATATGGCTCAAGAAAATGCTTGACAGTCCGGCCTTTGTTTATTTCTCCGGCTCGGATTTCAATTCGTTCTCTTGGAACGGCCATTTTTAACTTATTATCCCGGCCGAAATACATGTCGACCGTATATTCCTGATATATGGATTTGTCAATATACTCCATAAATATCAGTTTGGGGTCTGCAAGAATTTCCGCCGTCAAATCTGCGGCACTCTGTATATAATGAAGATTTGAGCTCAAAGAACCATCATACGGTTTTGCAAACATCGGAAAACGCGGATTAAACTTATCGATAGTCTCAGGCACCCGTATTCCTTTTTTCTCAAAGAAAGCTCCGGTATTTCGCTTATCCCTGCACATCATTATGAAACTGTAATCCGACACAATGAGATATGTGCCCTGACCTTCAAATATTGATTTGTTTGCTGCTAATATTGCAAGTTCCGTATCAATAGTTGGTATCACAATACCAATCTCATATTTTCGACAGATTTCCTGAAGGACTCCGATATAATCTTCCGATGTAACTCGCGGAACTGAAAAGCATCCATCGGATACATAAGCCGCCGGAGCCATTCGAGGATTCATATCGGTTGTGTAAACCTTTGAATCAGGAAAAAACTTGATAAGGGTTTCTTTAAATGCCTTAACGAGCGCTACTCGTTTGCCTGCTGAAGTTATCAATATATTACGCCGCATAAGCTTCAGTTTTATTTGCACGACGTAACTCAGTGAGGGCTAAGTCTTTACCCTCCGAAAATCTTTGATTATCTGCGTGTTTCATGTCAATATTTTTAATTTTGCATGGATTTCCATATGCCGTGGCTCCATCAGGAATATCTCTGATTACTACCGAACCCGCTCCGATAATGCAGCCACGACCGATTTTTACACCCGGAATGACTGTTGCTCCGGCTCCAATCCATGTTCCTTCTCCGACATGGACATTACCACATAAAGTGGCATGTGGTGAGATATGGACAAAGTCTTCTATTATGCACTCATGGTCAATTGATGCTCCGGTATTTATGATACAATGTCGGCCAATATGTGCGTCAGACTGAATTATTGCCCCCTGCATCACAACCGTGCCCTCTTCAACCATGGAGGACGGAGAAACTGTTGCCAACGGATGAATAGCTTTGGCGTATTCAATCGGATATCGTTCGGATATCATCTTACGGATTTTATTAGAACCAATACTGATTATCAAAGGCCCTGCAATTTGCAAATCATTCGTTTTATATACCGGTACACCATGAATTTCCGTAAAACGTGGAGCGTCATCGTACAGACAACCTACATGGCCGCCTTGCGCATTGACAATATCCATTATCACTTTGGCATGGCCGCTCGCACCAAACAGATTAATTGTTGCCATTGAAGAACTCCATAGTGGCCGATGTAGCCGAATTTATATCCTCGCGTCCGATTACCTTTTTCAAAGTAGTAAGTATCACCTTGCAATCAGTAAGGAAAGAAATATGGTCTACATACCACACATCAAGTTCAAATTTTTTCTTCCATGAGATAGCATTTCGTCCATGACATTGTGCCCAGCCTGTGATGCCCGGACGAACCTCATGACGTCGTGCCTGCTCCGGAGAATAGAGCGGCAGATACTGTACAAGCAACGGACGTGGGCCGATAAGCGACATATCTCCTTTGAAAACATTCCACAACTGCGGTAGCTCATCGATAGAAGTCGAACGCACGAAACGACCTACATTGGTTAGACGGTCAGCATCCGGAAGCAGATTGCCGTCCTTATCGCGCTCATCCGTCATTGTCTTGAACTTTACCACACGGAAGATTTTGCCACCTTTGCCAGGACGTTCCTGAAAGAAAAATGCGCCTGCGCCCTTATTGGCAAAATGCAGCCACCCCGTTACAGCAGCCAACGGCAATGCAAGTATAATCAGAGCACATCCCGATGCCGCAATATCAATCGTTCGTTTAAAGAAATCGCGATAAGGTTTCATCTTTTGGTTCTAAGAGCATTATTAATGGCATCTATGTAGGATGCAATAACTATGTTGCGGTCGAATTCTTTTTCCATTTTACGGCGCGCATTTATGCCCATTTGAGCTTTTTCAGTGTTTGAGAGAGATAAGAAACGCTCAATGCATGAAATGAGTCCCGAAGTATCGCGTTCATTAAAGAGAAATCCCGTCGAGCCGTCATCAACAGCCTCCATACAGCCGTGTCGGCGAGTTGTAATTACAGGACGTCCCGATGCTGAGGCCTCAAGTATTACGTTCGACATCCCTTCAGGATAATATGTAGGATGAATCAGGCAATGGGACTGCCTTATATAAGGTCTTACATCTTTCTGTTGTCCGTGATATATTACGGTTCCGTCATTTTGCAATTGTTCAAGTTCCAGGGTGTAGTCATCTTCAGCACTTCCGAGAATATGAAATTCCACATCTTTTCGAAGATTTCTGAAGTGTTTTGCAGCGGTAAAATATTCCTCAATACCCTTAGGTTTCATAAGACGTGAGATAAAAATAAACCTTACTGTCTCATCTTCCGGGTAGTTTCCGACCTCAAACTTCGACAGATTCACCCCGGAGCCGGGAATCAGCCTGTGCACCTCATTTCGGATATTGCGGGATTCAAAAAACTCCCGATTCCCTTCATTCTGAAAGAAAATACAATTGGCCTTTCGCATTCCTATGCGATAAAGCGCCGTCGTAATCTTCTGAAGTATTCCCGGATATTCGAGCGCTGTTCCTAAGCCTGTAATATTGACTATATATGGGATATCTGCTAACGATGCTGCAAGCCCTCCATATACATTAGGCTTGATAGTATAGGTAAGTATCACATCTGGCTTCACACTCTTAATTAAGGTCAGGTACTCCCGCAGAAGAGCTATGTCTTTTATGAAATTGGTTCCTCGACGTGATAAATTTTTTACTGGAATAACCCGGCAGCCTATAGCTTCTACCTCGGGTATTCTACTGTCGGCAGGAATGCTGACAGTCACCTCGTATCCATTTTTTACAAATGCTTCAAGTACTTCTTTCCTGAATGAAAGAAGTCCTGTGCAGTTGTTTGCCAGCAGCAATATTTTTTTAGACATAAAAATTATAAGATTTTATATCCGCGTCACACGCTCCCATGCTCTGCCCAATTCCATATCATACGAATCGGGTGTAAACGACATGTAGCCCGAGCCGTCATAGAATGTCAGCTCGCCAAAGTAAATTTTCCCGTTGACATTGTAGAGGTCAACTCGCACATGCGGGAACTGGGCTGAGAGCTTTTCGGCAATCTCCGTCATTTTATCAAAATTCTGAGGCTTGGGAAGCACATGCATCGCCGGTAGTTCATCCGCCCTGTGAACATCGAGTTTCCTGAAATCGGGGGTATATACACCCACTTCCGCCCCATGTCCGAATGTACGTCCGCTGATAGCATATATCATCCGGACATTGCCGTTGAAACAGAAAAATTTGTAGTCAATGAGAGATTCTGACGCAAGTTTTTCAAATATATTATTGATTATCAAATATTTACCCCCCCCCGAATTTTCTAAACGAACATTCAGGCACTGTCATTAGTTCACCAATTTTTTTATCCCAACAATCGGGTGTAAAATGGCCGAAGCCGCTTGCCGGATAAAAAGTCAGCTCCCCGAAATATATATTATTGCCTGTGTTGTAGAGGTCAACACGAACAAAAGGGTATCCTGCAGATAGCTTACATACAAGTTTTTTCATACCTGCGAAATTATCAGGTTCAGGCATTCTTTGGTCAGCATTGTTGCAGGCAGCATTAAGTCCTCGGAACTCCATGTGATTCCACTCCATATCGTAGAAATCAATGGTTTCTTCGGTAGTACGAGACCCTATTACCTGACAATATACCGGCACACCATCAAAGCAGAAGAATTTATAGTCGGGTATATCTTTGTGCTTCACATCGCTTATCAGTTCCTCTATCACAACACGACGAGGATATCCGTTTTCATAAGCCCATTCACGGCCGGCGTTTTTAGCCTTGGGTGCTTTGAACCATTCGTTTACTTTTGAGAAAAATTCATTCTTGTCAAGTTCGCGTTTATCCCGGCAGATGAATACTTGATTACCACCACCTCCATCGGTAGTCTTGGCAACGAACTGCATTGGCAACTTTTCGAAATCAATAGCTTCCGCAGAATCATAAACTCCAATCAAAGGAATAAGGATATCAGCGAGACCCATTTCCTTGACTACAGAGCGAACCTCGTACTTGTCGGTACACCTGAGCATCAGCGGATTCCGATACTTGAGTTTATATAGCTGCAGTTTCTCGGTAAAACGCTGTGGATTTTTGAGATTTAACCGCCTTCCCGTATGTATCCGGTATTGAAGCGGTATCATGATACTGTCTGGAATCCAGTTCAACAGACTCAGTATTTTTATTCTGAGCGCCCTCGACCGTATCAGCTTCTTATAATTCATAGCCCCTATTTGAGAAATGATAATACATTGTCCCTGTATTTTTTTGCATTCATATGATTATCATACAGCAGTTTGACATATCTCGGCCTCAACCGTTTCATAACCCACATGAAATCTCTCAGTTGCTTGCGTGTTGCTAAGTATTCGTTTCTTTGTTTTATTCTTGCTGCGTTATAACTCTCAATATCAGATAAAGCGGTGTTTAAATATTCAGAGAATTCATTTACTGCATGACTATCCTTATTGATACTGATGTGACCATCTTCTCCAATATGAATTAATATTGGATTATAACCTACCAAGATATTATTTTGGATTTCAACCTCAAGAATCATACCTCGACGGTTATTTTCACTCAGTTCTATTACAGGCCTGTTTTTGTCGGCCGTATTTCCGGCAAAGCAGAAATTACCAAGACTATGAGCAATTATCGAACCGTTATAGCTATCAATGCCCTGAACAACATGAGGGTGATGCCCATACCATAAATAAGGGACAACATCTCCTAATAGACGAACTGCTTTAATTTGCTCCACACTCGGTCGGTTGACATGTTCGATTCCGGAATGCACGGCTAAGATATTTAAGTAACCGTCATCGTGATTTTGTCGCATTATAGTGGCAACTTCTTCGATATTGAATCGGTTTATGCCATAATTGCCATACCTTGAAGAAATTTTAAGAGGATTGGTTGAATAACAACAAAAACCGTTAAAGGCCAAACGGTTGCCTCCGGATTCAATTTTTAGTTCTCTTCCGTTAGCGCCAAACCATTCAATACCGGCCTCGTCAAGCAACTTACATGTGGTTTCAAAACCTTCCTTGCCAAAATCATACATATGATTGTTGGCAATTGTCACAGCATTGATATGAAGTGCTTTTAGGACATCCACATTAACGGGGTCTGTACAAATATAGGCTGATTTAGCGCCCCATGTTTTTTTCTTATACGAAAACGGAGTTTCAAGGTTTCCTACCACATAATCAAATTTATGCAGGAAGTCGGATATCTCTTGCAACTGTTCAATCAACTTCGGATTAGAAGTGAGCGAGTAACCGCCCAACAATCCAATGTCGCCTAACAATGCTATTTTCATTCTTTATAATTTATTAAATGTGTAAGCGTTTTTCTCCAAATATTTAAGTTCTCAATAAACGAGAATTTATTCAGCCACCGATTGTATGCATTTTCTGAACACCTACTCCAAATGTTCAATTCGGATAAAGATAACAAAGCGCTTCCCCAGTCTTCATCATTTTTTACCAAGTATCCGCAACCGTTATCAATCACTTCTTTATTGAAGCCAATATCGGAACCAATGCATGGAAGACCGGTAGACAAATATTGTACTAATTTAAAGCCACCTTTACCCTTACTGTATCTCGTATCCATTAAAGGCATAATACCAATATGAGCCTCTAAGATTCCCTTTACAGCATCTGCTCTTGTCCATTTAATATTCTTTAAAAGAATATTTTTGAAGTCAAAATTTAAAGGAGCATTGCATATAACTGACAACTCAACTATTTTACCAGTCTTCTCCTTAATCATCTTAGCATACTTGTCAAGAGTCGACGCGATATTAAGAAGGTGAGGTAGATTTACACTTGTTGCGACCCAAACGATTTTTATTTTTGTTTTAAAAGTCTCCAAACGTTGTTGTTTTATATTATCGTTATAATGCTCATACATATCGCCGTCTGTTGTCGGCAAAAGAACAACTTTATTTTGATATTGAAGAGGAATTAAATTTTTAAGACCTTGATGAGTACAGAATATTACATCTGAAATTTTTGCATAAAAATTGAAGGTAGCCTGAGAAACTTCTTTCCCATCTATTATGTCATCATCAAAATCCCATATGATTGGCACTCGTTTACTAAGTCGTTCAAGTATACATTTATATGACCATGGCATGATTTTATTAATTACGCGCCTTGTTATTATGATAGCGGAGGGCGGATTAATATAATCTGCCAATAAGTAGTATAATATTCTGAAATACATTATCATTAATACGTACCCCTTTATATATATCGGTTGTTTACTAAGAGGCATATATCTATCATGCATTTTATTAGATGTCATTGTTCTAAATTTAAAATGCAAATCTTTAATTTTATTGGTATATTGATAGATTCTATAATAATTCGGAGATGTTTGCCCCCCCTTTATATATACAGAAACTGTATTCATAGTTTTTGTTTGATTCCTGAAATAATGCCTTTGAGAATGTTTTTTAACGTTAGTATGAAATCTCCTGTATAAAATGGAATGATTGATATTTCTATAGACTTTCTTACAAAAGCCTTCCATTTCCATGCAGAAGGAGCATAATTACATTTTATAAGCCATATTGTATTTCTGTATTGATAATAATATCTGAATGGTGCTGATATAAGAATTGGATATCCTAAAAATTTGATTGTTTTTTTACCAACTTGATGCTGAAGAATATTCTTTGAAGACATAAACAGCTTATAACCTTTTGATTTAGCTCTCCAACACCATTCATGGTCTACCAAATCTATAAATAATCTATCATTCAACAGCCCCACTTCATCTAATACCGATTCTTCTGTTAATGTACCGGAACTGATTAATGTCCCGACTTCTTTAGGATTATCTGAACAGGATTCGGAGCCTTTATAAAGTTTGCCAGTACTTATTTCTTGTAGAGAAGGCCCAATTGCCCCAATTTTAATTCCCGAAAACTTTAATGACTTGTATTCATTGAGCAAGCCGTCAACTAATTCGGGTGTAATTTTACTGTCCTGGTCAAAGAAGCATATATATTTGAATCCTAATCTTTTTGATTCTTCAATTCCAATATTTTGCGCTTTTGCTATCCCGAGATTAGATTGTAATGATATGTAATTCGGTAAATTATATTGATTGCTCTTAAGAACTGAATTATCAACGAATATACAATTAGGCATCCACTCAGTATACGACCGCCATTTATCAATACATTCTTGAGACGGATTATACAATACACAAATCAAAACCAGTTCTTCCATTTTCAATCAGGAAAACCACCCACTGAAGTTGACGTAAAACACGAAATAAATCAAACCGATGACAGTAATCATTGTTTTTCCTACTATCCTGTTTTTTGAAAAATAATACAAGAATGGAATGAGAATAATTTCAACAATCTGGAATAATTCTGCAATTCTGACTGCCACGGCATTAATTGAAAACAATAAGCAATATGCAATCAATGATATTGCAAACAATTTAATTAATATGATAAAATACGGCGAATATACAGCATATTTTTCCCATGTAATCAGGAAATACAGGCAGATAAGTAATTTTGAAATCAAAAGTATGCTAAACAAATTTGCACCTGACGATTCAACAACTTCGGTGTAATGGACATATAAATTTTGAATACCCGAAATAGGGACGTAGGTTATTAAATGTGCTAATGAAAAACCTATCAGGGCCAATACATACGACCCTATGACCAATAAAACATATACAGACCTATTTATGGTTTTAGTAGGTAATAGCCAAATTAGATATAACAAGATAGCCGAATAATGAAATAAAAAAGCAAGCGTTGTTACAATTAAAAATTTCAACAATTGCTCATTGTATTTATAATATACAGCGAATAGCATCAGTCCAGTTGAAAAGGCCACCCGCATTTGAATCAAATCATTGCTGATATATTTCGACGCAATATATATATATAACGATGAAAAAAACAGTTTAGAAAGCTGACGTATTGCAAATAATTTTATTAAAACTGCTGCACAACCCGCAGAGAAAAGGAAAATAATAAAATCATCTGCGATGAATTGTTTAACAGATAGGATGAACCATATAAACCCTAATTCTATTCGCTCATTAATTTGATTTTGAGGGTGGGTATATATTCTATAATATGCGCTATAATCCGGCATATCTTCTGGACGAGCAGAAGCGAGTAATGCTAAAATTATTCCTATGGAAATTATTATAACATTATTTACTGCGGTTTTATTCTGATTAGCAGGTTTCTCTAACCACATAAATATCATTGAAACAATGAAAGTTATATACAAAAGTATAACCATCTTGAAAAACTGTCTAATACGTTTATAACTGTATATAACAGCGACTGAACTTGTGGTATGTTCAATTAGGCACGCAAGAACTCAAGAAAAATTATTTTCGCGCCACAAAAATATAGTTGAGATTTTCCCTTACTTTCCGACGCTGAAAAAATAAGTTTAACACACTAGAGAACAGCATGATGTATATTACTATACTAAAGTCTATGCCAATACCGATTAATAAAAGATAAACGACAGAAAAAATAATGTCTATACACATCGTTGCAGGCATATTGACATGACTTAAAGCTTTGCAGATATGATTTTGCATGCAGTAACTTTTAATTATTATGCACGCGCATACTCCAATCAAAGTCAATATAAGATTGTCAAGAACATATATTCCCAATGCTGATATTGCAGCGCTCAGCAGCATGATTGCCGCATTAATTTTAAGCAGATACCGTTCATGGCGCAAGACTTTAAGATAGGTTGAATATAACATGTCTATCTTTACGGTGAATACACAAAGAGGGAAAAATATCGCAAGATAGGTAAGACTCGGATAGTAATTGGGCAAAAAGTATTTTACAATCAGAATAAGAATCGGGAAAAGTATAATGCAAAGTGGCATAAGCACTGTAAGCAGATAATCCATTTTTGCAAAAAATACTTGATGAAACTCCTCCGATTTTTGTTTTAGCAAAGGGTATATACCGATTCCTATTTTAGATATAAATTGCAGACAGAAAAGACACAACGATAATGAAAAAGACACAAATCCGAAAATTTCTATAGGATAATGCTCGCTGATAAAAAAACGGCAGATTCCTATAATCAACATGGCGGAAACGTTGGACAGCATCAGATTTATTCCAACGACTATATTAATTCCCATTTCGCGGAAAATGGCTCGGCTGATTGTTATTTTGCTTAAAAATAAATCTTGATTCTTAACCAGAATTCTTACGGTAACTGCGGCGAGAGAAGCAATCCAACAGATTACTATATATTCAAATTTCTTGATTGAGAATACTATCATGACAATCAGAAACGCAACCATTATCAGTCGCTCCATAATGGAAGATGTGGTATAGACCTTAAAACGGTTAAGAGCCTGACAAATACTGCTGCAGTAGCCAAAAATATCATTAATGACAGCAAATACGGCAACACTGAGAATAACAAATTTCAAATCAGAATTAGTCAAAGCTGGAATAAGCCCGGATGATATGACTATGAAAGATATTATTGATAGTGTCATTATAAAACCAGTTGCTATCCATAACTGAGAAGAAACTTCATGACATTCCTGCATAGTTAGCCTTTTACCACCCAGCCGGAGATATAAACCGTCGTTGAGCCCTAAATAAAGCATCCCGGTATACCCCCCATAAAATAAAAATAGCTGCCAGTATGAAAACTCCTCTACTCCTATAAATCTTGGGATATAGAGCGATATCAAAATACTGAATCCAACCGATACAAGCTGAGAGGAATATAGATTTATTATATTCTTTATAGCATCCTTACCTCGTATGTTTTCAAAAAGCTTCATTAAACAGTGCGTAATCTGATAACTTTTGCCGGAACGCCGCCAGCAACGGCACCGGCAGGAATGTCGTGCGTGACTACTGAATTTGCGCCAATAACAGCACCTCTGCCGATAGTAACACCTGACAACACGGCAACTTTATCTCCAAGCCATACATTATCTTCAATTATTATCTTTCCTTTGCTTACAAGAGGCTTGTCTTGGGGTGCAACAGAAATCGAATCAACGTCGGTTTCATATCCTGTAAAACCATGGGAATGGTCTTCTATAAGAACATATTGGCCTGTCAGAACTCCATTGCCGATTTCGATTCCGTTAATTGCGCCTATATGATTATAATCTCCGAAGTGGCAATTATTGCCTATGGAAATATAAGAGTTAAAATGTGTATTTCCTTGTCTCTTTATTACTGCGAGCCAAAGGCCTTTGCCAAACGTGCAATTCTCACCAATATCACCTCCTTCAATTTTCTTACTGTAGGGCTTAACAGTCACCCCTCCTCGAATATTACTGAAACGCAAATATTTATAGCCAGAATAAATATACAGCCATATTAGTGAGCAGAATTTAACCAAAGAAGATAGACCTCCTAATATACGTCCAAAGGATACGCAAATGTTCTTCAGTAGCTTCCTCTTCATTTCTTCAATCTGAATCTCACCTATTCTTATACATCTCCTCATAATACCTCTCGTAGTCTCCGGAGGTGATGTTGTCCATCCACTCCTGGTTGTCGAGGTACCAGCGGACGGTGCGCTCGATGCCTTCCTCGAACTGGAGCGAGGGTTCCCAGCCAAGTTCGCTCTGCAGCTTGCGGCTGTCTATGGCGTAGCGCATGTCGTGGCCGAGGCGGTCGGTGACGTAGGTGATGAGGTCGAGGTCCTCTCCCTCGCGGCGCCCAAGCAGACGGTCGACGGTGTTGATTACCACGCGGATGATGTCGATGTTCTTCCACTCGTTGAAGCCGCCGATGTTGTAGGTCTCGGCCACCTTGCCCTTGTGGAATATGAGGTCAATCGCACGGGCGTGGTCTTCGACGAAGAGCCAGTCGCGAACGTTCTCGCCCTTGCCGTATACGGGCAGCGGCTTGCGGTGACGTATGTTGTTGATAAACAGGGGAATCAGTTTTTCGGGGAACTGGTAGGGCCCGTAGTTGTTGGAGCAGTTGGTCACCAGTGTGGGCATCCCGTAGGTGTCGTGATAGGCTCGCACGAAGTGGTCGCTCGATGCCTTGGAGGCCGAATACGGTGAGTGCGGATTGTATTTAGTGGTTTCAACGAAGAACTCCTCGCCGTAAGCTTCGTGATTCTTATCGCTCGATGCCTTTGTGGTGAATGGAGCCGGAACGCCTTCGGGATGAGTCAGTTCGAGTGCGCCGTAAACCTCGTCGGTGGAGATGTGGTAGAAGAGCTTGCCCTCGTATTTTTCGGGCAGTGTCTCCCAGTATTCCTTTGCGGCCTGTAACAGTGCGAGCGTACCCATTACGTTGGTGCGCGCGAACGTGAACGGGTCCTTGATTGAGCGGTCCACGTGGCTCTCGGCGGCAAGGTGGATGATGCCGTCGATTTTGTATTCGGTGATTATGCGGCGCATCTCGTCGAGGTCGGCGATGTCGGCCTTCACGAAGGTGTAGTTGGGTCGGTCCTCGATGTCCTTCAGGTTGGCGAGGTTGCCGGCGTACGTGAGTTTGTCGAGGTTGACAATACGGTAGTCGGGATATTTGTTGACGAAGAGGCGCACCACGTGGCTGCCTATGAAGCCTGCGCCGCCGGTTATGAGTATGTTGCGTTTCATTGTGCTTTCAGGTTTGTTATGCATTTTTTGAGGGAGTCGGTCCAGTACGGGATTTCAAGGCCGAATGTCTGCTTGAATTTTGTCTTGTCGAGCACGGAGTAGGCCGGACGTGTTACCGGCGAGGGGAACTCGTCGGAGTGGCAGGGCTGTATGTCGCATCCGGTCTGGCCGGAGTATTCGGCTATCATCTTCGTGAAGTCGTACCACGAGCATACGCCCTCGTTCGAGTAGTGGTATATGCCTTCGTTGCCTTCGTCCTTGCGTGACGATACGATGTCAACTATCGCCTTTGCCAAATCACCGGCATAGGTGGGCGTGCCGCATTGGTCGAAGACAACTTTAAGCTGCGGTTTTGTGGCCGTGAGCGAGAGCATTGTCCTGCAGAAATTCTTTCCGAACTCCGAATAGAGCCATGCCGTGCGGATGATTATGTGGCGGCACCCGGTGGCGGCAATCCGCTGCTCGCCATGAAGCTTTGTGAGGCCGTAAACGCCGGTCGGAGTGCCTTTCTGAGTCTCGCGGCACGGTGTGTTGTATGGCTCCTTGCCGAAGACATAGTCGGTGGAGATGTGCACCAGCAGTCCGTTGGCCTCCGTCATTGCCCGGGCGAGATTTTCGGGTGCCGTGGCGTTGAGTTTCTCTGCAAGAGCTTCATTGCTCTCGGCCGCGTCCACATTGGTGAAGGCGGCGCAGTTGATTATGCACTTCACGCCCTTGTCACGCACCATTGCGCCGAGTGCCTCGGGGTCGGTGATGTCGAGATAGACTGTCTCGACCCCTTCGGCCTGGTTAACGTCGGTGAAGATATAGCGGTCGGCGCTGTCCTTTGCAAAAAGACGGATTTCATTGCCCAGCTGTCCGTTTGCGCCTGTGACGAGTATGTTCATTCTTCGTAGAGGTCAATGTTTATGTCAAAGGGAGAGTCGAAGTCACAGAGCATAGGATGCTTGGTGTCTTTCTCCGAGAGTATGGCATGTGCGGGGTCAATCCGCCAGTCGATGCCGAGTGAGCCGTCGGTAATGGCGATACCACCGTCAGCCTCGGGATGATAGTAGTTGTCGCATTTGTACTGGAATACGGCAGTCTCGCTCAGTACGGCGAAGCCGTGGGCGAATCCGCGCGGCACGAAGAACTGCAGGTGATTGTCCTCCGACAGCTCAACGGCCACATGACGGCCATATGTGGGCGAACCCTTGCGGATGTCGACGGCAACGTCGAGCACCCTGCCGCGCACGCAGCGAACGAGTTTGCTCTGGGTGAAGGGCGGACGCTGGAAATGCAGACCGCGCATCACGCCGCGCGACGAGCACGACTCGTTGTCCTGCACGAAATCGACGCGGCGCACCTTCTCGTCGAACTCGCGCTTTGAGTAGCTCTCGAAGAAATAGCCGCGCGCATCGGTGAATATACGGGGCTTTATAATCACAACCCCCTCGATGTCAGTCTTGATAACTTCCATTACTCAGTCAAGATTTGGTTCGTCGGTACGGTCGATTTCGTCGACCACCTTCATCAGGTACTGACCGTACTGATTCTTGAGCATCGGTTTGGCCAGCTCAATCATCTTTTCGCGCGAAATCCAGCCACGGCGGTACGCGATGCCTTCGAGACATGCTATTTTCAGGCCCTGACGTTTTTCGAGCACCTCCACATAAATCGATGCATCGGCAAGCGAATCGTGTGTGCCTGTATCGAGCCATGCAAAGCCCCGGGGCAGCGTCTGCACCTTAAGCTCACCGGCTTTGAGAAATTCCTGGTTGACGGTGGTTATTTCAAGCTCGCCGCGGGCCGAGGGTTTGATTCGTGCGGCCACATCCACCACCTTGTTGGGATAAAAATAGAGACCGACGACAGCGTAGTTCGACTTCGGTTCAGCGGGTTTCTCCTCAATCGAGAGGCAGTTGCCGTCTTTGTCGAACTCGGCAACGCCGTAGCGCTCCGGGTCATTCACCCAGTAGCCGAAGACGGTGGCCTTCCCCTCCTTCTCGGCCGTATCGACGGCTTCGCGGAGTACCTGCGAGAAGCCCGCGCCGTGGAAGATGTTGTCGCCCAGCACCAGACACGCGCTGTCGTCGCCGATGAACTCGCGGCCGATGATGAATGCCTGCGCCAGGCCGTCGGGCGAAGGCTGCTCGGCGTACTCGAAATGCACGCCGTAGTCCGAGCCGTCGCCGAGCAGGCGACGGAAACCGGGCAAATCCGTTGGTGTGGATATAATCAGTATGTCCCTGATTCCGGCAAGCATAAGCGTCGAAATGGGATAATACACCATAGGCTTGTCGTATATCGGAAGCATCTGCTTCGACACACCTTTGGTTATCGGATAAAGCCTCGTGCCGGAACCTCCGGCTAAAACTATTCCTTTCATATCTTATAACTTATATTGAATTCTGATTATGTAGTCTCCGTCAAGCCTCATAAAGCTCACAATAGGCCCGGGCCTCAAGGTCTTGCTGTTTAGAGCGTTCCGCAAGTATATTAAGAAGAGCGGTTTTCGCCGCTTCTGACGTTTTCGCATAAGGCGCAAGTTCTGAAGCAGCCTCCAGAAGTCGGGATATCTGAGTCGTTGTCAGCGAAAGAGTTTCAGTCAGTTTATTTTTGATGAAATCATTCAGCACAGCTACCATTTTTCGGGCGCTGAACCGGCTTACATATTCGCAACAGACAATGGCCGTATATATTTCATCTACAGACGGCTTCTCCTGACACGCTTTGTAGCACCGGTTGATAATTCTTTGCGCCTTGCGCGACAATGTTCTGTCACCGGTTATGAGTTCGAGAGTGAGCATCGGCATCACCTTGCGTACATCAGGGATTGCCGTGTCTTCTATGGCATCTGCAAGAAAATCAGTCACCCGTTGTGGCACTACGACAATTTTTCTTCGGGCCAACTCAACCAATTCAGCCGCAAGCGCCAGAACAGAGGCCTTATCATCAGTTGAGTCAATAATATCCAGAGCATAATCCACATATTCCACAAGGATTTCTCGCTCAGTCACATCGCGATAGTCGCTATACAGGCGGATAAGTGCTGTCAGTTCGGCAGGAGAATGTTCTCTTCTACAGTCTGGTTCAAGTTTATTGCGGTTAACAACAATCGGCTTTGATATAATTGATGACAGATTCTCAAGTTCTGCCTGATACGCAAAGGAGCAATAATCAATTTTCAGCTGTTCGGCTTTCGTAGAGGCCTTTCGACTATTGAGTTCGCTGACAATACGTCCCTCATAATAATATGTCAGGTGTTCTCGGCCCTCTTCCAGTCTTGCCTGATGACGAAGCGGCCACTGTCGATACAGGGTATACAGAGTATCAATTGACATTTCCGCAAAATTCTCCTTGCCACATCCGTCGGCAGGAATCTCATGTAAATCTTCGATAGAAGATATGACGCCGCGCCGCGTAAGTTCCACCACTACATTATGGAGGCGGTGGTCACATGCTCCCGCAAACGCAAGGTTCTTCCTGTCTGATGCAGAGGAGGCATATGCACCTATTTCCGAATAAATCCGCCCGAGTGTCAGCAACTCGGCCGACGGCGATTCAGGCGAGATTCCGTAATTCTTAATTCTATTCGGGAGTCTTGTCAACATATCGGTAAAGCTGTTGCAGAGAGATAGTATTGATACTCTTTTATCACCGTGAGCTGCGCTTTTGAAGTCGCATCAAGAGAAGTGGGAGCCATGGATAACATCCGCTCGTGATTATTCTCTATGACTGAGAAAATAAGATTTATAAGAGCTTTTGTCCATTCGTTCGTCACAGAATCCCTGATTTTTCCATATGTTGCCCTTGCCTGTTCGGCCGCAGAAATTCTGCCGAGAATATAGTTACCTCCATAAAGCAGAGCCTGCAGCTTTGCATTCAGTTTCCGGTTGTTAAGTTTTGCCACTTCCATACGGCTGCAGAATACCGATAACTTCGCCAATACGGAGTTCGGAATGGCTTCTTTTGAATGAAACAGCCTGAGAGCTTTCAGCAGATGAGGGACAAAAGCATCAATCTGGTCATTGACACGCGTATAGTTTTTTGAGAATTCGAGAACACGCACATCTTTTGCCTTGATGTCGAAAGCAATCGTTCCTACCTTATTATATATGCTGAGCACAATGTCTCCAGTTTTGCTCTTGGGTTTAGGAATGTACACACCAATCAGACCTGGCATATCTCCGTTGATTACTTCTACGAGGTCACCGTCTTCAAGGTCAATATCCTCGAGGGAGAAATAAGGCAGACAATTCTTGTAAGCTCTCGCTATATTCTTGAAATGAGTCATGTCTCGGTCTGAAATGACCGCATATTTTACAGCCGCACTTCTGTCAAGCAGAAATGAAAAGCCGTTGGGCTGACTGCAGAGGAATTTGACATCCGAAAAAGTGCCCCTCACGAACACGTAATGAAAAGTAAGCTTAATTGACTTCATCCTTACTTCGCCATCCTTTACCTCACGAACCACATATGTAGGTGCGAAGAGCTCAAGATTTCGTTCATGACCGCGATTAAACCGGTCAACCTCTTTTTCAGCCTGATTCTGAAAGTTCGTGGCGATGTAGTTCAGCACAAACCAACAAGGGGTATCCTCTCTAAATTCAGATGTCATTTGTATGGCTATGGGTGTTCTCTCACTTAGCGTGATAAACCATTAATCTTATGATTTACAATAAGATAGATTAATGTGTTTTACCAAACTACCGAAAAGTTGGTCGTATCAACCTCTGTATAATTCTCTATCCTCACTACATAATTGATAATGATTTTTGGAAGTTGTTATAAACCAGCTTGTTATATAGATATATGTTAGGATTTGCTAAACAAATAGATTATCTAACCATATGAACATAGAGATTTGATAATAGAACTTATCCTTGTGAAAAACGAAAAAGAAAAGAACTTAGGAGTTTTATAGAGATATATCAAAATAATTTCTTAATTTTGCATCGTTAATCCTCAATTATGTAGTGAGGACAATTTGCGTGGAGCTCGAGCCAGCCGCCGTCCCAGTGAGTGTTGATAATCACATACATCTCGGAAGGAAGCCCATGATTTATGCATCAGCTATCCGCAACATCTAAGCCGTATGTTCAAGAATTTTGAGCGACTTGCACCTTCCCGATACATCATTTCCATCAAAAAGAAATAGACAGACAGGATTTCCCATCTGTCCATTCTTTTATACCCAATATCCACATGCAAAACTCTTATATTTCACTGGCAGTTCTGCTACCATCGACTCCTTTGAGTCTGTGGATTGCGCAGGAAATTCCACGTGATAAGATTGCCATGTACTTTTCCGGGGTTAACCTGAATTATGTCTTTGGAACTTATTGAACACCATTTGATTACATAAGAATCGGTCACATTTTTGTCACAATTTTCGTCTCAGAAAAACTTGAAACGATTTTGTGACAGATAGCCGTCCGAGAAGGTCTTTTTTAGGTCTTTTATCGGTCCTCAATCCGATAGGATTAAGACACAAACCCCGGAACTATTTGATAGTCTGAGGTTTGTCTTGTTTGAACTGATTTCAGTCCGAGGTTACAAGTGGAGCTGGAGGGGTTCGAACCCTCGTCCAAACGCGGAACTAATGAGCTTTCTACGTGCTTAGTCTCAAGTTGATTTTCGAGCTGCGGCAGGCCTGAAACTACCAACCGCGGCCTTAACCTCTAAAATTTCGGAAGCCTTACGAGGTGCCGGGTTTCCTATCTCCGATATAATAGCACCACCATATCGATTAGTCTCGGAAAAAGGACAATCGGGTGATGTCTTGTCGCTGCAACTGTTGCGGCGATTAAGCTGACCTACTGTACTTCAATCAAGCAGCAAGAGCGTAGTTGTTTTCGCCATTTAAATTGGTCGAGACCTGATATTAAAGAGCATATGTCTCAAAGCTCTGCACGCTTACACACCACTTCTACACGCTGTCAAAACCAGTCAGCCCCTTGTATAAGTCAAGTGTATTTGAATTGCAAATTTCGCAATTTTCAATCATTATACCAAACTTATTCCCTAATTTAACTTTTGTTAATTTATGTCATATTATTAAATCCGATTTTAAACTTGCGGGTATATCCTTGTGTTTTCGGCAGGCCTTTATTTAAAGATTTTAACATATATAAATATCTAATTACATAATTAACCCTAAACAATGTGTTAAAATAGGATTTAGCAACAAAACATGATGCTCCATTAAGATTTTTTGATTAATTTTGCAGCAATTGTATCGCCAGATACTCCATTTATCTCAAAAAACAATGAGTAAACTCGTTAGCAAGAAATTCGTTTTACCATTCATACTCATCACCTCACTTTTCTTCATGTGGGGTTTTGCCCGTGCGATTCTTGATGTGCTCAACAAGCATTTCCAAGAATCTCTCAGTATATCGATTACCCAGTCTACGCTCATCCAGACCACTACATATCTGGGGTACTTTCTTATGGCATTGCCAGCGGGCCTCATCATCACCCGACACGGTTATCGCCGTGGGGTCGTAATGGGTCTGCTGCTTTTCGGCATCGGCTCTTTGCTGTTTATTCCGGGTGCCATGACAACGTCGTTTGCGATGTTCCTTATCGCATTGTTTGTGATTGGTTGCGGTCTGGTAATGCTTGAGACGGCAGCGAATCCGTATGCGGCCGAACTCGGCGACCGCGCAACAGCCGCGAGCCGCCTCAATCTTGCCCAGTCGTTCAACGGTCTCGGCTGCATTCTTGCTCCTGTTATTGTCGGAGGCTTCCTCTTCTCGGGCGATAGCGGCAACGTGGCCGTTCCCTATACAGTAATGGGATTGATTGTGCTGTGTGTGGCGTTTATGTTCACCCGTGTCGATTTGCCTGAAATCACTGCTCCTGCAGAAGACGCGGACACGAACAAGGCATCGGGGACCGCGGCAGCAATCCGTCATCTTTGGAGCAACCGAACATTCCGTTTCGGCGTACTTGCTCTGTTTTTCTACGAAGTGGCCGAAATATCAATCAACAGTCTGTTTATCAATTATGCCACTTCCGATGGCTGGATGACCAAATCGACTGCATCAGTAGTGCTCTCGTTCGGTGCCCTCGGACTTTTTATGGTAGCACGCGTATTCGGGAGCTGGATAATGAGTAAGGTGGCAGCCGAGAAAGTACTCTTTGTATGCGCTGTAATGACTATTCTCGGTTCGCTTGCCGTGACATTGAATGCCGGTCATCTCTCGCACGCCGGTGTATTTGTCTGCTATGCTTTCGAAGCCATAATGTTCCCCACTATATTCGCCATCACCATCAGCCGTGCCGGACGATATGTAAAAATCGCTTCGTCGTTCCTGATGATGACGCCCATTGGCGGAGCCGTAGGCACCTTCCTTATGGGATATACAGCCGACATCACCTCTATGTCGACAGCATTCATTGTGCCTGCGACAGGATATATATTCGTGCTGCTCTACTCTCTCTATGCTTTAAAACTGAAGAAAAATGTATAATCCAATAAACAACCATGATGCCGTGGCCGACATCTGCTGCATAGGCCATATAACCCTCGACAAGGTTATCACACCTAAATTTACAGCCCACATGCCGGGCGGTACGGCCTATTACTTTGCAAAAGCACTGAAAAATTTCAATCATTCCGGCTTCAAGCTCGTCACTTCGCTTGGCGAATCAGAAATGGCTACTGTCGACGAACTCCGCAACGAAGGCATTGACGTAGAGGTGATACCGAGCAGCCGCACTGTTTATTTTGAGAATAAGTACGGAGAGAACACCGACGACCGCACCCAGCGTGTGCTTGCCAAAGCCGACCCTTTCACATGTGCCAAACTCCAAGGGGTCGAGGCCAGAATATTTCACCTTGGCACTCTTACAGCCGATGATTTCAGCCTTGATGTGATAAAGGGACTGTCGCACCGCGGTCTTGTATCTGTCGATGTGCAAGGCTATCTGCGCAGGATTGACGGCGAGCAGGTCGTACCAGTCGATTACGACGAGAAACGCGAGGCGATGAAATACATCTCCATTCTCAAAGCAAATGAAATGGAAATGGAAGTGCTTACCGGTACTACCGACCCCTACGAAGCGGCCCGCATACTTGCTTCCTGGGGTTGTCCGGAAGTAATTCTCACCCTCGGAGAAAAGGGCTCACTAATATATGCCAATTCAACATTCTATCATATCGATGCCATACCGGCAAAAGAAATTGTCGATGCCACAGGCTGCGGCGACACATATATGGCCGGCTATCTTTATAGCCGCAGCCACGGAGCTTCAATCCCCGAAGCAGGCACATTCGCAGCCGCCATGTGCACCATAAAGCTCGGCACCAAAGGCCCGTGCAACGCCACTCTGGCAGATGTGGAAGCTATGATTGCCGAAAACTCTGATGTAGAATATATGAGAGTATAACCATATAACCAATCTACTATATAATAATCACGCCCGGAGGAAATTCCGGGCGTGATTATTATATTATTACTGTCCGCTAAACGACAAATCCGCGAGCCCAACTTCTTGAAAGGCAGAAG
>CAJUKF010000021.1 GCA_910587355.1 uncultured Muribaculaceae bacterium
CACGAAAGCAGGAGATAAACACCTGCGATTAGTGTTTACCTCCTACTCGATTCTATCTCTGTAACTCAGAAGCGTAGCTCAAGGCCTGCCATTACTGTGGCTTTGGGCATGGGGAAGCCGTAGTTTATCTGATAGCGTGCAGCAGTGAGATTTTCGCCCTTGACAAATAACGTAAGAGGTGTACGCATGACAAGCGTGTAGGCCGCACGGGCATTGACAAGGCCATAACTCTGCTTTGTCTCCTCATTGTTCAGGCTCCATACGCCCAAGGCATCGAGCGAGAACTGCCATTGTCCGGGAGTAAAGCTGATTTCGCCGAACAGCTTGTTTTGGGGAGCTCCGACAATACGCGTATCGGTATGCAGATAGGCGTAATTTGCCGTAAACGACCATATTTGCGACGGCCTGTAATTGAAGTCGACCTCAAAACCTTTGTTGATGAACTTTCCGGTATTGATGTTCAGCGGATGCCCTTCGCTGCGGACAGTCTGAATAAGGTTATCGCCGTTGATGTAGTACAATGCCAGCCCGACGTTTATGCCCCGCTCGGGAAACCACTGGCGAAGTTCAACCTCGAAATTATTCATCCGTTCGGGCCTGAGGTCGGGATTATGTGGCGGATACATGTACAGTTCCCGGATGTTGGGCGAACGGAAACCTTTGGAATAATTGAACTTAACTCTGTTCGACGACATCGGACGGAATACAAACCCGGCCTGCGGTACCCATTCGTTGCCGAACTGCGAGGAGTGCTCCAGTCGCACACCGGCATTGAGGCTGAGACGTTCATTGAACAATACCTGCTGCATCATCACATACCCGGCTATTTCATTCACATGCTTGTCGACAATCGGAGACTCTTCACCTGTAGTTTTGTCGGCGTTATAGGCACGTCCGCCCCAGTGCTTGAAGTCGATGCCGGCGCTGAGGTCGTTGCCCTGCCACGGCTTCACTGTCTGGTACATTGTCACGCCCATATTGTAGTCACGCGAATGGAAATAGAATGTCCGGGGCAAGTCGTTGTTGTCGAGTCCGTCGTCAATCTTATGCTTGCCCCAGTTGTAATAAGCCTGGATGCCGCCCGACGAAATGTCGTAGTGATTTTTTACTAATACTGATGCCGTGGTGCGCAGCTGTCTTGCCCACATATCAAGCGGCAGTTTGCGGTAGACAGTGCCGGGGTTATCTGCGCGTGTCTCGGTAATCATCACGTTGGCACCGGCTTCTCAGTGTGATGAAAAATCATAGTTGAGCGATGCATACTGATTGGCGAGCCAGTAGCCCATGCCTCGGCGGTTGCCGTCGCTGCGCTCGTAGCTTGCAGCCGCATATGCGCGGAGGTTGCCGGTCTTGTAACCGGCTCGTGCGCTGTAGTTCATGGTGCCGTAGCTTCCGGCCATGGCCCGTGCCGAACCGTTGAAGCCATCTTCTGTGGCACGACGGGTAATCAGGTTGACCGAGCCGCCCATTGCGCCCGAGCCGTAAAGCAGAGACGACGGTCCGCTCACCACCTCCACGCGCTGCACATCGTTGGAGACATAGGTATCGGGAAGTGAATGGCCGAATATCCCGGCCCACTGCGGCTGGCCGTCAATCAGAAAAAGCACTCTGCCGACCCCTCCGACCCCACGCATTGTAACCGCGCCTGCCGAACCGCCGCTCACGCCGTATCCGGCAAGACCGCGCTCGGTGACAAACATACCAGGTATATGATTCTGAAGCACCGGCAGAATATTGGGCTCGGCGCTTTTTTCGAGAATATCCTGCCCGACAATCTTAACGTCGAGCGGAAGCAGAGGCACCGGAGCCTTGGCGCCCTTCTCGACTACAATCACCTCGTCGAGCACGCGCGTCGTATCAGGGGCAGATTCAATTGCCGCCGATGCGCTGACGGCTATTATAGATGATAAAATAACTGAAACGTTTTTCTTCATTCAACAGGACGATTTATTTCAATAATCTGATTATGAGATTCTCCGATACACCCGGCAGTCGTGACTGAAGATGCGAGACAAGCACTCCGAACGATTCCTCAGGCGTACGGCCGCCTGCATCGAATTTCCGGCCGAACCAGCGCTCCGGAGTCGCATATATTCCCACACCCCATCCATATTTAAGGCCTGCCGAACTCTTCTTATATATAAAATCGCTGATAAGAAGGCGCCCCGACATCTGAAGCCGTTGCAATGGTCCTTCGAGAATCTGACGGCGTACTTTCACAGGCTCGTCGATGCTTACGAGCTCGTCGGGTTTACGCCGTTTGCTCACATCTCCAAAAATAATCCGCCTTAGCTGCGCCGAGGTAGAGGCGCGCCCGCCGTCAATCATATCGAGAATGGTCTGCTCAACCGAGAACTCATCAAAGACAGTTGCATTTCTGCGATAATTGAGAAAATCGGGCAACAAATCAAGCGACACAAAGGCAGCCTTGCGGTTAAGAAATTTACCGTAAGCCGCTGTACGGCGCTGAATCACCGGTCCCTTCCATTCCCAGCATCCTTCTTCTCCGGCAGTGCCGCCGAACAGCATCCCCGGCACTGTCATTTCTTCTATCGAAAACCCTTTTATACAATTTGAGAAGAACGGCAGAATGCCGAAATGCAGAGCGGCGCTTTCAAGCTCATCCCGGCTTGATATGGAAACTCCGAACCTTCTGCTAAATGGTTTAAAAAGCATTATTCATCCGTTTTTTTAGGTTTTGGTTTGCGGCCGGCACGTGCGAGGGCATCGCTGATAATCCATTGCAGCTGTCCGTTGACAGAGCGGAATTCATCAGCGGCCCATCGCTCGATAGCCTCCATCGTAGCCGGGTCGACGCGAAGCAGAAAACCTTTACCTTTCTCTTTCTTTTCCGGCATAGGGATTACTGATATATCGAACCGGTATTCACAACGGGCTGTGCCGACTCGTCGGCGCACAGCACAACGAGCAGATTGCTCACCATTGCGGCTTTGCGCTCGTCGTCAAGGGTTACTACATTCTCTTCGTCGAGACGGTCAAGAGCCATTTTCACCATTGTGACAGCGCCTTCCACAATCTTCTCGCGGGCCGAAATTATCGCCGATGCCTGCTGGCGGCGCAGCATCACGGCTGCGATTTCGGGTGCATAGGCAAGATAGTTGATACGCGCCTCGACGACTTCGATTCCGGCCATTGCCAGTCGTTCGTTGATTTTGCGTTCAAGTCGCTCGTTGATTTCCTCACCGCCCGAGCGTAGGGTGAGTTCGCCGTCGGCCACACTGTCGGAGTCGTCATAGGCGTAGTGGCCGGTGACTTCGCGCAGAGCGGCATCGCCCTGAATGCGCACGAAAGCCGTAAGCGCCTTGTCTCGGCTCGTTGTGGATACTGTGGCCTTTCCGTTGTTTTCGCCCACAACAATGGGCTCGTCGGAGTCTACATCGAAAACAGCCTTGTACGTATCACATACTTTCCACACGAGCACCATGCCTATCAGCACGGGGTTGCCGATTTTATCGTTAACCTTTATAGGGTCGATATCCATGTTGCGTATACGGAGCGACATCTTGCGGCGGTTGCAGAACGGATTAATCCAGAAAAAGCCTACTTTGTCGAACGTGCCTTTGTACTTGCCGAAGAAAATTATCACGCGGCTTTGGTTAGGTTGCTGCGAAAAGAAACCGATTATCATAAGCACGGATGCAAGCATACATATGATAAAGAGGGGGACGCCGAACCAATAAGGCAGGATGGCGCTCTCGCAGGCTACTATAGAGAATATGCCGAGAGCGAGAATGATGAACATGAACACAAGCATCGCAAAGCCGTTGAATACGGCTCCTGTATAAGGATGCTCGCGGTTATCTGTAGTTTTCATAAGATGATATTATTTTGATATTGTTTTGATGCTGCAAAGCTATGGTTAAAAATTTTATAATGCAAGAAAATGCTGTAAAAAAATTGATGGTTGAAAAAATATGCTTACCTTTGCGCTATGAAAAACACGCGGTAGTGGCTCAGTTGGTAGAGCATTGGCTTCCCAAGCCGAGGGTCGCGGGTTCGAGTCCCGTCTACCGCTCAATAATTATAGAAAAATTGTGAATCGAATGGTGGACTTCATTCATAATTGAGTATTAAATGGGATAAAAAATAACCGGCGCGTTTTTCGTCGGTTATTTTTTATTCAGGTGAATGCCGATACAGCAATCCTATCTTATGTCATTTTAGATATATTATGTTTTGTCAGTCGGCTGATGCAGGAACTCTTTCAGCAGAATAAGCGCTGGAATATCAGGGCATCGGCATAAGAGTGTCCCCGGCGCAGCCATGAGCGGAGTCGCCCTGCGGGCCTGAAGCCGCAGGCTGTGAAAAGTGCTTTTGATGCTTCGTTGCCGAGTTCGACTATTGCGGCGAGCTGGTGCATTCCCAGAGTTGAGGAGGCGTAATCGCACAGCAATCGGAGTGTTTCGCTGCCAAAACCGCGGTGACGGAAATTTTCGGCGATGATTATGCCCACAAAACCGCGCCGGTCGCGGCAGTCGTAGTCGCTTATGTCGGCCGTTCCGATGGGCTTGCCGCTCGCAATATCTTCTACTATAAGACGAAGCTGTCCGTCGGTATTGATGTCGGCGCTATAAGACTCGATATAGTCATGCAGCATGCGTCGACTTATGGGAGCGGCAGTGAAACCGCTTCCTTCGGCACCGTCGGAGTTCTCGAGAATATACAGAAAATCAAGGTCGGCGGGTTCGGGAGCCCGCAAGCGTATTCTTTTATCGGTGAGAGTCATATCCGGGAGAGTATGAATTAATACAATATGAGTTTTTACAGTTCGAACGGAGTGCGGGCCGTGAGGGAGCGGGCGAGGGTGACTTCATCGGTGTACTCGAGCTCGTCGCCGACCGAAACGCCGCGTGCGAGTTGGGTTATTTTCAGTTCGGGGCTGATGCGTGTGAGCATACGGTAGATGTAATAATTCGTTGTATCGGCTTCGACGGTGGCACCTGTTGCGAGAATTACTTCGGTTATTCCTCCGGCTTTGACACGGTCGGCAAGCGACTGTATTTCGAGCAAGTCGGGCCCGATGCCGTCGACGGGAGAAATCAGACCGCCAAGCACATGGTACAGTCCATCGAAGCGGCGTGTATTCTCTATACTCATCACATCTTTCACGTTTTCGACAACGCATACAACGGAATTATCACGCTTAGGCGATGCGCAGAGCGGGCAGATTTCGCTTTCGCTTATGTTGTGACATACAGAGCAATAGCGGATGCCGGTGCGCAGATTTATAATAGCTTCGCCTATAGCCACGGCTTCGTCGGATGGGCGGCGTAAGAGATGCAGCGCGAACCGAAGAGCGGTCTTGCGTCCTACGCCCGGCAGGCGAGAGAGAGAACTGACAGCGTTCTCGAGAAGTGACGATGAAAATTCCTGTTCCATAGTACGAAGTTAATAAATATTTATGGAATGGCAAAATAAGGTCCTTTTCGGCATTTTTATTAGTAAAAAAGTCGAATTTAGCACCCGAAGAGATGCAAGGATTTGAATAAATGGATATAAAAGCATAACTTTGTTGAGATATTAACCGATTGATACAATATTAGGTTTATGCAAAGAATATTTTTGGCAGGTATCATGCTGGCGCTCACTTTTGGAGTAGCTATGGCACAGACACCTCCTGCTCTTACGCTCGATGACTGCCTTCGCATAGCGTTAAGTGAGAATCCCACTGTGAAAGTGGCCGATATGGAGATTGAGCGACTTGATTACTCCAAAAAGGAAGTTATCGGACAGCTGCTTCCGTCCATTGATTTCGGAGCCAACTACAACCGAATGGTAGCCAAGCAGACTATGTATATGAATATGGATGCGTTCGGCGGTGGTGCCGGCGGTGATTCTGATAACAATCCGGATGCCGAAGCATCGCAGTCCCGGGCTTCGGGCCGCGGTGACGGCGGCATCAAGGTGGGCCTTGACAATTCATATTCAATGGGTTTCACGGGTTCGTTGCCACTGATAGCCCCTCAGCTGTGGAAGTCGCTCCAAATCAGCGACGCTCAGATTCTCAGAAGCTACGAAGCGGCGAGACAGAGCCGTCAGCAACTTGTAAATCAAGTGAAAAGCGCTTATTATGCGCTTCTTCTTGCCAACGACTCGCGCAAGGTGATACAGCAGAGCTATGATATGGCTGCCCTCACTTACGCTACTTATTCAAGCCAGCATAAGCTCGGCACCGCATCTGACTATGATGTGCTCCGTACATCAGTGGCAATGAAGAATATCGAGCCGCAGCTCGCACAGGCCGATATAAGCGTTAAGCAGGCAAGACTGCAGCTTCAGGTGCTTATGGGTATGCCTGCTACATTTGATTTTACTGCGGCAGACGCTCTAAGTAATTACGAGAAGGCATCTTATGATACAGTAGTGAGCCACAGCTATGATGAGAACGCCGATTTGCGTTTGCTCGATTACGATACGAAATTGCAGAAGAAGAATCTTGCCCTTCAGAAACTGGCCTACGCCCCGACGCTCGCCTTCACGGCCAATTACAACTGGACTTCGATGAGCAATGGTTCGCCGTTGAAAAATTTCCGCTGGAATCCTTATTCAACTGTCGGCCTGACGCTCAGTGTGCCTATTTTTTCGGGAGGTCAGCGTTACAGCCGGGTCAAGCAGGCTAATCTGCAGCTTGAGGAACTGCGACTCCAGAGGGAGAATCTTGAGCGCAGTGTGTCGATGCAGGTTGATTTGGCGATTGACAACATGCAAATCAATATCAAGCAGATTGCATCGTGCAGCGAGAGTGTCGCCCAGGCCGACAAAGCCCATACAATCATGGAGAAGAGCTTTGAAATCGGCGCGGCAAGCTATCTTGACCTCCGGGATTCGGAACTCGCACTCACACAGGCACGCCTGTCCTACTATCAGGCAATCTATAATTATCTCATTGCCGGCAGCGAACTCGAATTGCTTCAGGGTACAGCGCCAGTAGACCGGTATACAAACAAGTAAACAATCAAAAACTGATGAAAACCTATATCACACTTCTTTCAGCAACGCTTGTAGCCACAATGGCATCATGCAGCCGCGAAGAGACCAAAACCGAGGTTAAGGAAGAGCTTCCGCTTGTAACGGTCGATGTTGTGCACTCTCAAGCCGTTCCGCAGCAACGCGAGTATACGGCCAATGTCGAGGCCGAGAATCTCAACAATATCGCACCGTCGACACCGAACCGTATCAAGACCATACGCGTGGACGTAGGTGACCGCGTTCAGGCCGGCCAGACGCTTGTCACTCTTGATTCCTCGAACAGCGACCAGATTCGCATCAATCTCGAGCAGATTGAGCGTGAGTACAACCGTGCCGTACAGCTTCTCGAAATCGGCGGAGGTACTCAGCAGGCCGTAGACCAGCTGAAAGCTCAGCTCGACGCTGCGAAATCGCAGTATGCCAATATTCAGGAAAATACCGTGCTCCGCTCCCCGATAACGGGTGTTGTCACAGCGCGCAACTACGATCCCGGAGACATGTCGGGCAATCTGCCCGTGCTTACCGTGGGACAGCTCTCGCCGGTGGTGAAAGTGCTTGTCAATATAAGCGAGAATGATATGGCTGACATTGTTGCCGGGCAGCCTGTGAATATCAGTCTTGATGCTTTCCCCGAGGAAACTTTCTCCGGAAAGGTCTACCGCGTGTATCCCACCGTCGACCCCGCTACACGTACATTCGGCGTGGAGATTCGTATTCCCAATCCGGGTGAACGTCTTAAGCCCGGTATGTTCGCCCGCGTGACTATCGATTTCGGCGAACGCCAGAATGTCGTCGTTCCCGACCGCGCCGTGGTGAAACAGACGGGTTCGGGCAACAAATACGTGTATGTGCTGCACGGCAACAAGGTGTCGTATAACCGTGTAGAGCTCGGACGCCGCATCGACGACTCCTATGAGCTGATTGAGGGTGTGGCCGATGGCGACACAGTGGTGATTACTGGCCAGACGCGCCTTGCCGACGGTGTTGAAGTAGAAGTACAATAACCGCTAAACAAACTTGCTGCTATGAGTTTATACGGCAACGCTGTAAAGCGTCCAATCATGACCACCCTCTGCTTTGTGGCAGTGGTGATTCTGGGCCTGTTCTCCCTCAACAAACTTCCGATAGACCTCTATCCCGACATAGAGACCAACACCATTATGGTGATGACCACCTACTCGGGCGCAAGCGCGCAGGATATAGAGCAGAACGTGACGCGTCCTCTCGAAAACGTGCTCAACTCCGTGAGCAACCTCAAGCACATCACGTCGAAGTCGCGTGAGAACATATCGGTGATAACGCTCGAATTCGAGTACGGCGAGGACATCGATGTGCTCACGAACGATGTGCGCGACAAACTCGACATGGTGTCGTCAATGCTTCCCGACGATGCCGAGAATCCGATTATATTCAAGTTCTCCACCGACATGATTCCGATTATCATACTTTCGGTGCGCGCCACCGAGAGTATGCCCGGTCTGTACAAGATACTCGATGATGCAGTGGCCAATCCTCTGGCACGTATCTCCGGCGTCGGTTCTGTGTCGATTTCGGGCGCTCCCAAGCGTGAAATCCATGTTTATGTAGACCCGGTGCGTCTGGAGGCATACAACCTCACCGTCGAGCAGATAGGCTCGATTATCGGCGCAGAGAACCGCAACATACCCGGCGGTACTTTCGACATCGGTTCCGACACGTATGCACTGCGAGTGCAGGGCGAGTTTTCGGCTTCCGAGCAAATGGCCGACATTGTGGTAGGAACGAAAGACAACAGAATCATCTATCTTCGCGATGTGGCGCGGATTGAGGATTCACTGGAGGAGCGCACCCAGCAGACTTTCAACAACGGCGAGCAGGGTGCCATGATTGTGATTCAGAAGCAGAGCGGGGCGAACTCGGTGAAAATCTCCGACGAGGTGCTCAAAATGCTTCCGTCGCTGCAGAAACGTCTGCCCTCGGACGTGAAGCTGGGCATCATAGTCGATACTTCCGACAATATCCGCAACACAATTGCTTCTCTTGTCGAAACAGTGCTCTATGCGCTGCTCTTCGTTGTAATCGTGGTATTTATGTTCCTCGGCCGCTGGCGTGCGACGCTGATTATCACAATAACGATTCCTATATCGCTGATTGCTTCGTTCATATATCTTTATGCGACGGGCAACACGCTCAATATAGTGTCGCTCTCGGCTCTGTCGATTTCAATCGGTATGGTGGTGGACGATGCCATTGTGGTGCTTGAGAATGTGACGACGCATATAGAGCGAGGCTCCGACCCCAGACAGGCGGCCGTACACGGCACAAACGAGGTGGCCGTGTCCGTTGTGGCTTCGACCCTCACGCTTATTGCGGTATTCTTCCCCCTTACCCTTGTGACGGGCATGACCGGCGTGCTTTTCCGGCAGCTGGGCTGGATGGTGACAATCATGATGATTATTTCGACCGTCTGCGCACTGTCGCTCACTCCTATGCTTTGCTCGCTGCTTCTGCGCCGCACCAATCATCACGGTAAGTTCTACACTATATTTTTCACTCCTATTAACAAGGGTCTCGACGCTTTCGACCGCGGCTACGGCCATCTGCTTAAATGGGTTGTAAGGCACAAGGCTGTCACTTTTGTTGTATGCATATCCATGTTCGTTGGCTCGCTTTTCCTTATGAAGAGTGTAGGTACCGAATTTTTCCCCACTGCGGATGATGCCCGACTGCGCGCGAGTCTCGAACTTCCGATTGGCACAAGGGTAGAGATTTCGCAGGAAGTGATGACACGTCTTGTTGACCTCTGGAAAGAGAAATATCCCGAAATAACTGTTCTGAACTACACGACCGGTACGGCATCGAGCGATAACACCTTTGCATCGCTCAGTGACAACGGTCCGCATATCATATCGATGAACATACGTCTCTCCGACCCGGGAGACCGTGAGCGTTCGTCGACAGAAATAGCCGGCCTCATGCGTCAGGATTTACGCAATTTCCCCGAGTTCAAGAAAGCGCAGATTTCTGTAGGCGGCATGGGCGGCGGCATGGGCGGCCAGGCATCCATTGACTATGAAATCTACGGTTACGACTTCGCCGAGACCGACTCTGTGGCCCGCATGCTTCAGACAGCCCTTCTCAAAATTCCCGGAACGGCCGACGTGCTCATTTCGCGAGCCGACTATCAGCCCGAGTATCAGGTAGATTTCGACCGCGAGAAACTTGCCAGATATGGTCTGAACCTCTCTACTGCGGCCAGCTATCTGCGAAACCGTATTAACGGTCAGCTCGCCTCTCAGTTCCGTGAGGACGGTGAGGAATATGACATAAAGGTGATGTACGCGCCCGAAAAACGTACTTCGATTGAGGATATCGAGAATATTCTGATTTACAATAGTGCGGGCACTGCCGTGCGTGTGCGCGACGTCGGCAAGGTTGTGGAGCGCTTCACTCCGCCTACAATCGAACGCAAGGACCGCGAGCGTATCGTCACCGTCTCCACTACCGTGCAGGATGTGCCCATGAGCCAGATTGTGGAAGCCTCGCAGGCGGCAATAGATAAAATGGATATACCTCAGGGTATTTCGATTCAGCTTGCCGGCTCATACGAAGACCAGCAGGATTCGTTCAGCGACCTCCTCACCCTCGCCGTGCTGATTATCATACTTGTGTATATCGTCATGGCGGCTCAGTTCGAGAGCTACACTTATCCGGCCATCATCATGACATCGCTTCTTTTCGCCTTCTCGGGCGTATTCCTCATACTCTGGCTTACGGGCCATACGCTCAATGTAATGTCGATGATTGGCGCGATTATGCTGATTGGTATAGTTGTTAAAAACGGTATTGTGCTGATTGACTATATATCTCTCAACCGTGAGCGAGGCATGTCGATTACCCGTGCGGTGATAAACGGCGGCGAATCGCGTCTTCGTCCCGTGGTGATGACATCGCTCACCACTATTCTGGGCATGGTGCCTATGGCCGTAGGTTCGGGTCAGGGTGCGGAGATGTGGCGCCCGATGGGTATGGCCGTTATCGGCGGTCTTACATTCTCCACGATTCTTACACTGCTGTTCGTGCCGATGCTGTACTGCGTATTCGCCTCTCGCGGTGTTAAGAATACGCGACGCAAGCACCGTCAGGCATTGCTCGCGAAAAAATAATTGTCGTACAACGTTCAAACCAAGTATAATGAAAGCTATTTTCATCGCCTTCGACCAGGCGCATTATGATAGAATCATAGATATGCTCGAGCGTATGAACTGCCGCGGATTCACGGCCTGGAATCAGGTTACGGGCCGCGGCAGCAGGGACGGCGAGCCTCACTACGGCTCGCACGCATGGCCTTCGCTTGCGTCGGCCGTGATTACAATGGTCGACGACAGCCGTGTGGATTCTGTGCTTACCCGCCTGCGTGAATTCAATGATGAGCGACCCAAGCTCGGCCTGCGCGCTTTTGTGTGGCATATCGAGAGTTCGATATGATTCCAACCGTATAAACTTATAAATCACCATAACAATATGAGAAAAACAGTCATTTTGCTTTGTGCGATTCTTCTTTCAGGTTTCGTTCTTCGCGCACAAAGTGACATATTTGAAAGCAGCGACAACAGAGCCTATTTCGGAGCCCGTCTTTCACTCGACATCTCATGTCCGACAGATATTACCGAGGGCCGATATGGTTTTGACGCATTCAGTAATGCTGCGGGGTTTGAAATCGGCGGTATATACAACATACCTCTGTGGAAAAATCTTTACTTTGAGCCCGGTGTGTCGCTTTACTACAATACGATGAAGCTCTCGGATGCGTTTGTCAATGCATGGGTGGGCGATGCCGCCCAGGTCGACAAAGTCGGCGGCTCTGTCCGTCGTTTTGGCTTCCGTGCGCCTCTTGTGGCCGGTTATCGTTTCGATTTCGAGCCTGTCGCGATTTCTGTATTCACCGGTCCCGTGATTTCGCTCGGTCTGTCGGGTCGTACGCATGTAAACGCCGAAGGCGCGGGAGTGAGTGTTTCGAACAGCGCCAACTGTTACGCCGATGACGGCATCTGCAAGCGTGCCGACCTCGGCTGGCGCTTCGGCGTAGGCGGCACATGGGGCAACTACGTGCTTCAGGTTTACGGCACAGTCGGTATGTGCAATATGCTTAAAAATGGTGACGGTGCCAAGTTCCGCGACAACAACGTAGCAATTGCTCTCGGCTACAACTTCTGAATTCTAAACCATACTCTTGACGGCGTGATTTGCGGGAGACTGCAGTTCATGCCGTTTTTTTGATACCATGGGTACGGTGACGGAGCAAATTCTCGACCGGCTTTTCGTAATAACGATATACCAGATACGAACTGCATACTGTGACAATAAAGCAAAAGGGCAGGAATGTCCACGGAGACAGAGGCCATCCGAGTTTGTCATATGCAATCTCGGCATAACGAATCACAAGGTAGTGCATCATATAGAAAGCGAAACTGATGTCGCCGAACCGCAGCAGCCATTTGTCCTGAAGCAATCTCGTCACTGCGCCTCCGGCTTTGTCCATGACGGTGAATACAGATATTATAACAATAGCCGGAAGCCACCAGAGAGAAGCCGTGGCAATATTGGCCGGAACATGAGGGTAAACGAAGAATGTGGCGGCCAGCAGGGCTGCCGACGATATTTCGACAGCCGATTTCGACGCGAACGACATGCTCTCGGCTCTCGCCGACAATTGCGTTTTACCATAATCATGCCATAGTTGCCATAGAATGATGCCGAGTATAAAGTCGAAGACACGTGAGAGCGGATTTACGTAAACTATCGGGTTGCTGAATCTGTCGGGCAGTAGAAACACCCCGGCGAAATACACTGCGAGAAGCACAACTGCGAACCGAAGCAACTCCGGCATTCTGCGGCTGCGTACATATCTGACAATGAAAGGAAAAACAGCATAGCAGAAAAGTATGTCGGACAGGAACCACGATACAGCGTTAGCCGAGAAATAAACATCGGGATTCGGAATCCAGCTCTGAAGCAGCAGAAGATTAAGCATCCATATGCGAAACAAAGAAAAATCGACGATTCTCAGCTGCAGGACAACAGCGGCAGCGAAACACAGCAGATGCAGCGGATAAATCTTTGTGACACGGCGGGTCAGAAACCTCCGGAAACTTATCTGTCGCTCACATATTCTCGACTCGTATCTGTTGCATAGAACAAAGCCGCTGAGAATGAAAAAGAAAGCCACTCCTACATCACCCCCGGCATCAAAGCCGGCTGCATGATTCAGAAATATGAATATGGCGAAAATACCGCGCAGCGCTTGAAGAGATATCAGCATAATTATATTTTTTGCAAAAATACGACTTTATTTAAAGCCAATGCACATGAAGTCAGCATAGATGGCGCTCTTTTGCTTCAAATAAATAAATTTTTGCCGCAACAATGCATATAGTTGCCGGACGACAGCACAAAAGAATCGTGGATTTGTTGTAAATTTGCAATCGTTAAATTAAAACTGCTTATGGAAGTTCAGGACAATCTGGTATCGTATATCGAACAAAGTTTAAAACATAACTGGGAACTGCTGGCGCTCACCGACTTTAAAGGCCAGTCGTTTCAGTATCGCGATGTGGCTCGCAAAGTAGCTAAGCTGCATCTTCTGTTCGAGAATGCCGACCTCAGGCCCGGTGACAAAATAGCGCTCTGCGGGCGCAACTCGGCCCAGTGGGCCATCGCTGCTCTTGCGTCCCTTACTTACGGCACTGTCACTGTACCAATTCTTCACGACTTCAAGCCCGACAACGTTCATCATCTTGTCTGCCACTCCGAGGCAAAGCTTTTCTTTGTGGATTCGTCCATATGGGAAAATCTCGACCATGAGAGCATGTGCGACATACGCGGCGCCGTTCAAATCAGCGATTATTCGCTGCTTTTCTCGCGCAGTAAGAAACTCACTCACGCACGCGAGAATCTCAACCGTCTTTTCGGTGACAAATATCCCGAGCGCTTCACTCCGGACGATGTCGTTTACCGCCACATGGAGCCCGACGACCTCGCGGTTGTCAACTATACATCCGGCTCGACCGGTTTCTCGAAAGGCGTGATGCTCAGCTACCGCTCCCTGTGGTCAAACATCCAGTTCTCGATTGACGGTCTCAACTTCCTCAAGCCCGGCGACGGCATTGTGTGCATGTTGCCTCTGGCTCATATGTTCGGTTTCGCCTTCGAGTTCCTGCATCCGTTTGTCAAAGGCTGCCATATCTCCTTTCTCACGCGCACTCCTTCGCCCAAAATAATCATGGATGCTTTCGCGCAGGTGCATCCCAAGCTTGTCATTACTGTGCCTCTCGTTATAGAGAAAATAGTAAAGACAAAGGTTTTTCCCATGCTCGACAAACCCCTGATGAAAGTGCTTATGCACGTTCCGTTTGTCGACGACAAGCTCGACAACGCCATACGCGAGAAACTGATTGCCGCTTTCGGCGGACAGCTCAAAGAACTGATTATCGGAGGCGCAGGCCTCAATAAGGATGTCGAGACATTTTTGCGCCGCATTCACTTCCCCTATACCGTCGGCTACGGCATGACCGAGTGCGGTCCTCTCATTGCTTACGCGCCCTGGAGTGAAAACCGTCAGGGAGCCTGCGGACGCGCAGTCGACCGTATGCATGTGCGCATCGATTCGGCTGACCCCGAGCACATTCCCGGCCTCATATGGGTCAAAGGCGACAACGTGATGCAGGGCTATTACAAGAACAGCGAAGCAACAAAGTCATCGTTCGACAGCGACGGCTGGATGAATACCGGCGACATTGGTCAGCTCGATAAAGATGGCTTCATTTATATCCGCGGACGCGACAAGAACATGATACTCGGTCCGTCGGGTCAGAATATCTATCCCGAGGAAATCGAACAGAAACTCAATAATATGCCTTATGTGGCCGAGTCAATAGTCGTCGACCGCGACGGAAAGCTCATTGCGCTGATTTATCCCGATATTGAGACTGCGAGCCGACAGGGCCTCTCCATGGAGCAGATTGACGCGCAGATGAAAGATAATATCGACAAGCTTAATCCCGAACTGCCGGCATACAGTCAGATTTCAGGTTATAAAATCTATTCCGAGGAGTTCGAGAAAACGCCCAAACGCTCGATAAAGCGCTATCTTTACCAGCATTAGTTCTCCGGCATTTTTGTGTGAAATATCTTTACGCTAAAATTTCTAAAAAGAAACGGCGGTTTAATATTTATTGCTAACTTTGCTGCTTGAATAAAGCATTAGAATGTATGTCGGAAATTAAATGTATAGGAATTCTTACGTCAGGAGGTGACGCTCCGGGCATGAACGCCGCTATCCGTGCGGTGACGCGTTCGGCTATTTTCAGCGGTCTTAAGGTAAAGGGCATTTACCGCGGCTTCAAGGGTCTGATAACCGATGAGATAGTTGATTTTCGCACTCAGAATGTGTCGAATATCATTCAGCAGGGCGGCACTATTCTGAAAACGGCGCGCTGCAAGGAGTTCATGACTCCCGAAGGCCGTCAGCTCGCCCACGATGTACTGCGCCGTCATGAAATCGACGCTCTTGTAGTGATTGGCGGTGACGGCTCGCTCACCGGCGCCCGCATTTTCGCAAACGAGTTCAATATTCCCATTATCGGTCTGCCCGGTACTATCGACAACGACCTTTACGGCACCGATACCACAATCGGCTATGATACGGCACTCAACACTATCATGCAGTGTGTGGATAAAATCCGCGACACGGCCACGAGCCACGAGCGTCTTTTCTTTATAGAGGTAATGGGTCGCGATGCCGGCTTCCTCGCTCTCAACGGTGCTATTGCATCGGGTGCTGAGGCCGCTATCATCCCCGAAATATCCACCGAGGTCGACCAGTTGGCTGAGCTCATTCAGAACGGTTTCCGCAAGAGCAAGAACTCGTCGATTGTTCTCGTTGCCGAAAGCCCTGTCACCGGCGGTGCTATGGGTCTCGCCGAGCGTGTGAAGAACGAGTACCCGGGCTACGATGTGCGTGTGTCGATTCTCGGACACCTTCAGCGCGGCGGTTCGCCGACGGCTCACGACCGTATTCTCGCATCGCGTATGGGTGCGGCCGCTATCGATGCTCTTATGGAAGACCAGCGCAATGTGATGATTGGCATCAAGAACGACGAAATCGTTTACGTGCCTTTCTCAAAGGCTATCAAGAATGACAAGCCTATTAACCGCGAGCTTCTCGGCACTCTGCGCCGCCTCTCTATCTGACAGAAAGAAATAATCAACGCAAAGCGTTGACATCCCTGTACGGACGTGCCTTCGGCACGTATCAAAAAGTCCAGATGCCAATAAGTTTATAATTAGCTTTTTGCCCGGGTCTCAGTCGATACGTGCCGAAGGCACGTCCGTACATAGGCGGCATGATGTTGTCATCATACAGGTGCCACGGTTTCTAGCATTTCGTCGTATTCTGCCCAGTCGGGGTCGTTTTCGGCAGTAATCCGCAGAGGCAGCAGCGGCAAATCGGCCAGTGCGTAATTGAGGAAGCGGTTGAAAATCTCGGTGCTGAACGTATAGAAGACCCAGTTGCGCTCGCATGCACCGGTATAAATGCCTGTGAGGACGGCTGTGTTTTTGCCTTTGAGAAGCTTTTCAAAATTAGCGGTGATTGTCTCAAGCAGTTCGGCATCTTTCGTTTCCGGAAAACCGAGTTTGTCGGCTGAATACGGAAGGGTTATTTCAACACGAATCGAATATTTAGGCTTTGAGCGGAATTTGGCTACATCCGTAATGGCCGTCACGATTATGGTGTTGCCGTTGTCATCGGTGGCGGGAGCGGTGATTCTGTCGTCTTTTTCTGTCATATTTCTGAAGGGAATATGCTGATTGATATATCTGAAAATTTAAATGATGCATAGCATCATGCTGAATGTACGGACGTGCCTCTGGCACGTATCAAAAGTTTCGATGCTAAATAATCTGTATTAGCATTTTTGCTCGTCGTTCAATTGATACCTGCCAAAGGCACGTCCGTACAAGTAGTTCAACGCATTGCGTTGATTGATAATCAAGAAGGCCATAAACAGCCTTTTGTGGTAAAAAAGTATGGTCGGCGTATAAGCCGGGTTATGTGAAGCGCGTACTTTCGTACAGAGACGAGATGCGGCGCTCCGTCTGTCATTTATCTGGCTCTCACATGGAGAGCGGTGAGCAGTCTACCCCCCGGCAATGGACGAGCAGCCCTTGAATGCCGGTATACTTGACCTTGCAACCCATAGGTTGTGCGGCACGCCATATCGCTGTGGCGTCCGGTGAGCTCTTACCTCACCTTTTCACCCTTGCCTCCGAGTGGAGGCGGTTGTTTTCTGTCACATTGAACCCTACCGTTACCGATAGCTTTCCGTTAGAAAATATGGTGCTCTTTGTTGCCCGGACTTTCCTCTCATCTTTTATGGATAAGATGAGCGACAGACCCTCCGGCCATACTTATAAAAGATGTCAGCCGCGGATTATTCCCCTCTGGGAACTGCGTATGAAGCTGAGGATTATGTTGCGCTCGGGCGAGGGCTCAACTTCTGCCTCGACGCGTGCCACCGCATCGGTGACATTGAGTCCGGATGCATAAATCATACGGTATATATCCTGTATGCATGCTATGGCTTCAGCAGAGAAGCCGCGGCGGTGAAGACCAATCGAGTTGATGCCTGTGTAGCTGATGGGCTCACGGGCAGCCTTGACAAAAGGCGGAATGTCTTTGTTTACAAGCGCTCCGCCCTGTAGCATCACATGTGTGCCGATGTGGCAGAACTGATGCACGAGGCTGCCACCGCCAATCACTGCGAAATCATCGACCTCGACTTCGCCGGCGAGCTGCGAGGCGTTGCTTATGATGACGTTGTTGCCTATGATACAGTCGTGGGCGACATGGCTGTAGGCCATGATGAGGCAGTTTGAGCCTACGACGGTGCGTCCTTTGGCAGCAGTGCCGCGGTTTACGGTGACGCATTCACGCAGCACGGTGTTGTCGCCTATGTAGGCCTGGGTGTCCTCTCCGCGGAATTTGAGGTCCTGAGGAATGGCGCTTATGACGGCACCGGGGAAGATGGTGACGTTCTTGCCGATGCGCGCACCGGAAAGAATGGTGACATTGGAGCCTATGTGGCAACCATCACCGATTTCAACATTGTCGTCGATAGTGGTGAAAGGACCGATTTCCACATTGGCGCCGATTTTTGCGCCTGAATTTATGCAGACAAAATTGTTATTCATCACTTATTCTTGATAATCTGAGCCATGAACTCGCACTCGCACACTATTTTATCTCCTACGAACGCACGGCCTTTCATCACGGCCATGCCGCGGCGCAGCGGAGTCATGAACGATACGTGGAAAATGAGAGTGTCGCCCGGAACTACTTTCTGACGGAACTTCACATTGTCGATTTTCATAAAGTAAGTCGAGTAGCGTTCGGGCTCGTCGACTACACTGAGCACAAGCAGACCGCCTGTCTGGGCCATGGCCTCGACAAGAAGCACACCGGGCATAACGGGCTCCTGGGGGAAGTGTCCCTGGAAGAACGGTTCGTTGGTGGTGACATTCTTGATGCCGACAATGTAGTTGTCAGTTTTGTCAATCACCTTGTCGACAAGAAGCATGGGGTAGCGGTGAGGTATGCAGCGGCGGATTTCGTTGTTGTCCATCAGCGGCTCGGCGTTCGGATTGTAAATCGGCGCCTGAATTTCTCGGCGTTTGATGTCGTTGCGTATAGCCTTGGCAAGCTGGGTGTTGATTGTGTGTCCGGGCTTGGTGGCGATGATGCGGCCTTTGAAGGGACGGCCTATGAGAGCCATGTCACCGATAAGGTCCATAAGTTTGTGGCGTGCGGGCTCGTTGGGTGCGAAGAGCGGACGCTCGTTGATGTAGCCGAATACCTTTGCGTCGTGATGAGGCACGCCCATGAGGTCGGCGAGGTGGTCGAGCTCTTCCTGTGTTTTTGGATGCTCGTATATCACTATTGCATTGTCGAGGTCGCCGCCGCGGATAAGACCGGCATGAAGCAGAGGTTCTATCTCGCGCACGAATACGAATGTGCGTGCTGCTGCGATTTCCTGGCCGAAGTCGCTCATATGGTCAAGTGTGGCGTACTGGTTGGCGAGCACTTCCGAATCAAAGTTAACCTTCACGTCAAGGCTGAACTCATCGTCGGGGAGGCACATGAGTTTTGAGCCTGTCTCCGGGTCGACCACTTCGATTTTGTGTCTTACATAATAGAAGTCTTTGTCCTGAGTCTGTTCGACCAGGCCGACAGAGAGAATCGAGTCATAGAAAGGCTTGGCACTCCCGTCGAGAATCGGCATCTCGGGGCCGTCGAGCTTAATCAGGCAGTTGTCCACGCCGAGGGCGTAGAGTGCGGACATGGCGTGCTCGATAGTGCTTACGGTGATATCGCCTTTGCCGATTACGGTGCCGCGGTTGGTGGATATGACGTTTTCGGCCAGGGCGTCGATTACGGGCTGACCTTCGATGTCGGTGCGCTGTATTTTATAACCGTGGTTATCTGGAGCCGGACAGAACGTAGCCTCAATGGTCTCGCCTGTGTGGAGGCCTTTGCCTTTGAGGGTAAATTCGCCGTTTAGGGTTATCTGCTTCATTGCGACTTGTATATGGTGATTGGTTTATTTCTTAAGCTCGTTGACGGTGCTCTCAAGCCGGTTGAGCCGGCGGTACATGTCGGCAAGGTTCTTTGCGGCGGCTGTATTCCGGGCATAGGCGAGCGCCGGGATTGCCGGCGAGCCCATGATGCGGCAGTCTGAGTCTACCGAGTTGGGAATACCGCTCTGGGCACCTACTACGACACGGTCGCCCACAGTGATATGACCTGCGATGCCTACCTGTCCTCCGAACATGCAGTTCGAGCCGATTCGGGTCGAGCCTGCGACGCCTGCCTGCGATGCCATGACGGTGTCGTGGCCTACTTCGACGTTGTGGGCAATCTGGATGAGGTTGTCGAGCTTCACGCCGCGGCTTATGTGGGTGCGTCCCATTGTCGAGCGGTCTATTGTGGTGTTGGCGCCGATTTCCACGTCGTCGTCAATCTGGACGATGCCGAGCTGCTCGATTTTGTGGTATACACCCTGCGCGTCGGGAGCGAAACCGAAGCCGTCGGCACCAATCACAGCACCGGCATGGATTATGCAGCGTGCGCCTATGCGGCAGCCGTAATATATTTTGGCTCCCGGATAAATTATTGTGTCGTCGCCTATTACAGCACCGTGGCCGATGTAAGCCTGCGGATATATTTTCACATTCTTGCCCAGCTTCACTCCGGGTGCTACGTAGGCGAAAGCGCCGATGTAGCAGCCGTCGGGCACCTCCACACCGGGAGCGATGTGGCAGCCTTCCTCAATGCCTTCTGGCGAGGGGCGGAGTGCCTTGGCGGCGACATTCATCAGCTCGGCGAGAGCCGAATAGGGGTCGTCGACGCGGATAAGGGTTGCCGATACGGGCTCTTCCGCCACGAAGTCACGGCCTACGAGCACAATGGATGCGCGGGTAGAGTAGATATAATGGGTGTATTTCGGATTAGCCAGAAAGGTAATCTGGCCGGGCCGGGCTTCTTCGATTTTTGCGAAGTCGCTCACTGCTGCGGTGGGGTCGCCTTCGACTGTGCCACCGATATGTCCGGCTATGATATCTGCTGTAAGCTGCATAAATATACTTAGATTCAGGGGCGGCAGAGAGTAGGCCGCATCAATTGCGACTGCAAAGTTCTGAAAAATTTTTGACATACTAATTATAAATGCCTTAAAAAGTGTTTTTCTGTGATTGTAGAGAGTCTTGCGTAGAGAGTCTTGTGCGGAATTTGTTTATGCCCGGGTTTATACTTACCTTTGCACCAAATAAATCAATACGTTGAAGAGAAATGAATTTTTTTTAATTACTGGGGCTTGGAGCGGTTCTTGCTGCCGTGTTTGGTTCATGCAGCGGGAATACCGACTGTGAAAAGCCAGCAGCCGGAGCAGACAGGGCAGATGCTGTTATTGAAACCATTATGAGCCGGCGCAGCGTGCGCGATTATCTGGCACGTCCGGTGCCGCGCGATACTATGGAGCTGATTGCCCGATGCGGCATCAACGCACCCAATGCCATGAACCGCCAGGAGTGGGAAATACGCATTGTGGATAATCCTGACTTTATCGACGGCGTGACAGCACTTTTCGTCAAGGCAAATCCGGATATGGCATTGAACTCAGGATTCAGAAACATGTTCCGCAATGCACCGACAGTTGTGTTCATCGCAGCGCCTGAGAGTGCGTATTCCGGCGTGAACTGCGGTCTGCTGGGCGAGAATATGATTCTTGCCGCATGGTCAATGGGCATTGGCTCGTGTTGCCTGGGAGGGCCGGTATCATTTATGAACTCGGAGAGCGCGGCAGATTATCTTTCGCAACTGAATTTCTCCGAGGGATATACGCTTCTTTATGCGATAGGTTTCGGTTTCCCGGCCGAGACGCCTGAGGCCCGTCCGCGCGACGAAGCGAAAATCCGGTTTGTAGATTAAGTGAAGCGCCTGGTTACACGACTCTTGCAATATCTCCGGTCTCTGTCGTTCAGAGCCGGAGTTGTTGTCGGTGCTTTATGCGTTCTCTGTTATGTGCTGTCGTTCGCCCAGATGCTGCTGCCTCTCTCCCCGGTGACCAAAGGTGTGCTGTGGACGGTTTTCTTCGGGCTGGCCAAGGCCTGCCAGTATATGGCCCTTGTGATACTCGGGAAAGCTGGCGTCGACCGACTGCGTATGTGGCTCCGTCGCAGGCCTCGTACGGATTGAGTCGCCTGTTGCATCGTTAAATCATTTCCATGCGTGGAGATGGCTGAAAGTGCGAGTTTTCAACATTTTTGTGAGTTATCAACAAAAAGGCGTGTTTTCGTGGAACAATATTTTGGCGTTTCACAAAAAAACGTTTACTTTGCACAATAATCTCTCACATCTCTTATTGTATGGGAAAAATCATAGCAATTGCCAATCAGAAAGGCGGCGTGGGCAAGACGACCACGACAATAAATCTTGCCGCATCGCTTGCCGCTGAGGGTAAAAAAGTTCTCATCATCGACGCAGACCCGCAGGCCAACGCCACTTCGGGCTACGGCATCGACCCCCGTACTCTCTCCTCGTCAATCTACGAGTGTATGGTCGACAATTATCCTGTGGATGGCTCGGAAGTTCCTACGTGCATGGACGGCCTTTTTCTTGTGGGGTCGAGCATCAATCTCGCCGGCGCCGAAATCGAACTTATCAGCAAACCCGACCGTGAGCGTGTGCTCGGGCATCTGCTTGCTCCGGTAAAGGAAAAGTACGATTTCATTCTCATCGACTGCTCTCCGTCGCTGGGCCTCATCACCGTGAATGCGCTTACAGCAGCCGACTCCGTGATAATTCCGGTTCAGGCCGAGTATTTCGCTCTCGAGGGCATCAGCAAGCTCCTGAACACAATCCGTATCATCAAGTCGCGGCTCAATCCGGCCCTTCAGATTGAAGGTTTCCTGCTCACGATGTACGATGCCCGTCTCCGTCTGGCCAACCAGATTTACGAGGAACTGAAAGGTCATTTTGCCGAGATGGTGTTCGACACCGTGATACCCCGCAACATACGTCTGAGCGAGGCTCCGAGCCACGGGCTGCCCGCTTTGCTCTACGACTCAGAGAGCCGCGGCGCCACAAGCCACGTGCTTCTTGCAAAAGAACTCATTGCTAAAAACCGTAAAAGTCTAAAACGCGCAAGCTAATGTCCGGAAAACGTAATGCTCTCGGGCGAGGCCTTGATTCGCTCATATCAATGGACGACGAGCCTGCAAGCGGTTCGTCTGCAATCAACGACATACCGCTGTCGGCCATATCGCCCAATCCCGACCAGCCGCGAACGAATTTCGACGACGAAGCTCTTGAAGAACTCGCCGCCTCAATCCGTCAGATTGGCATAATACAGCCGCTCTCGCTCCGCAAGACCGGCCCAGACTCATATCAGATAATCGCCGGAGAGCGCCGTTACCGCGCCGCCCTCATGGCAGGCCTCCAGTCTGTGCCGGCATATATACGCACCGCCAACGATGCCGAGCTGACAGAGATGGCCCTCATCGAGAATATCCAGCGCGAGGACCTCAACGCCATAGAAATCGCCCTGACATTCCGCAAGCTTATCGAGCAGTACAGTCTGACTCAGGAAGCGCTGAGCGAGCGCATAGGCAAGAAACGCGCCACCATAGCCAACTTCCTCCGGCTGCTCCGTCTGCCGGCCGAAGTGCAGCTTGGTCTGCGCGACAAGCGTGTCGACATGGGACATGCGCGTGCGCTGCTAACCATTTCCGACCCTGCACTGCAGCTCAAGCTCTATAATGAAATACTTAAGCAAGGTTTGTCGGTACGCCGTGTGGAGGAACTTGCAAAAGCCTATGAGAACGCCGGCAAAGGTGTGCAGGCCAAGACAGCTGAGCCGCGATACCAGTCGAGCGACTTCGATGTGCTCAAGCGTCATCTGTCGGCAGCATTCCGCACACCGGTGCAGTTCTCCTGTGACAAACAGGGGCGCGGCCGCATCACTTTCCCCTTCAAAAGCGAGGAGGAACTTGAGCGTCTCATCACACTCTTCGATTCCTTAAAGCAACAAGATGACAATAGCCGCGATTGAACGTCACAGGGGTTTTATGCGATTCGCGGTGTGTGTTGTCGTGGCGGTGCTGGCATTTGCGGCTTCTGCCCAGGAGCGGCACATGCCTGTGCGCAACAATCGCAACGTCACCGATACCATAGCAGCCGCGCCCGACAGTGTCGTGGTGCATCTCGGCGATGCTGAAATCGCGGGCTCGCTCGACCAGTTGCCCGACTCGGTGCTGTTCGGCCCCGAGGAGTCGCCTTACGACCGCTGGGAGCCACGCGACAGCGAATTCAATCCCGACCCTACGCGTGCCGTGTGGATGTCGGCGCTTTTCCCCGGTCTGGGACAGCTCTACAACCGCCGCTACTGGAAGCTGCCTATTGTGATAGGCGCGTACATGGGCCTTGGCTATGCTACATCGTGGAACAACAATATGCTTGCAGACTACACCAAGGCTTACCGCGACATAATGGACAACGACCCCGACACAAAGTCGTACATGGATTTCTTTCCGCCCAATGTGAAGGAAAGCGACCTCGACCGTACGTGGCTTACAAACGTGCTGCAGTCGCGCAAGAATTATTTCAGACGCAACCGTGACCTCTGTATCATAGCCATGGTGGGTGTATATCTGGTAGCGATGGTCGACGCTTATGTCGACGCATCGCTGTCGCATTTCGACATCACCCCTGATTTGTCGCTCGACTGGTCGCCGGCAGTGTTCCCATCCGATTTACGGCAGAAGCCCGCGCTGGGACTCAGCTGGGCCTTTAACTTCTGAACTCTCTGAAACATCTTATACACCGATGAATACTTTCGCAAAATTCCTAATAGTCGCCGCAGCCGCAGCCGCTCTTCTGCCGGCCGCGGCTCAGTCGGTACTTACCGTCTCCGACAAGACAATCAAGGAACCCGCAACCATAGTGCCCCGCAGTGCCGAAACCGACACAAAGGCCATGCTCGAGGGCTGGTATCTGAAAAACTATGCTGTGCTCGACTACGATGCCGACAGCAAGGACTCTGGCGACCTGTCGGATGAAGTGCTCCTGCAACGCCTGCAGGCGCTGCCTACAGTGATTGAGATGCCCCTCAACTCTGTGGTGAAGAACACTATCCGCTACTATGCGGGCCGCAAGCAGCTTGTGGAGAACATGCTCGGCCTCAGTCTCTATTATATGCCGATTTTCGAGGAAGCCCTCGAACGCAACGGCATGCCTCTGGAACTCCGCTATCTGCCGGTGATTGAGTCGGCGCTCGTGCCTACGGCTGTGTCGAGGGCCGGTGCGGCCGGTCTGTGGCAGTTCATGCCGGCTACGGCTTCGGGCCTCGACCTCGAGGTGAATTCGCTCGTCGACCAGCGCCGCGACCCGTATCTGGCTTCGGAAGCTGCCGCCAGATATCTCAAGCAGCTCTATGAGATGTTCGGCGACTGGTCACTCGCGATTGCCGCCTATAACTGCGGCCCGGGCAACGTCAACAAGGCTCTGCGCCGTCTGGAGGAAGGCAAGCACGATTTCTGGGAAATATATCCCTTCCTTCCCTCCGAGACCCGCGGGTACGTGCCTGCCTTTATTGCCGCGAATTACATAATGAACTATCATAAGGAACACAATATATCGCCGGCGCTCGCACGACGCCCTCTTGTGGTGGACAGTGTTCACGTTAACCGCCGCGTGCATTTTCAGCAGATATCCGATGTGATGGGAATTCCGATGGATGAAATACGCGCGCTCAACCCGCAGTTCCGCAAGGATGTTATTCCCGGTGATATCCGCCCGTACTCACTGGTGCTTCCGTCGCTGCAGGTATATGCCTATATAGCCAATGAAGACTCGATTGTGAACCATGATGCAGGCAAATATGCCCGAAGAGGTATTGTAGAGCCTTCGTCGGGCGCTGTGACCGGCCGTGATGCGAAAGGCGAATATTATGAGGAAGAGGTGGTGCAGTATCATAAGGTGCGCAAAGGCGAGACTTTCACCAAAATCGCCAAGCGCTACGGTATCACGGTTGCAACTCTCCGCAAATACAATAAGCTGGGCAAGAGAGCCGTAGCTGGTAAAAATCTTAAGATTGTCACCACTCGGCGCCGCTATAAACCTGCTCCGGCGGAGGAACCGGAGGTTACGCCGATTGACAGTTCGCAGATTGTGGCACCCGTCACAGTCGACGAGGCCAAAGCTGAGGGACTGCTGAAGGATGCGGCTGAAGCCGCGGGAGAAACCCCTGCCGACACCACTGCCGTAGGTACGGTGACAAATGCTTTCGCCCCGGAAGCCGCACCGGCCCATGAGGATGTCGATGCCGACGGCGAGCCTGAACCTCAGGCCGGACAGCCCAAGGCTGAGAAGAAGGCAGCTAAGAAAAATGACAAGGCTGCCGAAAAGCCTAAAAAGACCGCGGCGGCCACCACTCCTTCAACCCATAAAGTGCGCCGCGGCGACAACCTCTCAAAAATCGCCAAACGTTACGGCGTAAGCGTTGAAGCTCTCCGTAAGGCTAACAATATGGCCGGAGACCGCCTCGACGTGGGTCAGAAACTGAAAATTCCTAAGAAATAAATAGTCCCATGAAGAAAACCGACCAACACTACGACATCCCTGTCGAGGATGTCGACCCCGTCGACCTTCCCGAAAACGCTTTCGTCGAGCTCGGCAAGGACGAAGAGTACCGTCCTGTGATGCATCCGGCCCGTGAATACAAGGAGGTTACTGTCTACTCAGTCACTACGGGTCTTATTCTCGCTGTTGTATTCAGTGCGGCAGCCGCTTATCTGGGCCTTAAGGTAGGTCAGGTATTCGAGGCGGCCATACCTATCGCAATTATCGCGGTGGGTCTCTCGGGATGGCTTAAGAAGGAGAATCCTCTGGGTCAGAACGTGATTATCCAGTCAATCGGCGCCTGCTCGGGCGTGATAGTGGCAGGTACAATCTTCACACTTCCGGCACTTTACATACTTCAGGCCACACATCCCGAAATCGCAGTCAACTTCCTCGAAGTATTTCTCAGCTCGCTCTTCGGCGGTGTGCTCGGCATATTGTTCTTTATCCCCTTCCGCAAATATTTCGTGAAGGACATGCACGGCAAATATCCTTTCCCGGAGGCAACGGCCACCACTCAGGTGCTTATCAGCGGTCAGAGCGCCAAGTCGTCCGACGGCGGCCAGGCCAAGCTGCTTGTGATAGCGTCGCTTATCGGCGGTATCTACGATTATATCGTGGCTACATTCGGCTGGTGGTCCGAGGTGCTTACCACCACAGCCTATTCGTGGGGCCAGACACTTGCTGACAAATTTAAATTCGCTTTCTCATGCAACAGCGGTGCCGCCGTACTCGGTCTGGGATATATCGTGGGTCTGAAATATGCCTTCGTGATTTTCGCCGGCTCGATTTTCGTATGGTGGTTCATAATTCCTCTTATGGGTACCTACGGCTCGGCTGAAATCGCCGCCATGGGGCCCGGCGAGATTTTCTCTGAATATGCACGCATGATAGGCATCGGCGGTATCGCCATGGCCGGCATTATCGGCATTGTAAAGAGCCGCAGCATCATCGGTCAGGCCGTCGGCCTTGCATCGCGCGAGCTCAAAGGCAATGCGGGCGAAAGCAAGACCGTACGCTGGCAGACCGATATCTCCATGAAGCATATCGCCTACTTCTCGGCGCTTGCCCTTATCGGTGTGCTGCTTTTCTTCTGGTTCGGCGTGATTCATACATTCTGGCAGGCGTTCATCGCATGGATTGTTGTCACAATTATCGCTTTTCTTTTCACTACGGTGGCTGCCAATGCTATTGCCATAGTGGGCAGCAACCCCGTCAGCGGCATGACCCTTATGACCCTGATTATCGCATCGGGTGTATTCGTTGCAATCGGCCTTAACGGCACCTCGGGCATCGTGGCCTCAATGGTTTTAGGCGGCGTGGTATGTACGGCTCTGTCTATGGCCGGCGGCTTTGTCACCGACCTCAAAATCGGCTACTGGCTCGGTTCCACTCCCAAGAAACAGGAGAGCTGGAAATTCCTCGGCACTCTCGTATCCGCAGCAACCGTGGGCGGTGTGATGCTGATGCTTAACCAGGTATATGGCTTCACGGGTCCCGACGCTATGGCCGCTCCCCAGGCCAATGCAATGGCCAAAGTGATTGAGCCGATGATGATGGGCGGCGCGACTCCCTGGACACTCTATATCACCGGTGCCGTTCTCGCCCTGATTCTCAACTGGCTCGGCGTCCCCGCGCTTGCTTTCTGTCTCGGTATGTTCCTGCCCCTGCAGCTCAATACTCCCATGCTCGTGGGCGGTCTCATCAACTACTTTGTGGGCCGCAGCAGCAAAGACAAGGAACTGGCCCGTCGGCGCACTGACCGCGGCACCCTGATTGCTTCGGGCCTCATTGCCGGCGGCGCACTCTTCGGTGTATTCGCTGCAATAACCATTTTCTGCGGTGCCGAAGTGCCTTCGAACGGCATGGACTTCACGCCTCAGATTCTCGGTGTTGTCGCTTACGCAGCACTGATACTCTATCTGTATCTCGCTGCCAAAAAGGCTAAATAATACGATAATGACACGGAGGGGGGCATGATTATCATGCCCCCCTCCGTGTCATTATCCCATTCCTAAATAATCGTGAGCCAATGCGTCTGCTTCACCGCTCCGAAATAGTTGCGATTGCCCTGCCGGCAATCATCTCGAACCTGACAACTCCGGTATTGGGTCTTGTCGACGTGGCCATAACAGGACACATAGGCAATGCCGTGTATATCGGCGCGATTGCCGTCGGCGGTACGATATTCAACATGCTCTATTGGCTCTTCAATTTCTTGCGCATGGGGTCGAGCGGTCTTACGGCGCAGGCCTACGGCGCCGGTAACCGCAGCCGTTGTGATACCATATTGTTCCGTGCACTGATTATCGGTGTCGCTGTCGGGCTCGTGCTTATTGCTCTCTCCCGGCCCATATGCAGTGTTGTGCTGGGCTTCATGGATGCGGACGGAGACACGGCTGCGCTTGCCGACAGCTATTTCCGCATATGCATATGGGGCGCGCCGGCGGTAATGGCCTCATATGCCATTATGGGCTGGTTTGTTGGCATGCAGGATTCGCGCTCGGCCATGTGGGTGTCAATCTTTATCAATGTCGCCAATATAGTGACGAGTCTTGTGCTTGTTTTCGGCGTTGGCTGGAAAATAGAGGGTGTCGCCACGGGCACGCTTACGGCGCAGTGGGCCGGAGTACTCCTCGGAGCCGTGATTATTATGAGACGATACCGTCCGGCACTGCAACCGCTCCGCAAAGTGCTTGAGCGGCATGAACTGTTGTCGTTTTTCCGTATAAACGCCGATATATTTCTGCGTACGTGCTGTCTCGTCACTGTCACTCTCTGGTTTACGCATGCCGGTGCGTTGCAGGGGCCGGTGATACTGGCTGCAAATGCCGTTCTGCTGCAGCTTTTCATATTATTTTCGTATTTTATGGACGGCTTTGCATATGCCGGCGAGGCTCTTGCAGGCAAATACGCCGGCGCGTCGCAGGCGGGGCTCCGGCAGAACCCGGGGCGGGGCCTGGAGAGTCTTATACGCGAGCTTCTGCTGGCGGGAGTGCTCTGTGCCCTGATATTTTCGGTGATATATCTGATTGCCGGTGAGGCTTTTGTATCAGTCCTTACGGAGGACCGTGGGGTAGTGGAGTGCGCGCGGCGCTATCTGCCGTGGTGTGTGGCTGTTCCATTATGCGGCTTCCTCGCCTTTCTGTGGGACGGAATATTCGTAGGTCTCACATATACGCGCTATATGCTTGCCGCGATGTCGGTGGCTCTGATAGTCTTTTTTGCCCTTTACTTCTCTCTGCACAGTCACATGGGCAATCACTGCCTGTGGCTTGCCTTTGATGCTTATCTCATTGTGAGGGGGCTTGTGTCGTGGTGTCTGTATCTTCGGCGAGTACGCTCCTGACTATTTCTCGGGCAATCTCATCGGCCGCGGCCTCATATCGTTTCATTGTCTCGATGTGGGCTTTTGAGCGTCTGTAAAGGGCTGCAGATGCGCAGAGCAGCGCTGCCAACGCCTGGCAGTCGCGCAACAGCCACCAATAGCCTGTCGGATTTTCTTGGGCGCTGATGCTCAGGCATCCGTTGTCGTCGAGGAAAGCTCCGATTTCTCCGAGTCTTTCTACGCTTTTACCGAGAATGCAGGCAAGCATCTTCGGAGTGATTGAGCGTGCTTTATTGCCCGGGATGTCGGTGCGGAGCAGTTGTTGTGCGGCCTCTGCTACCTGCTGAGGCTGAAGTGGAAAAAGATATTCTCTCTTCATAAATTACATGTTTACAGTGATAACTGGACCGAATATAAATCAGGAAGAGGAATGTGATAGTTTTTTTATATTTTCTTTAGGAATAAAAAGCAAAATTATTCATACATTTGCACACGCGCAGCAAGCGCCTTACTACTATGGAAGAAACTGAAGTAAATATAAGCCTCGTGTCGGTAAGCGAGGTGAAAGGCGCAACGGCTTTCAACCGCCGTGCTCTCCGCCATCTCGGGCATACACCCCTTAATGTGGACCTCAATGTGCGGGCTGTGCCCGACATCGAGCGTTCGATTATTTCGCTTGTTGTGTCGTGCTCGTATATAGGAGTGTTCGACTTCATACGCACACGAGTGTTCACATGCGCGGTCGTTGTCAATTTCGAGGTTCCCGGGCTTGGCGCCATACTCGCTCTGCAGGGTGAGGATTATGTGGTGTCAGGCAAAGTGATGAGCACCATGCTCGGCATGGCCGTAGGAGCCCTCAGGGGTGTAATAGCAGTTCGCACCGCCGATACACCCCTGCGTTTCCGTCCTTTGCCGATAATCGACCTCACGGCACTGATGTACCGCATGCAGTTCGCTTCGGTAAGAAAATAAAAATTTTCAGATTATACCTATGATGTCGCTGATGCGCTCCACGCCGTGGCTGTCGCACCACGCGGTGATGCCGTCGAGTATGTTGACTGTAGCGGCGGGATTGATGAAATTGGCGGTGCCGACCTGAATGGCCGATGCTCCTGCCATAAGGAATTCGATAGCGTCGCGTTCGTTTACAATGCCACCGAGACCTACGACTGGAATCGATACGGCATGAGCCACCTGCCATACCATGCGTACGGCAACGGGTTTTACCGCCGGTCCTGACAGACCGCCAGTGACAGTAGAAAGAACCGGGCGGCGGCGTTCGATGTCAACGGCCATGCCCAGGAGCGTGTTAATCAGTGATACACTGTCGGCACCTGCGGCTTCGACGGCTTTGGCTATATCGGTGATTGAGGTAACGTTGGGCGAAAGCTTCACCATAAGGTGGCGGGGCCACGCCTTTCGGACGGCTTCGACTACAGAGGCCGCCCCCTCGCATGTGGTGCCGAATGCCATGCCCCCTTGCTTTACATTGGGACATGATATGTTGAGCTCTATGGCGTGGATTCCCTCGAGAGCGGACAGCTTCTCGGCCACGGCGGCATAGTCGGCCACGGATTTGCCGGATACGTTGACAATTACTTCGCTGCCGCAACCGGCAATCTGAGGATAGATTTTCTCGATGAAGTGGTCCACACCCTTGTTCTGAAGCCCGACGGCATTGAGCATACCCGAAGGAGTCTCGGCCATGCGGGGATATGGATTGCCTTCGCGAGGTTCGAGGGTTGTACCTTTCACTATAAAACCGCCGAGACGGCTCAGGTCGATGAAATCGGCATATTCAAGGCCGAAGCCGAACGTGCCCGAGGCGGTGAGTACGGGGTTTTTGAGCGCGAAATCCCCCAAGCGCGTTGACAGGTCTACCATGGCAGTTCTTCAGCTTTGAATACGGGGCCGTCGGAGCATACGCACCGGTTGCCCGTGGTTGTTTGTTCTACACAGCACAGACATGCGCCGAGGCCGCATGCCATTTTGTTTTCGAGGGAGAACTGGGCGCTGAGGCCGCGTTCACGGGCTATGCGGTGCATGGCCTTCATCATCGGCGCGGGACCGCATACAAGCACGAGGTCGGGGTGGCAGTCAGCTACCGCCGGATGAGCGGTGACAAGGCCGTGGAGGCCTTCGCTTCCGTCGTCGGTGCAGATTTCAAGGTCGGCATACCGGCTCAGACGGCTTTTGAGGCGTGAGTCAGGAGCCGTACGCTCTCCGTATACCAGAGTGGGACGTATGCCTTTTTCGTTCAGGGCGCGTGCCACATACAGCATGGGAGCCACACCTACGCCTCCGCCTACAAGCAGCACCCGGCAAGGTGCCGCAGGGAGTTCGAAGCCTCGTCCGAGGGGTGCTATCACACGCATTGTGTCGCCCGGGGTGTAGAGACCCATGGCCTCGCTGCCGCGCCCGAGGGGCTTCACAAGGAGTTCAAGCACTGTGTCGGTGGCGTTGTAGATTGAGAACGGGCGGTTTAGAAGTACTTTGGCCTTGTCGATGGCGACTTCCACGAACTGGCCCGGCTGCATCGCAGGCAGTTTTTCGCCATTGGCCGGTGCGAGTTCGATGTGAATCAATCCGTTGCTGAGATGATTCACGCTCTGCACTTGTAGGTTCAGTTGGTATTTCATAGAAAAGGAAAAGCCGAAGCTTTGCGGCTTCGGCTTTATTTGGTGACCGGTTTTTGTAGTGGCGGGAACGAGAATTGAACTCGTGACCTCCGGGTTATGAATCCGACGCTCTAACCAGCTGAGCTATCCCGCCGTTTGCGAGTGCAAAGTTACGACCTTTTTTTTAATCCTCAAAATTTTTTACAAACTTTTTAAACAATTTCTTTTGGAAAAACATCCGGGAGACTTTATTACAGTGATTCTGTCGGCGGCAGTGCAGGCCGATGACTTATTGCGCTATTATCATCAAACAAATCATCGGGGCGGCGGTTAATTATATTAATAAGGCATCTGTAAAAATGAAAATAGATTCATCAACATTGCGCACATTTATTCTCCGTACCATGCAGATTGCGGTGCTTGTGAGCTCGATACTTCTCATAGTGTTGATGTCTCTCTGCACTTTCGACAATATACCTTTTCTCCATAACAGACGCTATCTCAATTTCCAGCTCATAATATGCGGAGTATTTCTTCTCGATTACATAGTGGCGTTTTGTTATGCCAGACGCAAACTGAGGTTTTTTATAAGAAATCTGCTTTTTCTGATAGTGTCGGTGCCGTATATCAACATCATCAACCATTATGACATCACTCTGAGCGAGACAGTAAAGTATTACATATTCCTCGTTCCGCTGATTCGGGCCGCGTTTGCCCTGGCTATTGTCGTGGGCTATGTGTCGAGCAACCGTGTGTCGAGCCTTTTCGCAAGCTACATATCAATACTTCTCTCGGTCGTGTATTTTTCAAGCCTGATATTTTACCAGCGGGAATTCGGCATCAATGCCGATGTAAAGAACTATGGCGATGCGCTTTACTGGGCGGGTATGAATGTCACGACCCTCGGGGCATCGATAATTCCGGTGACCGAGATAGGGAAGATTCTTACGGTGGTACTCGGCACGGTGGGAATGCTCATGTTTCCGCTGTTTACGGTGTATGTTACCAACCTTGTACAGCGCAGCTACGACCGCGAGAATTCTGTAATAAGTTTTGGCAAGGCGGATGCGGACAAGAAATCCGACACTCCGAATGGCTGATAAAGGTGAGTCAGCCCTTCTGTGTAAAATATCGGCGAACTTCTGCACCGATAGGGATGTGATGAATAATTGCATATAAAAATGCTCTTTGGTCCGGTGAAATGTCGGGGAATTGTCGTACCTTTGCATGCGAAAATACTGACCTTTTATGAACACCAACTTTGAAATGGTGGCCAAGACCTTCCGCGGACTGGAGGGTGTGCTGGCCGAAGAGCTTACCGCTCTTGGAGCATCGGACGTAACGCCCGGCAACCGTATGGTGTCGTTCAGCGGCGACTTGGCCATGCTCTATAAAGCCAACATGTGCTGCCGCACGGCTTTGCGGATACTCAAGCCTTTCTATACTTTTGAAGCCGGAAATCCCGACGAACTGTACGCCAAAGTCAAGGAATTTGACTGGAGCACAATCATGAATGTGAACACCACATTCTCAATCGATACGGTGGCTTACAGCGACGAGTTCCGCAACTCCCAGTTTGTCACCTACCGCGTAAAAGACGGCATTGTGGACTGGTTCCGCGATAAATTCGGCGACCGCGAGCGGCCGAGCGTCCGCATTGACGGTGCAGAGCGTATTTTCAATGTTCATATATCAGGCAAGACAGTGACTATGTCGCTCGACAGCTCGGGCGAGTCGCTCCATAAGCGCGGCTGGCGTCATGCACAGACAGAAGCTCCTATCAGCGAGGTGCTTGCCGCCGGCATCATCCTGCTTAGCGGCTGGAAAGGCGAAACGCCCTTTGTCGACCCCATGTGTGGTTCGGGTACATTTGTCATTGAGGCTGCCATGATTGCTGCCGGGATTTATCCGGGCATTTACCGCAAGCATTTTGCATTCGAGGACTGGCCCGATTTCGACAGCGAGCTCCTTGAAAGCATTTATGACGACGACAGCAATGAGCGTGAAGTGACAGTGCCCATTATAGGCTGCGACATCAATCGTCAGGCCATAGACATCGCGCGCGGCAACGCCCGCAGCGCGGCGCTCGAAAAATACATAACCTTCGAGGTAAAATCCATTGAGGACTGGACTGAAGCACCTCAGCCTGCAGGCGTGTTCGTAACCAATCCTCCTTACGGACGGCGTATCACGTCGGAAGATATGGAAGGCCTGTACGACTCAATCGGCAAAGTGCTCAAACATGTTTTCACCGGTTATCATGCATGGATTATCGGCTACGAAGACGTTTATTTCCACCACATCGGTCTCGCGCCTTCTCAGAAAATAGCCCTCAACAACGGCGGTCTCGACTGTGAGTTGCGCGAATATGTGATATTCGAAGGCCGCAAGGATGCATTCCGCGCCGCCGGTGGCAGTATCAAGGCAGAGCGTGCCGAAAGCCTTACGCCTAAAGAGCGGCGTGCCCAGCGCAAGGCTCGCTTCACACGTGAGAATGACCGCGATGAGCGTAAAGAACGTCGCGGCGATAAAGAGCGTCGCGGCAAGGACCGCCGTGAGGACAAAGACCGCGGTCAGCGCCGGTGGCGTGAGGACGGAGAGCCTCGCGAACGTCGTGGCGACCGGGACTTCCGCGACAGGGAGCGCCGGGACAGAGACCGCGGTTCTCGCCAGTGGCGTGACGACAGCGAGCCCCGCGAGCGCAGAGAGCGTCGCGGTGAGGAAGGCGAAAGCCGTCGTGAACGCCGTCCGCTTGATTTGAGCCGCATGGGCCGTCAGCCTCAGATTTCGTCCGATAACGAAATAGTACTCAACCGTCCGGCATGGCGTGTGCGTAAGAAAGACCGTCCCGGCCAATCCGGTGAAAACGATAAGTAAAAAACGATAATCAAATATTATAATGGAAACTGTTAACGTGCTTCTGCTCGGCAGCGGCGGCCGAGAAGCCGCCATAGCCTGGAAACTTAGCCAAAGCCCTTCAATGGGCAAGTTTTTCATCGCCCCCGGCAATGCCGGCACAAGCGCCTACGGCACTAATCTGCCTCTGAAGCCCACTGATTTCGAGGCTGTATACAACGCTGTGTGCGAGCACGACATAGACCTTGTCGTAGTAGGAAACGAGGACCCTCTGGTATTCGGTATCCGCGAAGCTCTCACAGAAAAAGCCGCCAAGGACGGCCGCAAGCTCCTGATTGTAGGTCCCGGTCGCGAAGGTGCGGCTCTTGAAGGCTCGAAAGATTTTGCAAAGCGCTTCATGGAGCGCTACAATATACCCACGGCGCGCTATGCCACATTCACGGCCGAGACACTCGAGCAGGCCGACAGCTTCCTCGAGACCCTTCTGCCGCCTTACGTACTCAAGGCCGATGGTCTAGCAGCCGGTAAGGGCGTCCTCATCATCGATAAGCTTGAGGAAGCCAAGAAATCGCTGCGCAAGATGCTTGCAGGCCAGTTCGGCGATGCATCGGCAAAAGTCGTCATCGAGGAATTCCTCTCGGGCATCGAATGTTCGGTATTCGTACTCACCGACGGTTCGGGCCGTTATCTTGTGCTTCCCCCTGCCAAAGACTACAAGCGCGTCGGCGAAGGCGACACCGGTCTCAATACCGGCGGTATGGGCAGTGTATGTCCGCCGCCTTTCTGCGACGATAAATTCATGGCCAAAGTAGACGAGCGTATCATACGCCCCACTCTTGAGGGGCTCCGCAAAGAGGGCATCGATTACCGCGGCTTCATATTCCTGGGTCTCATAAAATGCGGAAGCAATCCTTATGTGATTGAATACAACGTGCGTATGGGCGACCCCGAGACAGAATCGGTGATGACCCGCATAGCCTCGGATTTACTCCCGGTGCTTGTGGAGACCGCAAGCGGCGAGCTGACTACCAGCGCACTCGAAGAAGACCCGCGTACGGCTGTTGCCGTAATGGCAGTGTCGGGCGGCTACCCCGAAGCCTATGAAAAAGGCAAGGTCATCACCGGCAACCTCAATCCCGAGGAATCGGTAATATTTCATGCAGGCACCAAAGAAGGCGCTGACGGCGAGATTCTTACCTCGGGTGGCCGTGTGCTTGCCGCAGTATCGTACGGCGAGAACATAGAGGATGCCGCCGCGCGGTCATACAAGACTCTGGAAGGTCTGCACTTCGACGGCATGTACTATCGTCGCGACATAGGCAAAGACCTGCTGTAAGAAGCGCTGATGAAGGCGACTATTCTCACACGCATGATTCACTCCCGGGGCTTCAGCCTCGGAGTGACTCTTGCTGTGCTCGTCTGCGCCTGCCTCTATTACTTCTCGGGTTTCTACCTGCCAATTACGGGTAACCGCGGTCTGGCATTTCCATCGGCCAACGTATGGCTGCCCAATCCGACAGCGGATTTCGTCGCAGGCCTTGCCGGGTCTGCGGCTACGGCACTGATAATGGTGCTGCTCAATAAAATCTACAATGTACTGCGCTCGTATACCTATCTCTACATAGCGCTTTTCGCTGCCATGCAGCTGGCGACCGCCGACCTGCTGACGCAGTTCTACACCGGCACGGTACTCGCTGTCATAGTGCCTCTGTGCCAGATGTTCCTCTTTCCGTGTTTCCGGGCGCCGATGCTCACAAGGCACGTCTTTGTGATATTCCTGCTGCTGTCGCTCTTCACGGCCACACAGTATTGTTTCGCGCTTTTCATTCCGGTATTTCTAATCGGTCTGGGACAGATGCGCATTTTCAATGTCCGCTCGGTTCTGGCAGCCCTAATGGGCGCAATCACGCCATGGTGGCTCATGCTCGGTTTTGGCTTTGTAGAGCCTCATGACATATCCTTGCCCCAGTTTGCCAGCATATTCTCGGAAATAGGAAGCGAAGACACCCTTGTGCTTCTTGTGACAATAGGCATCACTGTTTTTGCGATGCTGTTGTGCTATGTGCTCAATCTGCTCAAGACGATAGCGTACAACGCCCGCGCCCGAGCTATTAACGGCTCGTTCACGCTCACGGCGCTTTTCACCATTGCGGCCGCCTGCATCGATTACCGCAACATATTGTCATATGTGCCGCTCCTCAACTACTGCGCGGCCATGGAAATAACCCATTACTTCTCCACCCACAAGGGCGAGAAGTCGTTCATTCCCGTATTCATACTTCTTGCGGCATATGCCGCTATCTTTGTATGCCAAATAGTTATATAAGACTTGTCGCCGACAAGAACATTCCTTACATACAGGGTCTGCTCGACCCGTATGCCACAATAAAGTATCTTGAGCCCGAGGAAGTGACGCCCGCGATTCTGCGAGAGACCGACGGCCTGATTATCCGTACCCGCAACATCTGCTCGCGCGAGGTGCTTGAGAAATCGGAAGTGAAACTCATCGCCACGGCCACAATCGGCACAGACCATATCGACACCGACTATTGCCGCGAGCGCGGCATTACGGTTGTGAATGCTCCCGGCTGCAACGCAGCCGCAGTGGCACAGTACGTGTTCGCCACAATCATGCAGATAATCAACCGGCCGCTTGGCTCATATACACTCGGCATTGTAGGCGTAGGGCACGTAGGCAGCATAGTGGCACAGTGGGCGAAGGCTTTCGATATGCCCGTGCTTCTCTGTGACCCTCTCAGGCAGGAAGCCGAGGGGGGAGAGCAGTGGGTAGACCTTGACACCATAGCCGCAAAAGCGGATATCATCACTTTCCATACCCCTCTGACCAAAAACGGCCCGCATCCCACGTTCCATATGGCCGATGAGGCGTTTTTTGCCAAATGCCGCCGTATGCCGGTGATTATCAATTCTGCCCGTGGCCCGGTCACCGATACGGAGGCTCTTATCGCGGCCCGCAGGCAGGGTAAGGTCGGAGGCCTGATTATTGACTGCTGGGAGAACGAACCCAATATAAGCCGCGACCTCCTCAGTCTTGCCGACATAGCCACTCCCCATATCGCCGGTTATTCGCAGGAAGGCAAAATCCGCGCATCGCAGATTGCCCTCGACGCCGTGACCACATTCTTCATGATGCCGCGTGTGACTGTTGACGGGCCTTTGCCGCCGGCACCGGCTGTCAGCGTAAGCAAAGCCGACCTGCTCGCGTCGTACGACCCGATGCCCGAGAGCGATGCCGTGAAGGCACATCCGGAAGACTTCGAGAAAATACGCAACAGCTACAGGCTGCGTCATGAAGTGCCCCAGGGTCTCGACCGTCCCTGAAAATGTCGCTTTACAGTCGTTTTAACATTTAATAAAGGCATTATTTAGGCCTTTTGACTGTAATTTACTAATTTTGCCCCGATATGGACTTAAAACTCACCATCGACCGCGGCAACACGGCTATAAAAGCCGCTCTGTGGAAGCCTGACGGCACAATCCTCGCAGCCACCAAAGGCGACGAGAGTCTTCCGGCCGGAGAAGTTGCCGCGCGTATATGCAGCCTTGAAAATCTGCCTTTGTCGGCGGTAAAGGCAGCTGTATACTGCTCTGTGGTGAAGAGCGACTGGTCGGAGGACCTGGAGTCGCTCCGAGATATCTGCCCGCGGCTTGTCGACCTCAGCGCCGGCACTACGCTCAATCTGAAAATCGGTTACCGCACCCCCGATACACTTGGAGCCGACCGTATCGCTGCCGTCCTCGGCGCTCTTGAGCTTGCCGGCGACCGACGCCCGCTGCTCGTATCTGACATAGGCACTGCTGTGACATACGACTACGTAGCACCCGGACGTGTTTACCAAGGCGGAAACATTGCCCCCGGAGTGCATCTGCGTCTGCGGGCCCTTGCGGCGTTTACCGACGCACTGCCGGCCGTCGACCCCGACAACGGGTCTGTACCGCTCTGGGGCGGTACGACAGCCGAAGCCATGCGCAGCGGTGCGGTGCGTGGTCTTTGTGCCGAACTTGAGTATTACCACCGTGCGGCAGGCACCGATACCCTCGCCGTTCTCACCGGCGGCTCGGCCCAGCTTCTTATCAGCGAAAACATTCTCACATTTGAATTCATACACGACCCCTATCTTGTTCACCGGGGACTTTACAGTATTATAAAAGATGAAAATTAGCAGGCTTACAGCGGCTTTCGCCATCATTCTCACATCGATTCTGTCACTTGAGGCTCAGAACGGTACCATGACCCCTTACTCGTCCTACGGTCTCGGCGTATTACGCGACGGAGCCACTTCGGCGCAGCGCACTATGGGTGGAGTGGGCTATGCAATGCGCTCCGGCCGCCAGATAAATGCAATGAATCCGGCATCATATGCCGCAATCGATACCCTCACATTTCTTTTCGACATGGGCATCGACCTCACTTCGCTCAAGCAGAGCGAGGTTGTGGACGGCAAGACACTGAAGGACTCCAACTTCGGCGGCGGTCTTGATTATGTGACCATGCAGTTTCCCATCTGCAAGCATGTGGGCGCTTCGATAGGCCTTCTGCCTTTTTCGTCGGTAGGATATTCGTTCGGCAGCAAGATTGACAACGGTATCGATTCCCGTCAGGGTTCGGGCAGCCTTAACGAGCTGTATGCAGGCATCGCCGGCGAGCCTTTCAAAGGATTTACCGTAGGCGCAAACATCTCATATCTCTTCGGTACTATCCTCAATGAGACATACGCTCAGGTAACGTCGACCCAGAGCGCTCTTTTCCAGCGCCAGATGATTGTGCGCGACTACCGTCTGAATTTCGGCGTGCAGTACTCGCTTCCTGTCAACAAAGTAGACCGTCTTACTCTCGGTCTGACCTATAGCCCCGGCAAGACCTTGCTCGGCACGGGACGCAGCGTGAACTACGATACGGCCAACGAATCAACTCCCGAGTACAGCGACGAGCACAAGCTGCGCGGCAGCTATTCGCTGCCCGATACCTGGGGCGCGGGCATCAACTATGAGTTCAGGCGCAAGCTTATGCTTGAGTTCGACTACACCTATCAGCCCTGGAGCAAAGCGAAGTTCCGCGACTTCCTTAACTTCGATTACGTAGACCGCAGCAAATATGCTTTCGGCGTGCAGTATACTCCCGATTTCCGCGGCGGATATTTCAAGCGTGTGGCCTACCGACTGGGCGCCAACTACAGCAACGACTATATGCGCATCGCCGGCAACCGTCTGCGTCAGTACTCCATATCGGCAGGTTTCGGTTTCCCCGTGCCTTCGTTCAAGACCACAGTCAACCTCGGTGTTGAATACATGCACCGTCAGGCACATCCCAATCCACTGATTAAGGAGAACTACGTCAACATCACTCTCGGTGTGAACTTCAACGAGATGTGGTTCAACCAGCGTAAGATTTATTGATACGCCTATGGGCAAAAAGAACAGCCGCACAAGACTTGTGATGCGTATAATCCTCGCCGTGATAGCCACGGCGGGGATTGTAGCATGGTTGCTGATGCCCGAAAAAGAAGAACAGCAGCACTATGTGCCCAATGTGGGCGATGGAAGCACGGTGCCTACAATGGCTACTTCGGATGTCTCTACTTTCATAAGCGATTCAGGATATACAAAATATCATATCACGGCCGACGTGTGGCAGATGTTCGAGGACGCCGAAGAACCTTTCTGGCGCTTTCCTGTGGGCCTCTATCTCGAGCAGTATGACCGAGACCTCACTCCGTCGGCGCATGTTGTATGTGATTCGGCCATATACTTCTCGCGCAAGCGTCTGTGGCGCCTCGACGGCAACGTGGTCATGGTGAACACGGCCCGCGACAGCTTTCTTACCGAACAGTTGTTCTGGGACCAGAATTCACGTAAGGTCTACAGCGACAGTTTCATTCATATCGTACGCACCGAGCGCATAATCGAGGGCTACGGTTTCGAAAGCGACCAGAATATGCTCTATTATACCGTAAACCGTCCTACGGCCATTCTTCCCACCGAGGGCATGGCATCCGAGCGCGGTGTCCGCAAGGATTCCGTGGCCGATACCTCGGCAGTACCACAGGCTCCGCGTGAGCGTGCGTCGGCAAAAAAACGGAGCACACCTCCCGTAGCCCCGGCCAACCCCATGGAGACACAGGACGCTCCACGAAAACCACTTCCCTTAAAAAAACTCTAAGACAATGGACTTCTGGATTATAATCACCATAGTTTCACTGCTGTTGTCGGCTCTGTTCTCAGGTGTCGAAATGGCTTTTGTGACCTCCGACCGCGTACGCCTCGAACTTGACGTGAACCGCGGAGGCTTCATATCCAGAATAGTCAACCGCTTTTATTCCAATTCCGACCTCTTTATCTCCACCATTCTTGTGGGAAACAATGTGGTGCTTGTGGTCTACGGCATAGGCGCGGCCGCGCTGATTGAGCCGGTGCTGGAGAATATATATCCCAATGAATTCTTCGTACTGCTGGGTCAGACCCTGATTTCCACTTTCATAATACTGTTGTGCGGAGAGTTTTTCCCAAAGACTATATTCGGCATCAACCCCAATACGTCGTTCCGCATCATGGCATTACCCATTTCGGTCTTCTATGTGATTCTCTATCCCGTGTCGGTGTTCACTTCGTGGGTTTCGCGTGTGCTCATGCGGCTGGCAGGAGTGAAAGACTCCGACAAACGCATGCGCATGCTGTCGGTAGGCGAGCTGAATGACTACATCGAAGAGACAATCGATGACATGGAGGAAAAGAAACAGGAAGTGGACAACGAGGTGAAAATTTTTCGCAATGCGCTCGACTTCTCGTCGACGCATGTGCGCGATTGTATGATTCCCCGCAACGAAATCGTGGCAGTGAACATCGATACGGTGTCGCGCGACGAACTGGCTTCGATTTTTACATCCACAGGCCGCTCGAAAGTGATTGTATACCGCGACGATATCGACTCGATAATCGGCTACATACATGTGAGCGAGCTTTTCGACCCCACAATAGACTGGAAAGAGCAAATCAAACCGGTGCTCTATACGCCCGAGAACATGCTCGCCAACGTGATGATGCGCCGTCTGCTCACACAGAAACGCTCGATAGCTATTGTTATTGATGAATTCGGCGGTACGGCCGGTATGCTCACACTCGAGGACTTAATGGAGGAAATATGCGGCAACATAGAGGACGAGCACGATAACTCGCGTCTCACCGCGCGAGAGACAGAACCCGGTGTATTCGAGTTCTCGGGCCGCTGCGAGATTGCCGAAATCAACGAGCGTTTTGACCTCGATATTCCCGAAGATGACGCTTATCAGACACTCGCTGGCTATATTCTTCACACCACCGGTACCATACCGGCTCAGGGCGAGAGTGTGCTCATTGCCCCTTATCGCTTCGAGATACTGAAAAAATCGGCCAACCGTCTTGAACTCATCCGTGCTTTCGTGGACAATGAGCCTAAAGACGAAAAATAAATACTGAACATCATGGAGAAGATGAACTGGGCAACGCTTATCAACGACAAGCGTTTCGGTCTCGAAGACTACCACGACCCCAAGAAAAACCGTACGCGCACCGATTTCCGCCGCGACTACGACCGCCTTGTGTTCTCGTCGCCTTTCCGCAGGCTTCAGAACAAGACCCAGGTGTTTCCTCTTCCGGGCAGCATCTTCGTGCATAACCGTCTTACCCACTCCATGGAAGTGGCGTGTGTGGGCAAATCAATGGCCGACAACATAGCACTCGCATTGCGACAGAAATATGCGGTCGATGGTCGTGCGCCCGAGCATTTCGACCATATCGGCGATATTGTTGCGGCGGCATGTCTGGCACACGATTTGGGTAATCCTCCATTCGGTCACTCCGGGGAGAAAGCCATCGGTACTTTTTTCAGCGAAGGCGCCGGGCTGCGTCTGAGGGGAAGCTTCACCGAAGCGCAGTGGTTTGACCTTACGCGTTTCGAGGGCAACGCCAATGCATTCCGCCTGCTCACACACCAGTTCAAAGGCCGTCGCAAGGGCGGTTTCGCCATGACTTATTCCACCCTTGCGTCGATTGTGAAATATCCCTTTGAATCAAGTCTCTCGACAAAGGGCAAATTCGGTTTCTTCACATCAGAGAAAGACGATTATGTGCGAGTCGCCGAAGAACTTGGTATAAAGCGTCTCTCGGACGACAACGAGCCTCTGCGCTACGCCCGTCATCCGCTTGTCTACATCGTAGAGGCGGCCGATGACATATGCTATGAGGTGATGGACATCGAGGATGCCCACAAACTCAAGATTCTCGCCACACCGACGGTGATAGAGCTGTTTCTCAACTTCTTCGAGCCTGAGAAGCGTGAGCACATGTGCCGTGTGATGGACCATGTCGACGACCCCAATGAAAAAATAGCATATCTCCGTTCATGTGTTGTAGGCGCACTGGTAGAGCAGTGTGCCCGGACGTTTATCGGAAACGAGGACGCTATCTTAGCCGGGACTTTCGACGGACCGCTGATAAAGCATATGCGGCCGCTCGAATGCGAGGCTTACAGGCAATGCAACGAAATCTCGTGGAGAAAAATATACCGCTCGGCCGAGGTTGTCGATATCGAACTTGCCGGTAACCGCATCATCACCTTCCTTCTCGAGCATCTTGTGGAGGCAATTCTCAACCCTGAGCTTAACTATTCCCGTCTTCTGCTGGCAAAATTCCCTGACCAGTACGACGTGGCCGCGCCGACACAGTTCGGCCGCATTCAGGCAGTGCTCGACCACGTGTCGGCCATGACCGATGTCTACGCGCTCGACTTATACCGCAAGTTAAACGGTATGTCGCTTCCGGCTGTTTAATAAAAAAGCATCTAACAATATGACACGATATCTAAGTCTGTTTGTCGCTCTTATTATATCATTTGCAGCTACAGCAGCTACATACACCGTGGACAGGATACCCAATGTGCACGTAGCCGACAGCTCACAGTATGTAAGTAATCCGGACGGCATACTATCTGCCGAAGCAACGGCCAGAATCAATGCTCTCATGCGTCAGGTACGCCGTACTACATCGGCAGAACCGATTGTGGTGATTGTCGATAATATAGAGCCGGAGGATATCGATGGCTTTGCTACAGAACTTTTTGAAAAGTGGGGTCTTGGCAAAAGTGACATGGACAACGGCCTGTTGCTGCTCGTGGCAAAAGATATGCGCCGCGCCGTAATCCGTACCGGCTACGGTCTCGAGGGAGTGATGCCTGACATCGTGTGTCGCGGTATTCTTGACAACCATATGTTTCCGGCCTTCCGGCGCGGAGATTTTGACGGTGGCATGGTGAACGCATCCAATGCGATTGCTTCGATTCTCAGCAATCCCGATGCCGCGGCCGAATTCGGTTCGAAAGAGGCCGATGCAGATTTCGCCGGTTCTGAGGATAGCGATGCAGATTTCTGGCGTAATTTTTTCATCTTCGGCATAATACTTACCGCCTTCCTTCTGGGAATTCTGGGTATCCTGTTATACCATACGCGCAAGGAGACTGATTATAAGCGTTATCTTACTCTGGTAAAATTAAAACCGCTGTATCTCGCTCTCATAATACTTGGGCTCGGAATTCCGGTGCTTGCGGCGGTTCCACTTCTGATTATCCTTCAGCGTCTTCGCAACAGGCCGCATAAGTGTCCGCGCTGCGGTACTTCGATGAAGAAAATCGACGAAGTGCACGATAACGAATATCTGAGTTCGGCTCAGGACCTCGAGGAACGTCTCGGTTCGGTGGACTATGACGTCTGGCTCTGTCCGTCGTGCGGCGAGCGCGACATCGAGCAGTATGTGCAGCCCTCGGCTTTCAAACAGTGTCCTTACTGCCATACATATGCAAGCAGTCTCACACGTCGGCGTGTGCTCCGTCAGCCTACTACGATGACAAAAGGCGAAGGCCTCAATGACTATGTATGCCGTAACTGCGGCAAAGTAACCTCAATACCTTTTGAAATACCGGTAATAGCAACCCCCATAATCCTCGGAGGCGGCAGTGGCCGTGGTGGAGGATTCGGGGGCGGCAGTTTCGGAGGCGGCTTCGGCGGTGGTTCGACCGGCGGAGGCGGAGCCTCGGGAGGCTGGTAAAAAATTTATTACTGTCCGCTAAAGTTAAGCGTGAGCTTTTAAAAATTAGGACCGATTCCACTTGCAGGAATCGGTCCTTTTAGTTTAGTTTGTGT
>CAJUKF010000022.1:0-32220 GCA_910587355.1 uncultured Muribaculaceae bacterium
ACACGAAAGCAGGAGATAAACACCTGCGATTAGTGTTTACCTCCTACTCGATTGAAGGTGCTATCATATATACTTATTGCGTCATTGTGAAAGCAAATAAAGAGAAACAACGGAAACGTCCTGCAGGCACCGGCGCTTATCCATTTTATGCTCTTATGCGGAAATGGGGAATAAAAGAGTAAAAAGATATAATAATGAAGAATATTAATATATAATTAAAGATTTTTTTTGGAAATTAAAAAACTTTTTGTAAGTTTGTCACATCTTTCAAATTTTTAAATATACCGAGTATATTATAGACCGGTCATTATTATATGTCGCGCAATATTGAAGAACTGCAAGGATGCACACTGCTTGGTAACCAAGCGGTGAAATATCCCGTTGATTATGCGCCGGAACTGCTCGAGACATTTGAGAACAGACATCAGGACCGAGATTATCTTGTTTCGTTTACCTGCCCTGAATTTACCACACTTTGCCCTAAGACCGGTCAGCCTGACTTCGGGAAAATACTGATTAATTATATTCCCGATAAGGAAATGGTCGAGAGCAAGAGTCTCAAGCTATACCTGTTCAGTTTTCGCAATCACGGCGATTTTCATGAAGATTGCGTGAATATCATTCTCAAAGACCTTGTTGCTCTTATGAAGCCACGCTATATTGAGGTCAAAGGCATATTTATGCCACGTGGAGGCATCTCAATCTGGCCGTTCGCAAACTGGGGGGATGCCGGGCACCAGGACTTGGTCTGTCAGCGTCTCATGGCTTCATTTCCTTCTGAATTCTGAATATGATGGCATGCGTTAAAAAGAATACCCTTATGGTCTTGTCGGGCGGCATGGATTCTGTGACAATGCTCTATGAATATGAGCCCGAAATAGCCCTTGCCGTGAATTTCAGTTACGGTTCAAATCATAACGAGCGTGAACTTGAGTGTGCCCGTTATCACTGCCGCAGACTCGGCATAGAACTTTTGGAAATCGACCTTTCGTTTATTGGCAGTTGTTTTCACAGTTCTCTGCTCGAAGGACCGGATGCTATTCCCGAAGGCGACTATGATTTCGACAATATGAAGTCGACAGTAGTTCCATTTCGCAATGGTATCATGCTTGCTGCTGCCGCGGGGCTTGCTGAGAGCAATGGTCTTGGTTGTGTAATGATAGCCAACCATGCGGGCGATCATGCGCTGTATCCAGACTGCCGCAAGAGTTTTATCGATGCTATGGCCGGTGCAATCGCTGCCGGTACATATGAAGGGATTAAGCTTAAGGCTCCGTATACGCTATTATCTAAAACTGATATTGCTTGCCGCGGCAAACGCCTCGGTATTGACTATTCTACCACTTATTCGTGCTATCGTGGCCTTGAAAAGCACTGCGGACGATGCGGTACTTGTAAGGAACGCCGTCAGGCACTCGCAGAAGCAGGAATTGTCGATACCACCGAATACGAAGAATAAACGAGATTACTAATATTAATTCATCAACTTTTTAAAATCAAGTCCATGGAATCTTTGATTAAATCCATCAGCGAGGCTTACGAGGCTTTCAAAGCCGATGCCGCTCTTCAGGTAGAAAAAAACAACAAGGCTGCCGGCACTCGTGCCCGCAAGGCTTCTCTTGAGATTGAAAAACTCATGAAAGAATTCCGCAAAGCTTCTCTCGAACAGGCTAAAAAATAATAGGCCTTTTCAACAGAAAAAACGATGTCTGCTCTTGTCGAAAGATGAGGGCAGATGTTGTTTTTTATTATCACTGTCGATAAAGAGCTTCCGGGATATATGAAAACCTGAACTGATTGTTTTCGGACGCTTATATCCGGGGTTATGAAATTTCGCTAAAGTGATTCTTGCAGAATGTTATTAAAAAGGGCGCGTCAGAATTCTGATGCGCCCCGATTGAATCTTGAGATAAGACTAACGTATTATTTTTGTGACCTTGTTCCCTCTTCGTTCGATATATACGCCTTGTGAGGGCTTTTCAATTTCTATACCCTGAAGATTATAGTATTTGAGTGATTCATTACCGGCGTTTACTTCGATGCCAATTACTCCTGAATTGGTTTTAAGTACAACAGTTTCAATTATCTCTACCTCATTTTCAAACGGTACGGTAAAACGATATGGCTCGTAACCATCAAGCAGAATCTCAACTTCACGTGTAGTTCCGTCAAGGCCGCCAAGGAAAAAATCTGCGTAACCTTTGGCATCCGTTACGGCCGAGGCTCCGGCAGCGCCTGCGACTTTAAACTCAGCGCCTGCGAGAAGTGCGTTATCGCTGTTTTTGACAGTGAACATCAGATTGCGCAGGAAATAATTTTCGGGAATGGAAATTGAGAATACTCCCTCCTGATTGGCTGTGAAATTGCGTTCGCCAATGGTGCATGCAACGCCATCCTGACGGAACTTAAATTGATGGTCATTGAGCATATTGCCACGGAATATATGCGAAATCGTCATTTCATTGCCTTCAATAGAGACACCCATCGGTGTTTCAGGTATAGCTACCATCATGGGATGATAGGTGGCATCAAGGTCGAAATAGTGATTATGTCCTGTATGGAATACCAGACCGTCGAGTATGTCAGGCTCGGGATAATTATCCCAAGGATTCAACACACGGTAATAGTTGGGCGTGTTTTTGCTTTCAAGGAGTTCAACTTTCCAGGGGTCGAGAATATCGAAGACATTGAAAATGGGTAAGAAAGTGTCATCCTGGAAGTCAACCATTCCCAGAGAGGTCCATTCGTCCGGATTATAATCCGAGCTGAAGAAATAATGAGTAGTACCGGCTGCCCAGTCGCCGTTCTCATCGGTGGAGATTATGACTGCAGTCTGCCAGCCCTTATGAGGGAGATTGAGTTCGTAAGGACCTTCTTCAACATCCTTACCGCTTTCAACAGTTCTGCTGTAAAGGTCAAAATCAGCACTGTTGGGGTCGTGTTTTCCTTCGAAAACAGCTATTTTAAGGCCTTTCGCGTCCTTGCCTTTAGATATGTCGAAGGTTACTTTGTTGTCTGTACCGCACAATCCGCTAACATTCGAAAGAGCTACAGAACCGTCAGGCGCATCGGGAAGTTTTATTTCATAAGGCACAGTGTTGTAGTAGCCTTTAGTGTTGAGATTGACTTCCTCCAGGCCAAAGTGAATGGCTCCGACAGGAAAACGGATGATTCCGTTCTTAAATGTGCCGGAAGTTCGCTGCTCGAATTCGTAATATCCGTAGCTGGTATCTTTTACATTGAGGGCGAATTCGATTACCTGCACATTCTCAGTCTCGCGGGCATCAATTACCATATACGAACCTTTCTCTGGGTTTATCAGAGCGAAGCTGCCGTCAAGCACCGACGGACAGGTCGTATAAATATCATAGATTTTATACACACCGGGGTTCTCTTCCGATTCAGCGATTCTAACCTCCCATGTATCACCTTTCATTCCAAAAGGTTGCCACAGGAACGGGTCGTAGACCTCAGATAAACCCCTGAGGGCCCAAGTGTGCTCGTCGTTGGGAGTTGCTGTTGCTTGCCGAAGTCCTGCGGCAAACAGAACAAGCAACAGACATAAGCGTAGATGTTTAATCATAATGTAAATAAAAGATATTAATAAATGTCGAACCTATTGATTGATTTTTTAATGGATAAATAAATTACAGCGTTAATTTGCTGCCGAATACTTGCAGTTAGATGCCGCGAATGTAATCATTCAGATTTACGCCTCCAAATAATTTCCCCATTTTTTGCCATTCCGGTTGTATTTATTAAGATGGATTAAAGTTATGCGCAAGATGTAAGTACTATGATTATGGGGCACACGGTTCCAGTCAATGGATAAGTGCTGAGAGGGAAGGTATTATTTCAGAGGTTAAATTTATGTTAAAAAACAGATTTTCCCTTGCTGTGAATCGAAAAGGTTGTACCTTTGCAGCCGGGTAAGTCCTACACGGCCTGCTCCCTGAGAATCCCCCAGGTCTTGACCGAAGCAAGGGTATCAGGTTGTAGCGAGCGCGATGTAGTAAGCTTACCCTTTTTTCGTGTCCCTATATGATGTTTTTTACCTGAAACATGCCTGTGCGGCAGCCAGTTTTTCGGGCGAGCCTATGTCGTGCCAGTTATAACTATGGGCAGGCACAAACGCTCTTATATCATTTTTGTCACAGTTATCGATATACCAGTCTGTGATGCTGAAAGGAGCCAGCGTCTTTGGTGCAGACTCGCTGATTGTATCGATAGAGCTCCTGGACAGCACATGTACACCTCCAAAAGCTGCGCGTGTCAGTTTGGCTGTATCCCCGATATTATGTGGTTTTACAATACCTTTGGCAGTGTTCTCCCAGCCACGCAGACAACCGTTCGCACTGAAGAGAAAATGCCGGGTGCTTTCACGGTGCGGATTGACAAGAATAGTCGCATCAGCTCCCGATGTTTCGAAAGCCGATATCATTTCGCCAATAGGAAAGTCGGTATATATATCGGCATTATGTACCACTATCGGCTCGTTGGTTTCTGCCGTTGCAAAAAACTCGCTTTCGCGTGCTATTTTGGCGAGAGCTCCTCCGGTATCTAGGAGCAGTGCGCTTTCGTCGCTTATCTCTATTAGGTCGGAATACGGAAGAGAGTCAAGACAATCGATGATTTGTTTTGGAAAATGATGTACGTTTACGATTATTCTCCGCGCACCCGCGTCAATCAGCTTTTCGGTCACACGGACAAGTGCCGCCTTGCCGCCTAAAGGCGCGAGAGCCTTGGGGTGGAAATCAGTGAAAGGTTTCAGGCGTGAACCTATGCCTGCTGCGAAAATAATTGCTATCATAAGGATATAAAATACCCGCCGTGGTTTCTGACATGGCTCACGGCGGGCTGGTAGTGGGATTATTCTTTGATATTGAATGTCTGCTGCATATCCTGTTCGCGATGCACAAGCTCAACTTTGATGTTGAATTTCCGCGCAATATGTTCGGCAGTATGCTGCGCGCAGTAAACCGACCGGTGCTGACCGCCGGTACACCCGTAGGCAATCATTAGATTGGTGAAACCGCGGTCGATATACCTCTGTACGGACGCATCGACAAGTGCGTGGCAGTGGTCGAGAAATGTGAGGACTTCTCCGTCATCTTCAAGGAACTTGATTACATTGGCATCAAGGCCGGTAAAAGGTTTATAGCGGTCGTATTTGCCGGGGTTGTTGATTGCCCTGCAATCGAAGACATAGCCTCCGCCATTACCTGTCGGGTCGTTGGGAATACCTTTTTTATAGGCGAAGCTGAGTACGCGCACGGTGAGACGCTTGCCGTCGAGACCGTCGGTGAACTGCTTCATATTTACAAGACGTGTGAGCAGTTCGTTGAGGTACGGATATTCTGTATAAGGCGTCTGCAGGAGACTTCGGAGATTTGCTATCGCGAACGGCACACTCTGCATGAAATGAGGTTTCTTTTCAAAATATCCGCGGAAGCCGTATGCTCCGAGCACCTGCATTGTGCGGAACAGCACAAAATGGCGCAGATGTTCCAGAAATTCCTCACGCCCTATGGGCAGATACTTGTTGAGAGATTCGAGATATACGTCCAGCAGCTCCTGCCGCAGTTTGTCGGGCAGATTTGCTTTTGCCTGCCAGAGGAATGAAGCGACATCGTAATAGAATGGGCCCCGGCGTCCGCCCTGGAAGTCAATGAACCAGGGGGTGTTGTCGCGAATCATCACGTTGCGGCTCTGGAAGTCGCGGTACATGAAAGTATTGCCTGTCATGCTTTCCATGAGCACTTTGGTGAGCCTCTGAAAATCGTCCTCGAGTCTGTCTTCGCTGAATTCGAGACCGGTAGCTTTCAGAAAACAGTATTTGAAGTAATTCAGGTCCCACATAATCGAGCGTACGTCAAAACCGACAGCCGGGTAGCAGACAGAGAAATCAAATCCGTCGGCTCCGGCAAACTGTATGTCGGGCAGGCGGCTGATTGTCTGCGTCAGCAGGTCCTTTTCATGCGCAGAGAAGGAGCGGGTGAGACGTCCTTTCTCAATTTCGCTGAAGAGAAGCGAATCGCCAAGGTCTGTCTGCAGATATGCCATGCTGTCGTTGCTCACAGCAAGAACTTCCGGCACCGGAATGCCTTTTGAAGCGAAATGACGCGCCATATATATGAATGCGTCGTTCTCTTCTTTTGAGGTACCGAGGACACCTATCACATTGTCAGAGCCGTCTGTTTCGTTAAGGCGGAAATAGCGGCGGTTGGAGCCCGATGAAGGCAATTCTGTGACTTTAGAGGGCGTGTGACCTTTGAGGTCGGTATACAGTTTGGTGAGAATGGTTATATCCATTAATGTATCTGTCTGTTATGTTGTGTGGGACGGATATCAGTTGCCGAGGTCTGAGAGGAATTTTATTCGCATAAGCCTTATCTCGTCTTCATTGAAGTCGGGAGAGAGCTCTTTGTATGCATCGTTCAGACTGTCGGACGCACTGGTGCGGAAGTAGTCGAATATCTCTTCCTGGTCATCTTTGTCGATGAACTCGTCGATATAATATGAAAGGTTGAGGCGCATACCGGCATTGACAATGCCTTCGATTTCATCAAGCAGACGGTCGAAATCGATGCCATTGCTGAAGGCGATTTCGTTGAGGTCTATTTTACGGTCGATAGCCTGAATGATTGACACTTTCAGTTTGCTCTTGTTGGCTACGGTGCGCACCCGCATATCTTCGGGGCGCTCAATTTCGTTTTCGTCCACATATGTGCGGATTACTTTTACGAATTCTTCGCCGTAGCGTTTGGCTTTGCCGATGCCCACTCCGGGTATGTTGGCCAGTTCTTCCGTAGTGACAGGATATGTGGTGGCCATTGCTTCGAGGGAGGGGTCCTGGAAGATGACGTAAGGCGGCAGATTATGGAGCTGGGCTATTTTGTGTCTCAGACCTTTAAGAACAGCAAAGAGTTCGGGGTCGGCTGCACATGAAGCGCCGCTTTTCACTATGGGGTCCTCGTCAATGGTGTCTTCGGAGAAGTCGTTGTCTTCTACGATTTTGAATGATACCGGTTTTGTGAGGAATTTTTTGCCTTTGGATGTGATATGGAGTATGCCATAGTCCTCAATGCCTCTGTCGATATAGCCTTCGATAATAGCCTGCTGTATGACAGCATTAAGGAGTTTGGGGCTTGAGCCTTCGCAACAGCCGAACACTTCGTTTCGGTCGTGACCGTAGCTGCGTACATCGGCCGATGCGCGTCCCATCATTACGTCAACGATATATTCTGTTTTGAATTTTTCTTTGAGAGCGGCGATTGTTTCAAGAGCCGCAGACAATTCATCTTTAGCTTCCACTTTCTTTTTGGGATTAAGACAGTTGTCACAGTTCCCGCAGTTTTCCTTTCCGTAAACTTCTCCGAAATAATAGAGGAGGGCACGGCGACGGCATACCGATGACTCGGCATAGTTGGCGGTCTCGGCAAGAAGCTGCTTGCCTATTTCCTGTTCGGCAAGCGGCTTGCCCTGCATGAATTTTTCCATTTTCTGGATATCCTTGCGGGTATAGAAGGTAAGACATACGCCTTCGCCGCCGTCGCGGCCGGCTCTGCCGGTTTCCTGATAATATCCTTCGAGCGATTTGGGTATATCGTAATGTATTACAAAGCGTACGTCGGGCTTGTCGATGCCCATGCCAAACGCTATTGTGGCCACTATCACATCTACTTTTTCCAGAAGGAATGCATCCTGATTGTCGGAGCGTGTGGCCGGGTCCATGCCGGCATGGTAGGGAAGCGCACGTATTGCGTTTACTCTCAGGAGCTCGGCGAGTTCTTCCACTTTGCGTCGCGAGAGACAATATATTATGCCGCTTTTCCCCGGCCGTTGCTTAATGAAGCGAATAATATCGCGGTCGACATTAGCGGTTTTAGGGCGTATTTCGTAATAAAGATTCTCGCGGTTGAACGACGATTTGAACACTTCCACATTGGTCATGGCAAGGTTTTTCTGTATGTCATGCTGCACCTTAGGAGTGGCCGTAGCTGTGAGAGCTATCAGAGGGCGTGTGCCTATTTCGCTGATAATTGGGCGTATACGTCGATATTCGGGACGAAAGTCGTGCCCCCACTCCGAGATGCAGTGTGCTTCGTCGACTGCGTAGAAAGATATGGGAACTGTTTTAAGAAATTCAATATTCTCCTCTTTGGTCAGTGATTCCGGAGCAACATAAAGCATTTTGGTGCGGCCGGCGATGATGTCGGCTTTCACTAAGTCAATGGCACTTTTCGACAGGGACGAATTGAGAAAATGCGCTATACTGTCGTTTTCACTGAAATTACGCATCGCATCTACCTGATTCTTCATAAGCGCTATCAGGGGCGATATAATGATAGCAGTGCCATCGCTTATAAGCGCGGGCAACTGGTAACACAGCGACTTTCCGCCGCCGGTGGGCATTATCACAAAGGTATCCCGTCCCTCCAGCAGGCTGTTCATTATTGCTTCCTGATTGCCTTTGAAGGTATCGAATCCAAAGTGGTGCTTTAGTGCGTCGGTCAGTTGTCTTGTTTTTGCCATAGCGATGAGGAGAATTGTTTAGATTGCCTTTTCTTTTGTTTGCTTTATGTTTATGCACTGTCGTTCAGACAGCGGTGGCGTCGAAATGTGCAGCTTCAAGCTGTTCGGCGCAGAATTGCGGAGTGACCGTGAATTTATTTTCCGGTGCCGACGGGATATCGAACATCGGATTCATCATTATAGTTTCTACAATTGAGCGAAGACCGCGTGCCCCGAGTTTGAATTCAATAGCTTTATCAACTATGAAATCAAGTGCTTCGGGTTCGAATATTAGTTCTACACCATCCATCGCGAACAATTTCTCATATTGCTTCGTGATGGCGTTCTTCGGCTCGGTGAGTATGCGGCGCAGTGCGTCGCGGTCAAGCGGCAGAAGGTGCGTGAGAATCGGCAGACGGCCTATTATTTCAGGAATCAGACCGAATGTGCGCAAATCCTGAGGCGCAACATGGCTCATGAAGAGGTCGCGCTCGATTCTGCGTGATTTTGCATCTGTGGAGAAACCCACGAAGCTCGAATTGAGACGGTGTGCGATTGCCTGCTCTATGCCCTCGAATGCGCCGCCGCAGATAAAGAGTATGTTCTTCGTATCGACGGCTATCATCGGCTGTTCGGGATGCTTGCGTCCCCCTTGTGGCGGAACGTTCACAACCGAGCCTTCAAGCAGTTTGAGAAGGCCTTGCTGCACGCCCTCACCGCCCACATCACGTGTGATTGACGGATTGTCGCCTTTACGGGCGATTTTATCGATTTCGTCAATGAACACTATACCGCGCTCGGCGCGCTTTACATCATAATCGGCTACCTGAAGCAGACGGGTGAGGAGGCTTTCAATATCCTCGCCCACGTAACCCGCCTGTGTGAGCACAGTGGCATCGACTATGGTGAACGGCACGTTGAGTATCTTTGCGATGGTGCGTGCGATGAGTGTTTTACCCGTACCGGTAGGACCGACCATTATGATATTGCTCTTCTCGATTTCCACCCCATCGGTATTCTCAGGCTGGTCGAGACGCTTATAGTGGTTGTATACAGCCACTGACAGATATTTCTTGGCCTGGTCCTGTCCGATAATGTACTGGTCGAGAAAAGCTTTTATCTCATGAGGCTTCGGGATGGGCTTTTTCTCCTCTTCTTTCTGACCGTTGCCGCTTAAACGGTTTTTTGCGCGTGCGCGGACTACTGCTCCCTGTTGTTCATCTTCAGGGTCAATCATTCCGAGCATCGAGGCGGCGGTCTCTATGCAGTCAACACAAATGCAGGCATCATCTGTCGGCGAGGGCAGGAGAGTCGCTCCCTGTGCTTCGGTGCGGCCGCAGAAACTGCAGTGCATTACTTTTTTCTTTGCCATTACGATGGTTTTACTTGTTGGCTTTTACAAGAACGCGGTCAATCATGCCGTACTGAAGAGCTTCCTCGGATGTCATCCAGTAGTCGCGGTCCGAGTCTTTCTCCACTTTCTCGAGAGGCTGACCCGAATGGTCGGCGATGATGCGGTAAAGTTCGTCTTTGAGTTTCTTGATTTCGCGTACGGTAATTTCCATATCGCTTGCCTGACCCTGTGCGCCGCCCATAGGCTGGTGAATCATAACACGAGAGTGACGGAGGGCAAAACGCTTGCCTTTTTCGCCGGCGACAAGCAGTACAGCTGCCATCGAAGCGGCTATGCCTGTGCAGATAGTGGCGACATCCGATGAGATATACTGCATTGTGTCGTAGATACCCAGGCCTGCATAAACAGAACCTCCGGGAGAATTTATATAAATGGAGACATCTTTGCCCGGGTCGGCGGAATCAAGATAAAGAAGCTGAGCCTGGATTACATTGGCGGTATAATCGTTGACTTCCGTGCCGAGGAAAATGATGCGGTCCATCATCAGGCGTGAGAACACGTCCATCTGTGCTACGTTAAGCTGGCGCTCCTCGATAATGGTGGGGCTGATGTATGAGTCAATCGGTGCAGCGGCCTTCGAAGTGAAAGCTGCGTACTGGTCGAGTGCGTTGCCGTTCATATTGAGATGATGAACAGCGAAGTTTCTGAAATCGTTGTTTGTCATAAATCTTTTTACAGTTTCAAAGCGTTGTCCGGAATAGGAGACAATGCTTTTTCAATTCAAAATTAATCAAAAAATCGCGTAACAGCAAATTTTTTGCTACAACATCATTATTTTTTGAATGTGCGGCAGATTTCTTCTGTTTAAAAATATGCTTGTATTTAAAATAATTTTTTGTTTTGGCTATAGGGGTTTAGCCAGTCAGGCTCCTGTCTAATTATAGTGTACGTGGGGATGCACCTATGGGAGGGAATTAATATGTGGGGTATAGTGCGTGCAGCTACTCGAACATCCTTTACGGGTGTTTTCGCATATTCCGCTTTTTTCGTACCTTTGCCGGGATGAATGTCGGATTATGGATATCACGCCGTCTACGGCTTGGAGCGAGCGGGGCAGGGAGTCCTGCCGCCGTGGTCATTGCCGTCACAGGAGTGGGGCTTGCCGTAATGGTCATGGAGTTTACGCTTGCCATTGTCACGGGCTTTAAAGACGGCATTCGGGCGAAGCTGAGCGGCTTCGAGGCACAGGTGAGCGTGCTTGCTCCGATAGGCGGGCAAAATTACGGCAATACTGATTTCCTTACTTATACACCGGCTCTGGACAGTGTAGTGAGAAGTGCTGTGCCTGCAGATGCGGATATACGTATGGCTGTCAGGCAACCGGGAATGCTGAAGACCGATGATAATTTTCAAGGTGTCATTTTTCTGGGACAGTCGGCGAAATCTGATTTCGGTTTTGAACGGGCCAATATAGTTGATGGGCATTGGCCTGATTTTGCGTGCGATACATGCGACAACGAGATAGTACTGTCGCGCAGTCTTGCCGGCCGGTTCAATCTCGGCGTTGGCGACAAGGTTTTCTCAACGTTTGTAATTGACGGAAATGTGAAGATGCGGCGTCATAGAGTAGCCGGGCTATATGTGTCGAATTTTGGAGAATATGATAATTCGGTAGTCTATGCGTCGTTGCGAGGCCTTCAGAAAGTAGCCGGAGTCGATTCCCTGTCGGCCGGTTCGCTTGATATCAGGGGAATCCCTTTTGATGAAATCGAAAATGTGAGCCGACGGTTGCGTGAGGCGCTTGTTGATGCCTCGGCCCGCGGCACTTTTGCAGGTTATTATCCAGTCGACGATATTTTGCGTACGGGTGCGTTGTATTTCAACTGGCTTGAACTCCTTGATACGAATGTGGCAGTGATTTTCATCCTGATGCTTGCAGTTGCCGGTTTTACGCTTGTGTCGAGCCTCTTTATTCTGATTCTCGAGCGTGTACGCACTATAGGAGTATTGCGTGCATTGGGCGGCAGCCGTCCGTTTATCAGGCAGATTTTCATTGACTTAGGTTTGCGACTTGTGGGTATGGGACTTCTGGTCGGCGATATAGTCGGTATAGGGCTGCTGCTCGTGCAGAAATATACGCAGATATTGCCTCTTGACCCGGCGATGTATTATCTCGATGCTGTGCCAGTGGAGATTGTGCCATGGCAGTTTGTGGCTCTGAATGTGGGAGTTGTGGCGGTGTCGTGGCTGATTCTTATGATTCCGGCTACGGTTGCGGCTCACACCGACCCCTCGAAAGCAATAGAAAGCGACTGATAAAAAGTCAACTTTTTGGATAATTGAAGTGTTAAAATAATACATCGGCGCTGTTAATAAACTGCAAACCCGACAAAATTCATTACTTTTGCATATTCGATTTTAAAGTTAAATTAATTAATGACTTCTGACAAAGACCTAAAGACTCTTATTATAGAAGGGATACACGAGCGTAAAGGCCGTGGCGTAACAATAATAGACCTCAGCGACATCGAGACCGCGGCAGCCTCGCAGTTCATCATAGCCGAAGGCACCAATCCCAATCAGACATCGGCAATCGCCGAGAGTGTGGGTGAATATGTGTTTAAAAATTCCGGTGTGAAACCTTATAATGTCGACGGCGAGAATGTCGGCGACTGGGTCATTATGGACTACGGCGACACATGGGTGCATATTTTTCTGCCCGAGACACGAGTGCGCTATAATCTTGAGGAACTGTGGAGCGATGCTCCCGTATCGCATGTAGCAGACCTCGACTGAAGCGTAATCCGGATTCATGTAAATTCATTTCATCGATATGCCTACTCCCTTACCAAATAATAACAGACCGTCGGAAAAAGGCCGCAATCCATTCAAGTTCAATCTATGGTGGATGTATCTGATTGTGCTCACATTTCTGGCCGGTCTCTTCTATTTCGACCAGCAGACTGTGTCGAAAGAGATTTCATATACCACATTCGAGCAATATGTAGAGCGCGACCATGGTATTTCAGACATAATTGTCTATACCGACAAGAAGCGTGTCGAGGGTGTCCTCACCGATTCCATGGCTGCCGTGCTCTTTCCCTCGGCACAGCTTGACCAAAAAGGAGCCCGTGCGAGCGTCGAGGCCAATATTCCCTCGGCCGACAAACTCCAGGAGCGTATTGATTACTGGCGTTCGACCGGTGCTTTCACCGGCGATGTCGAGTATGAGCAGTCGAGTCCGTATGCCGGTATTTTCTGGTCTCTGATGCCGTTTATACTGCTTATTGCTTTCTGGGTATTCCTGATGCGCCGCATGTCGGGCGGAGCAGGAGGCACGGGCGGCGGTGGCGGCGGTATTTTCAGCGTCGGCAAGTCGAAAGCCATGCTTTTTGACAAGAACAACGCCAATAAGGTCACATTCCGCGACGTTGCGGGTCTGAGCGAGGCTAAGACCGAAATCGAAGAAATCGTGGAGTTTCTGCGTAACCCTGAGCGCTATACCAACCTCGGCGGTAAAATTCCCAAGGGGGCGCTGCTTGTAGGCCCTCCCGGAACCGGCAAGACCCTGCTTGCCAAAGCCGTGGCCGGTGAGGCCGATGTGCCTTTCTTCTCTATGTCGGGCTCCGACTTTGTGGAGATGTTCGTGGGCGTAGGCGCATCGCGTGTCCGCGACCTCTTCCGCCAGGCCAAAGAGAAGGCTCCGTGTATCGTGTTTATCGACGAGATTGATGCCGTGGGACGTGCGCGTGGCAAGAATGCCGGCATGGGTGCCAACGACGAGCGCGAAAACACCCTTAACCAGCTTCTTACCGAGATGGACGGCTTCGGTACTAACAGCGGCGTGATTATTCTCGCAGCTACCAACCGTGCCGATATTCTCGACAAAGCCCTCATGCGTGCCGGCCGTTTTGACCGACAGATTTATGTAGAGTTGCCCGACCTTCCCGACCGTGTGGAAATCTTCAAGGTGCACCTTCGCAAAATCAAGACTGCCGAGGACCTCGATATAGAAATGCTTGCACGTCAGACTCCGGGCTTTTCGGGTGCCGACATAGCCAATGTGTGCAACGAGGCCGCCCTCATTGCGGCCCGTCACAACAAGACCTCTGTCAGCAAAGAGGATTTCAATGCGGCTGTCGACCGTGTGATTGGCGGTCTCGAGAAACGCAATAAGATTCTGACTGTCGACGAAAAAAAATCGATAGCCATCCACGAAGCGGGCCACGCCACAGTATCGTGGCATCTCCGCTACGGCAATCCGCTCGTAAAGGTTACTATTGTGCCGCGCGGCAAAGCTCTCGGCGCCGCATGGTATATGCCCGAGGAGCGTCAGATTGTGCCGTCGCAGGTATTGCTCGATGACATCTGCTCGCTGCTCGGAGGACGTGCTGCCGAAGAACTTTTCCTCGGTCACATCTCTACCGGTGCGGCCAACGACCTTGAGCGTGTCACCAAGCAGGCATACGCAATGGTCGTCTACTACGGCATGAGTGACCGTCTGCCTAACCTGAGCTATTACGATTCGACGGGCCAGAACAGCATGTTCACGAATCCTTACAGCAACGAGCGCGCAAAAATCATCGACGAAGAGGTGTCGAGGATAATCACCGAGCAATATGAGCGCGCCAAATCGATACTCACAGAATATGCGAAGGGACACCACGAACTGGCCGATACACTGATTCGCCGCGAAGTGATTTTCACCGAGGACGTAGAGCGTATTTTCGGACCGCGCAAATGGGTGTCGCGAACCGAGGAACTCTTCGGTCCCGAAAAGAAAGATGATGCCAAAGGGCCGACGCCTCCTCCGATTGACGATGTCGATGCCGTGGAAGTGACTGCGGAAGATTCGGCCAAAGCGGATTCTTCGAAGGGTGATTCCGAGAAAGACGCCGCCATGCCAAAAGAAGAAAAGAAAGAATAAATAAGTTCAGCCGTCAGATAAACTGTATTTGACGGCTGTTTTTTATTGACGTATGAAAATAATTGCCGCACTCGATTCTTTCAAGGGTTCGCTGACTTCGCTTGAGGCCGGCGAAGCATGTGCCGCGGGTATCAGAAGCGTTTTGCCGTCGGCGGAAGTGAGAGCCGTTCCTGTCGCGGACGGAGGCGAGGGTACTGTCGAAGCTCTTACGGCGGCTTTGAAAGGTCGCTTTCAGGAATGCATTGTCCGCGGGCCGCTCGGAGAACCGGTCACTGCCGTCTATGGTATTTCTGCCGACGGCAGGACGGCTGTAATGGAGATGTCGCAGGCAAGCGGTCTCACATTGGTTCCCGAAAAAGAAAGAAATCCGCTCAGAACGAGTACTTACGGTACAGGAGAGATGATTGTAGACGCGTTTCGGCGTGGATGCAGACATATAATAATGGGGATTGGCGGAAGTGCAACCGTCGATGGCGGTACGGGAATGATGTCGGCTCTCAGTGTCCGTTTTCTCGACGCGCAAGGTCGTGGGCTCGAGGGATGCGGCGGCAATCTCGACCGCATAATGTCGATTGATGCAAGTGGGCTTGACGAGGCTTTGCATGGCTGCCGGTTCAGCGTAGCCTGCGATGTCAGTAATCCTCTGACCGGTGAAAACGGGGCAGCACGTATTTTCGGGCCACAGAAGGGTGCGTCTCCCTCAATGGTCGAGGAATTGGAGAAAGGTATGTGCAATTATGCCAGGGTACTCAACACCTATGCCGGATGCGACGTGGCTTCATTGCCTGGAGCCGGGGCTGCCGGAGGTGTAGGCGCTGCCATGACTGCGTTTTTGGGTGCCGGTCTTTTACCGGGGGCAGAACTGATGCTCGACGCAATAGGATTTGACAGAATAATCGCTGGTGCAGACCTCATTATCACTGGCGAAGGACGGCTCGATGGCCAGACGCTCATGGGTAAAACGCCTTTCGGCATTCTACGGGCCGCAAAGAAGCATAATATTCCTGTGACAGCTGTCGGAGGAAGCGTCGAAAATCGCGATGCTCTGCTGAACTCCGGTTTTGCCGGAGTGTATTCAGTCACACCTGAGGGGATGTCTATTGAAGAGGCCATGATACCGGAAGTGGCGAAAGCGAATGTCGCCCGAGCCTGTGCCGAAATAGTTGCTTTAAATTATTGATTTTATCAAACATCGATATCCTCTCAATGGAGTTGGCGATGTTGCAGGCTGGGCCTATGGCAAGAAGATTTTATATGAATGCTAAGAGCGATGTAGTGTAGACTTGCAGTAGATAAGGAGGGTGTAAATCAACAGTGATGTTGAATGGACGGTGTTTAACAGTAGAGCGTAGAACCACCATGTCATTCCGGCTCCGTATCGGCTGTTAAAGACAAGATTGTAAGCCAATATCGCATTATACCCAATCATCACAATCAAATTGCCATAGGCCGCTTTCGGTCTTACCCTATGGCACAGCCAGGTCGATAACAGCGACAGCGCATAAGCTCCACCGAGCATTGCTGTATCTTCACACCAACCCTCGGATATACAACACCCGACCATGACAACGAGCAACACTCCCCACGCTATCCAAAATCGTTTATCGGTCAGTTTCATGTATCAGTTTGCCGTTTTGTTTGTAATTCCAGAATTTGCGATAACAGTTACCCACTTCGTCGTAATATTTCCATTCACCAAATTCATTGCTAAAATCATCTTCCGGATTTTCGCAGTATGTAACCCACCCTTCACTTCTGAGGCTGCCATCTTTATATAGATAACGAATATATGCGATAGAGTCGGGCACTCCGATGTAATCACCTATGGGACAAATCCGCGAATGATTGTAACTGATGCTATCCATTACCGGTGCCATATTGTAGTCGTGCTCAAAGGTTGAAATCCTATTGATTGCAGCTATTGTATCTGCATTTATGGGCAGCTCAATATAATAGATATCCGGCTCCTTTGTCCAACGTTGTTCTTCACTTATATATTGTGTAAGCATTCCATCCGCTGAAGTGTACTCTATAACATATTCTTTATCGTTAAATCTGATATAATCGAAGGCAATGCCCTTAAAGGTATATCCTCCATAGGTTTGTTCAAACCCTACACTGGATAATGATTCAGGCAATCTTCCATTGGCTGAAATATAGGATTCGATTCTGTCAATTATTTTATCCCGATTGTCAATCTCTTCATTTCTTCGTGCCTCCACGTTATATCCCATAAAGTAAGTGGCAATAATGAAAATGGCTACAATCAGAATAAAACCAATTGCAATTGAATATGCGATTATTTTGCCAAGTCTTTTCATCGCTTGCCTCCTTTCAGTTTCTCTACAAAAGTTTTGACTTCTTTGGGTGAGAGATTGCCGGCAGAATCTTTCGAATAAGGTAGCTCGGTGACTCCGCTATTGATAATAGTTACATGCAGACTGTCACCATCAATACGGTCAATATCATAGTATATGGAATCCTCATAATGAATAATACTAGAGGATTCATAATTTATCTCGGCGAAGTTGTCCGGAAAAACGAATGTTCCATGATAGTAATCCCTGAATAAAGGTTGCGCTTTATATATACTGTCAATCAGCTCGGTTATATAGGCTATATGTTGATGATATTTCGTGGAGTCGAGCGGCAAAACCCATGAAGCCTGTGCGCTCCCTCTGCTCAACCCATAAAAGCAGCCTCTCAGTGTATCAACTTTGAAACATTCTATTTTACCATTGTCATCATCATTAATTTGAACAGATTTAGACATAGGACGAATAAACAGGCCCTCTTTTTTACCTAAATCATAGTGTGGGGCGGACATTATTAAACCTCGTGTGTGATAGAGAATGTAATCTCCATCCTCTGCATCTATATAAAGCCTTCCTACATAAAAGAGCAATGGTAATGCAAGAATTGCCGTAATAGCCGAAAACCAGAAATCTATTCTCAACCACCATTTCAGTAATCCCGGCTTTTCAAGTCCTCGGCTGACAGGGAGAGCGAGCAATCCCAGAATATACCCTGCCACTAAAAGGTTGTTGATTAGATTCCATCGCCACATCACGCCGCCATTCGTTACGTTTATCATCACAATGATAACTGGCAAAAGCGCAATCTGCACCCACACCATGCAAATGACTATTTTATATCGGAGAGATTCGGACATAGTTCACTCTAATAGTCTATTGTCTGTAATTAAACAAAGTTACAACGAATAATCGACATTCGATGTGACAAATGTCCCATTAGGGCATGAAAATCAGCGCGGAACGATGTTTTCCGCTAAATATCCTCACTTTAGAAAGCGTCGGAAGCACTTTCAGCCTCACGGATGCGATGCAACTGGCGGCGTGAGATGCCTAAATATGAGGCAATTTCCTGAATAGGCAAATTGTGTATGACGCCGGGGTAGCGTGAGACGAGTTCATGGAACCGTTCGGCAGGTGTTTTTACAAGCATATTCAGATAACGGCAATAAGCTTCCTGTAACAGATTGGAAGAAACCTCGGCCACGAAGCCGGGATTGCGCTCTATGATAAACCGTCGCACATCTTCGACCGACACACGTTGAACCTCGGCATCGCATCCCGCGACAATGGAGGTTAGAGAAGGCTGATCATACAGGAATCCTTGCACATAGTCAGTAACCACTTCGCCCTCGAAAGAGAAGCCCGTTACTACTTCCTGCCCCTTTGAATTAAGAGCCACATATTTGAAATATCCCGACTGTACGACACCCACATAACGACATAGACGACCCTGCTGAACAATCCTTTCGCCCTTGGCATAGACAACGCTCTTGCCGTTTGCCGCCACATAATCATTCACCACTGACAGGTCAATCCTCGTCATGAAGTCGTTAAGCTCCGCCATATCTTTTTGTGTTGTGATGATTTTGCAGCAATCTCTTGGTTGAAGGTCTTTATTTCGTCGGTGATTAGCTGTTTCAGCTATTTTGTGGCCTGAGTTATTTAAACTCTAAAGAGGAAGAAATTAAGGGCACCCGGTAATTGTTGCGGCGAGGGCCTGGGCGGACATGATGCCGTCGATTGCGGCGGAGACTATGCCGCCGGCATAGCCGGCTCCTTCGCCGCAGGGATATAGGCCGGGAATGTCGATGTGGGTGAGGGTCTCGTGGCTGCGCGGAATGCGGACGGGCGAGGAGGTGCGTGTCTCGTCGCCGATAAGGACGGCTTCGTTGGTAAGGAATCCGCGTTGCTTCTGGCCGAAGATTTTGAAACCCTCCTGCAGGCGGCGTGCGACACCCTCGGGCAGCAGTTTGTCGATGCGTGCTGATATGAGGCCCGGAGGATAGGAGGAGCGGGGGAGGGTGTCGGATTGCTTGCCTTCAGTGAAATCTATCATGCGCTGTGCCGGCGCCTGCTGTGTGTGTCCCGAAGCTTCGAAGAACGCCTGCTCGATGCTTTCCTGAAACCGCATCATTTTCAAGGCGCTGTCTTCGCCGTCGGTATCCGGAATGTCTTCCGGCAGAATTTCGACCACCATGCCGGAGTTGGCCCAGCGTGTGCCACGGTTGGCCGGCGACATGCCGTTGACGACCAATTGACCGGGTGCGCTGGCCGCCGGAATGATGTAACCGCCGGGACACATGCAGAAAGAATATACGGCTCGGTCGTCGACACGTGTAAGCATATTGTATTCCGCAGCCGGCAGATACTTGCCGCGTCCTTCGGGGCTGTGATACTGGATGCGGTCGATTAGCTGCTGCGGATGTTCGAGACGGACACCCACGGCAATTCCTTTGGGCTGAAGCGCGACGCGTGCGTCGTTGAGGAAATGATAGACATCGCGGGCCGAGTGTCCGGTAGCGAGTATAATCGGGCCGAGCCATTCCTTGCCCGTAGAGTCGATTACACCTTTTACTAAGCGTTGGCCGCTTTCTTTATCAAAAATGAGTGATGTAACTTTGGTATTGAAATGCACCTCGCCGCCGGAAGCGATGATTGTCTCCCTCATGGCTTTGATTACCGCCGGGAGACGGTCGGTGCCGATATGCGGATGCGCGTCGACAAGGATTTCGGCCTGTGCGCCATGCTGGTGAAATGTGCGCAGCACACGGTCGACAGGGCCGCGTTTCTTGCTGCGTGTATATAGCTTGCCGTCGGAGTAGGCGCCCGCGCCTCCTTCGCCGAAGCAGTAGTTTGAGTCGGGATTCACTACGCCTGTGCGGTTGATAGCCACCATGTCGGCACGGCGGCTGTCGACATCCTTTCCCCGCTCGAGAATTATAGGACGTATGCCGAGAAGTATCAGTTCAAGGGCTGCGAAAAGACCGGCGGGACCCGCTCCGACGATAACAGCCTGCGGTCTTCCAACAACCGAGGGATAGACTACGGGGATGAATTCAACGGCTTTCTCGTCGACGGCATCGATATGAACCGTGACCGTGAGATTGACGAACACCTGACGCTGTCGTGCATCAATCGAGCGGCGTGTGATGTCGGTGCGTTTGATGCGTATTGCGTCAATACGAAGGCTTCTGGCACATTCTTTTGCAAGCAGTTCGGGTGTGGCGGCGATTTTGGGTATTACGCGCAGTGTGACAGTCTCGGTCATGATTCGGTTCTATATATTTTTACCTTGCAGTCAGGTTGTTATTTGATTACAGCGAGGCCGCCGAGGGCCGTTTCCTTATAGAGGGAAGGAATATCGTGGCCCGTCTGCTTCATTACCTCGACGATGCGGTCGAAATCCACCGAGTGGCGTCCGTCGGAGAATGCCGCGTAGAGGTTGGCATCGAGGGCACGGGCTGCGGCGTATGCGTTGCGTTCGATGCAGGGAATCTGTACGAGACCGCAGACGGGGTCGCATGTAAGGCCGAGATGATGCTCGAGACCCATTTCAGCGGAATACTCAATCTGAGCCACTGTGCCTCCGAAAAGCTGCGAGGCAGCGGCGGCAGCCATGGCACAGGCCACACCCACTTCGCCCTGACAGCCCACTTCGGCGCCTGATACGGATGCATTGGTCTTGACGACGTTGCCGAAAAGTCCGGCTGTTGCGAGGGCGCGTAGAATGCGTTTTTCGCTGAACCCTTTGGATTTATGCAGATGATAGAGCACGGCCGGCACAATGCCGCACGAGCCGCATGTGGGAGCCGTTACTATCAGACCGCCCGAAGCGTTTTCCTCAGACACGGCAAGCGCATAAGCATACACGAGACCGCGACTTTTGAGCGACTGGTTGTAGCCTTCGGCATGGACGTAATAGCTTACGGCCTTGCGGCGCACGCCAAGTCCTCCGGGCAGCACACCTTCGGCTTCGATGCCTCGCTGCACGGCCTCTTTCATCACATTCCATACTTCGGCGAGGTAATCCCAGATATCCTTGTCTTCATACCGGTCTACGTATTCCCAGTAACTTGTACCCTCTTTCTGACACTGTGCCTGTATGTCCTTGATTTTCGTGAGCGGATAGATTGACGGCCCTGAGGTGCGCTGTGCGCCTTCTTCCACGATGTCGCCGCCGCCGACAGAATATACAATCCACGTGTCGATGCATTTGTCGTCGGCGTCGAAGGCTTCGAATTTCATGCCGTTTGTGTGGAACGGGAGCACGATTTCGGGTTTCCAGACTATTTCGGTGGTAGCCACGGGAGTGAGCACGCTCAGTATTGCCTGGTCGGTGAGGTGTCCTTTGCCGGTAGCGGCCAGTGCACCGTAGAGAGTGGTCACATAGCGCTTGGCATATGCGCCGTTGCGCTGTGCGAATATAGTGGCGGCCTTTTTAGGCCCCATGGTATGGGAGCTCGAAGGGCCGTTTCCGATTTTGTAGATTTGGCGAATGGATTCCATAGCAGAGATTTTTTATTGTTCGCGGAGTCTGGCCCCGTTGGCGTATTGTTCGAGAGATATTTTGAATTGTTCGTCGCTTATTGCACGCACGGCATCGAGATTGACATATCGGTTTCCGCTGCCGCGGTATATGGGAAATACCTCGAGCATACGCACGGAGGCATCCAGCCCCATTGGACTGTACGCGCCCGACTCGGCATTGGGTCCGGCTTCAGCCGGAATTGATGTGAGGGTGACGGGTACCACGTGAGAGCAGGGAGGATAGCCCAGATTGGCCCACATTATCATCTTCGATGTATCTTCGCCGGATTTTATGCCCTCTATGGCGATTGAAGCCGTAGACGAATGCCTCGGAATGAAATCCTGGTCGATAGCCCACGACTCGCTGCTGTCGGCACCGTCAAAACCGGTGACAGAATTGTAGAAGGCACGACTGAGTCCTTCGGTGAGCGAAGCGGGAGTGATTGAGGCCGTCGAGAGCTGTGTGGCGAGCAAGTCCTCCACGTTTTTGTGGCGTATATAACCCATGCCTTCGTCGGGAGCACCGCTGTAAGCGTAGTTCGTGCGTATCAGAATACCGTCCGGAGCGTCCTTGAGGTCGAAGCGCTCGTAGTTGTAGTCATCCGTCTCGAAATATGCTCCGTTGCCTTCGGCATCAATAACGCCGAAATTGGTGCGTACTCCCATAGGCTTCGGCAGCGCTTTGAGCAACTTCTCGAAGTCGTCGACAGTGCGGCACGTGCCGAGGGCTTTGGTCATCACGGCACCCTCGCGGTCAATCCACTCAGGGCTGTTGGCCGGCAGATTATATGCCACGGTGTTCATAATGGCAAATCCGGCATCGTTCATTCCCATCCACGCATCGTCGAGATTGAGTTCGTCGGCACCATTGAAAAGACCCACGAAGCCGATTTTGCCGGGCTGCTCCACACGGTAGAGGAAATTGTTTGTGGCATCGGTGTCGCGGTGTTTCCAAAGGATAGGACGGCCTGCGACCGTGGCCGAAGCCGCGACAATAGCCGATGTGCAGGCTTCGGAGAGCGGTGCGCAGAGGGCAGATGCGAGAAAGAGAATAAGAGCAGAGAGTTTCATGGCTGCTGGTGATTATAGAAAAGACATGCGTCGCCGTAGCTGAGGAAACGGTATCCGTTGCCGAGGGCATGTGTGTATATGTGGCGCCATTCGTCGCCTAAGAAAGCCGATACGAGCAGGAGCAACGTAGACTGCGGCTGGTGGAAGTTGGTGATTATGGCATCGACTATGCGGTAACGGTATCCCGGTGCGATGATGATGCGTGTGCGTCCTACAAGCACGCTGTCACCCGCTGCATCGAGGTGCTTCACGATTTCGGTGAGTGCCTCGGCAGCCGTAAGGGGGCTTTCATCGGCGTCGTAGGGCGTCCATTGGGGTAACTCGCCATTCCATTTCCCTGCAGCCATGAGGCATCCTATGTGGTAGAGGCTTTCAAGGGTGCGTACGGAGGTCGTGCCGACGGCAACAACAGGACGGTTTCCGACAGTGGCTGCGAGTTCGGCTATAAAGTCGCGGCTGACGGCGATGAACTCGCTGTGCATGTCGTGGTCGCCTATTTCATCGCTTTTTACGGGGCGGAAAGTGCCGGCTCCGACATGGAGCGTCACTTCGCGGCGCGCAATGCCGGCGCGGTCGATTTCTGCGAGCAGTTCATCAGTAAAATGCAGCCCGGCCGTGGGAGCGGCCACAGAGCCGTCGATATGGCTGTATACGGTCTGATAGTCGGTGGTGTCGCTTTCTTCCGATTTGCGGTTGAGGTAGGGCGGAATGGGAATTTCTCCGATTGCCGAAATAATATCGGAGAAGCTGAGTGATGAGTTATCCCAGCGGAATACTATCGACTGCGATTTGTCGGCAGCGGGAGGGTCGGGGAGGCGTTCGGCTGTGAGGCGTGCGGTCCCGGATTCTGTGTGTACGTCCATTGCGAGCACGCCCTCTTTCCATTTTTTAGAGTTTCCGACAAGACACTGCCATGCGCATTCGCCGCGGGCTGCGAAAGCCTGCTCGTAGTCGGCCGGCGACTTGGGCTCAAGGCAGAAAATCTCGATTGCGGCACCGGTGGATTTGGTGAACCGCAGGCGTGCGTTGATTACACGGGTATTGTTATACACGAGCATCGTACCGGCAGGGAGCAGCGAGGGTAGCTCGCGGAATATATGGTCGCTAATCGTGCTGTCGCGGTACATGAGCAGCTTGCAGGCGTCGCGCTGTTGCAGCGGATGCTTTGCTATACGCTCGTCGGGCAGCGGATAGTTGTACTGGTCTATTCTGATTGTTCTAGGATTGTTCATCATCCGGAAGAATTTTATACAAAAGTACAACAAAATTCCGGAATATGGAAGATAGACTCTCCTTACTTATAATATATTCAATTATAGTCTGTGATTTACCAGTCGGCAGCTGCAGCGGTGGGTGTAAAAAGGCGAATTTCGCCAGATGCAAGCGATGCAGGCACATCTATCAGGCGTTGGTTTGCCGAGCCACGGAAGAGGAGAGTGGTATCGCGCAGACTCTGTACGAACGGCCCGTCGACGAGCACGTCGGTAAGGCAGAGAAGTTCGTGCATGTCTTTGTCATCAGATGCAAGCAGTTGCTCGAATGTGAAGCCGGTATAACTCCATATTCCGAGTCCTGCGTCGCGGATTGCCTTTGCGAGCGGTACTATGGCTTCTGCCTGATAGAATGGGTCACCGCCCGTAAAAGTGACATCAAATCCATTGTATTGCACGGTTTTTATCACATCTTCTATGGCTATGTTTTCGCCGGATGCGAAATCCCATGTCTGAGGATTGTGGCATCCCGGGCATGCATGGGCGCAGCCGGCGAAATAGATGGAAGTGCGAAGGCCCGGGCCGTCGACCGACGTACCTTCGACTATCTTTATTATCCGCATCAGGGTGCTCATTTGTGTACGACGCGGTCGTTGAGTTCGGCGAGTTTGGCTTTGTTCCAGCGGTCGGTGGTGCCTACGAGATAGCCGGTAATGCGCTGCAGGCGGTCAATGGCGTGGCTGTGGCACACGGGGCATTCCTCAAGGTTCTCGGCGGCGTCCTCATAGCCGCAGTCCATGCAGCGGTTGCGGTTGTGATTAACCGAGCAATAACCGATATTATACTGGTCCATGAGGTCGACAATCGACGATACAGCATCGGGATTATGTGTTGCGTCACCGTCGATTTCCACATAAAAAATGTGACCGCCACGAGTCATTTCGTGATACGGAGCTTCCACTTCGGCTTTATGGCGCGGGCTGCAGTGGTAATATACCGGCACGTGATTGGAGTTGGTATAGTAGATTTTGTCTGTGATGCCGGGAAGTATACCGAAGCTCTTCCGGTCTCTGGTGGTGAATTTGCCAGAGAGGCCTTCGGCCGGAGTGGCGAGAACAGAATAATTATGGCAGAATTTTTCGCTGTATTCATTTGCACGGCTGCGCATGTGCCCCACAATCTTGAGACCCAAAGCCTGTGCCTCTTCGCTTTCCCCGTGGTGCTTGCCAGTTAGGGCTACGAGACATTCGGCGAGACCGATGAATCCGATGCCGAGCGTACCCTGATTGATTACGGGCTCGATTGTATCGGTCGGCTGAAGTTTCTCTCCTCCGTTCCATAGTTTCGACATAAGCAGGGGGAACTGTTTGGCAAGCGCGGTCTTCTGGAATTCGAAGCGGTCGTTAAGCTGACGGGCTGTGATATCAAGTACTTCATCGAGTTTATGGAAGAAAAGCTCGATGCGCTCCGTGCTGTCTTTTATGGGCATGCACTCTATCGCCAGACGTACAAGATTTATGGTCGTGAAGCTGAGGTTGCCGCGGCCAATGGAGGTCTTTTCTCCGTAGCGGTTTTCGAATACTCGTGTGCGGCAGCCCATTGTGGCCACTTCGTATTTGTAGCGTTCAGGGTCGTCGGCGCGCCATTTTTCATGTTGATTGAATGATGCGTCGAGGTTTACGAAGTTGGGGAAAAAGCGGCGTGCTGTCACCTTGCAGGCAAGACGGTAGAGGTCGTAGTTGGGGTCTCCTTCACAGAAGTTCACTCCTCGTTTTTTCTTCCATATCTGAATGGGAAATATGGCCGTTGCGCCGTTGCCTACACCCTCATAGGTGGAGTGGAGCAGTTCACGTACGATGCACCGTCCCTCGGCAGATGTATCTGTGCCATAGTTTATCGAACTGAATACCACCTGATTGCCGCCTCGGCTGTGTATGGTGTTCATGTTGTGTATGAACGCTTCCATTGCCTGATGCACGCGTCCCACCGTGCGGTTTATGGCATGCTGCAGCAGGCGTTCCTCTCCATCAAGGCCATCGAGTTCTTTGTTTATGAAGTCCTTGAGCTCAATGTTGTAGAGCTTCGAGAGGTCCTGGCCTGTGAGTTTTTCAAGAGTCTTGACCTCTTCGATAAAAGAAGAGCGTACGAAAGGAGCGAGATAGAAGTCAAAGGCCGGAATGGCCTGGCCGCCGTGCATCTCGTTCTGTGCGGTCTCGAGAGAGATGCACGAGATGACCGACGCGGTCTCGATGCGTTTGGCCGGACGCGATTCGCCATGCCCGGCTATAAAGCCGTTTTGTAGAATTTTGTCCAGAGGGTGTTGTACGCAGGTAAGACTTTTTGTCGGATAGTAGTCTTTGTCGTGGATATGGATGTAGTTGTGGCGCACGGCCTGACGCGCTTCTTCAGTAAGGAGATAGTCATCGACAAATGGCTTTGTGGTCTCGCTGGCAAACTTCATCATCATGCCGGCGGGCGAGTCTGCGTTCATGTTGGCGTTTTCACGCGTCACATCGGTGCTTTTGGCCTCTATGATTTCTCTGAAGATATCCGTAGTCTTTGCACGGCGGGCTATGCTGCGCTGGTCGCGATAGGCAATGTATCGTTTGGCTACTTCTTTTCTCGGGCTTTCCATGAGTTCGAGCTCAACCATGTCCTGAATTTCTTCTACAGTCATGCGTTCTGAGCCGCGTGCGCTTATCCGGTCGGTAATGCGTTGAATCAGACCCTCGTCTTCGCCGAGGTCGGTGGTGAGCATTGCCTTGCGGATGGCAGCCTTTATTTTTTCTTCATTATAGCCTACGATGCGTCCGTCGCGCTTAACTACAGTCTGTATCATCTGTCGATGTTATATTGGATATTGAAGGTGAATTTTTATGTTTGTTTTTTGATGTTGCAAAGCTAAGAATTATTTTCCGTATTGGCAATTATTTTCAGATTAAATATTTCTGAATTTTTCATTTTGGAAAACTTTTTAATGTATCATAAAAATTAAAATTCTTATTATCATATAATTACAAAATATTTTGGAAAACTTTGAAGAAAAATATCTGAATCTGTTTCTGTATTGTGATACGATGGATGTAGTATGTGTTGTAGAATTAAAAGGAGAAGCCATGCGACCGGAGTCGCACGGCTTCTCTATTGCAAGCTGATTTTAGAAGTGTCTTATTTGCTCTGATGCTCGTATTTGAGCGTCATAGAGGGCTGGTCGCATACTTCAGCCGGGCCGAAGTACTGAATCGGGCCGGGATATACATAGCATGTGTCGTGAGCCCATTCGTCGCGGCAGGCGGCGAATTTCTGGAAGGGTGCGCCGTCGAGACGTACGAGGGCTTTCTGGATTACAGGCTTGTCCTGAGCGTTGCGGCGCTCGATGTTCATCATCATTGTGATGGGAATACCGCCGGGAATCCACTGAACGGCCGGTTTGACGAGATTGCGGATTGACGACATGTAACCGGTTACGCCTGCGTTGATGAGGGCGGCGGCGTTGTAGCCCAGAGAGTAGCAGTAGTCGGCATCGAAGTTCGAGGGGTCGGCGCAACGGCCTTCATAACCGAAGAAGTGGTGCTGAGCGGCGAATTTGCCCTTGGCTGCCTTGAATTCTTCGCTTGTGGCGAGTTTGGCGGTCACCATGTCGCTGAGCAGTTTCTCGGTTTCTATAAGCGATACCTGTACGTTGCCGTGGGGGTCACGGTCGAGCATGAGCTGACGGGCCACGCCTTCGGGAAGGCTCTTGAGTGTGGCAACGTTTTCGGGTGCGATGTTCGAGAGGATGAATTCGGTGAGCTGCTCTTCGTTGAAGTCCTTGACAACGTCGGCCTTGGCACCGAGGAGTTCGTTGAGTTCGGCGATAAGGCGCTTGATTTCGGGGATGAATTCAATCAGGCCTTCAGGGATGAGCACGGTGCCGAAGTTGTTGCCTTCCTTGGCGCGCATGGTCACGATACCGGCGATGTAGTCCACGATGTCGGCGAGGCTCATGTTCTTCTCCTGCACTTCCTCGGAAATCAGACAGATGTTAGGCTGGGTCTGAAGGGCGCATTCAAGAGCGATGTGGCTGGCCGAGCGGCCCATGAGCTTGATGAAGTGCCAGTATTTCTTGGCGGAGTTGCAGTCGCGCTCGATGTTGCCGATTACCTCGGAGTAAACCTTTGTTGCGGTGTCGAAGCCGAACGAAGTTTCAATCACGTCGTTCTTGAGGTCGCCGTCGATTGTCTTGGGGCAGCCGATTACCTGAATGCCGGTATTCTTGGCTTTGTAGTATTCGGCGAGAACAGCTGCGTTGGTGTTCGAGTCGTCGCCGCCGATAATCACAAGTGCTTTGATGCCGAGCTCGTTGAGGATTTCGAGGCCTTTGTCGAACTGCTCGACTTTTTCGAGCTTTGTACGGCCCGAACCGATGATGTCGAAGCCGCCGGTATTGCGGTATTCGTTGATAATCGGAGCAGTGAGCTCAATGTATTTGTGGTCGACGAGACCGCCGGGGCCCATGAGGAAACCGAAGAGGCGGCTGTCGCGATGAATTTTCTTGATGCCGTCGAAGAGACCGCTGATTACGTTGTGTCCGCCGGGAGCCTGACCGCCCGAAAGAATCACGCCTACATTGACAGGCTTGCCGGGGGCTACGGCTGTATTTTTCTCGAAATGGATTTCGGGCAGACCATATGTGTTGGGAAAGAGTTTCTTGATAGTTTCCTGGTCGGCAACCGAGTTGGTGGGCTGACCCTCAACTACTTTTACGGGGCCTTGAAGAGCAATCGGCAACTTGGGCTGATATGTTGCACGAGCCTTCTGTAAAGCACTTTTTTTCATTTTATATGATTGACTTATTGGTTTTTCTTTTTCGGAGTGCAAAGTAAGTAAAAATTTTTGTAAAACGCCGTGCTGAAATGTGAATAAGTGTTTAAACACTTATTATTTTATTCGTTCAAATTTAATTCGGCATTACGCATCGGTCACCGTCGACAATCTGTCGGGATTGAGTTCCGTGGCGGCAATCCGTGCTATCGTCTCGGGGTTGAGAGCGGTAATCGCCCGGAGGCGCGCGTCGAAATAGTCGGGCGGCGTATCGGCCATAAGACGCGTCATATGGAAATCCGTTATCTCGTCGGGGCCGTCAAGACTTTTTGCAAGGGCCGATGTGGCATAGAGCTTCAGACGTTCGAGTTCGCGGTCTGTCGGTGGATTTGTCGCCAGGCGGCTCAGTTCTGCCCGTATTTCATCAAGCACCCGCGAGGTGTAGCTCCTGTCGCATTGTGCCGATATCTGCAGATAGGCCCCTTCGCGTTGACCCATAAGTGAGGCATGGATGCCGTAGGTAAGACCTTTCTTTTCACGTATGTTTGTCATCAGGCGGCTCCCGAAATATCCCCCCAGCGCCATGACGGTGAGGTGCAGCGGTATATAATCGGGATGATTGCGTCCTATCGTCGGCATGCCTGCTTTTACAGTGCTCTGAAGTGAATCCGGCTGCTCCGCATGCAGATGTTTTGGTTCATCCGGCGGCATCAGGGGCACATACTTCGGAGTGAAACCTTCCGAGCGGCTTCTGACACCTTCCAGAGCTGTCCGTACACGCTGTATTATATCCTCATTGAGCGCTCCCGACAGAAAAGCTTCGCATTTCGTCGTGCACATCAGACGATTGTAGAGTTCGCGCGCTTTGTCAACTGTAAACCCTTCGGCAAACGCCGGAGTCGGACTCAGTGCGAGTGGATGGCCTTTGCCGAGCATCAGCTCATCAAACAGTTTCTCGACCCCGAACGACGGTTCGGCTATATCCGTCTCAATCTGTGTGCGGGCGTTGAGACAGGCTGTCGCGAGTCTGTCGGCCGGAAACAATGGCGCATTGAGAAAATCCGTCATCACAGGCATGATTTCGGCCACGCGATGATTGAGCATCGATATGCGCAGTGTACAGAAATGCGACCTCTGCGAGGCGCCTGTGCGTACTCCGTTGAAGTCGAGTATGTCGGCCGTTTCTTCAGTCGAATAGTGTCCTGAACCGTTGGAGAGCATCGACATTACGATTTTTCCGGTAACAGTATTGCCGATTTCGGCCAGACCCCCCGGGAAACAGAGTATCAGACGACATATCGGCTGGTCGCCTCCGCCTACATAATGGAGGCGTATTCCGTTCGACAGTTCTTCGACAGTATCTGCCGGCAGCGACAGATGTCCGAAAGGTCGTACTGGTGGAGCTTGCCGGCGGTTCATTCGTGTTCTGCGAGATATTTGTTTGCGGCTTCAAGGTCGGCTGGGGTATCGATGCCGAAATTGGGCTCCTCCGTATATGCCATGCGTATTTTGTACCCGGCCTGCAGCCATCGAAGCTGTTCGAGTGATTCGGCTTTCTCAAGCGCACTCTGGGGCAGTCGGCATATTTTCCCGAGCGTCCTGGCACGGTAGGCATAGAGCCCGACGTGAGTGTGGAACTTGGCTGTGTCAAGCCACTCTTTCCACTCGTGGCCGCGGATATATGGAATGATTGCTCGCGAGAAGTAGAGAGCGTTGTCATTATCATCCATTACCACCTTTACGAGATTAGGGTCGAAGAGGGCCTCGAAGCCGCGGGCCCGGTCGAAAGGTCGCGCGAGGGAGGCGATTTCCACTGTCGAATCATTGAAGCAGTTCTTCACGGCCTCAATCTGTGCCAGGGAAATGAATGGTTCGTCACCCTGGATATTGATAATCACGTCCGCATCACTTCCCGATTTCATATATGCTTCAAGACAGCGGTCGGTGCCGCTGCGGTGTTCCGTCGAAGTCATTATGGCTCTGCCTCCGAAAGCCTCCACGGCATCTGCAATCCGGCCGTCGTCGGTAGCGACGGCCACTTCCGGCAGAATGGCCGCAACGCGCTCGTATACCCGCTGTATCATGGGCTTTCCGCCTATGGGCGCAAGAGGTTTGCCGGGAAATCGTGTCGAGGCATAGCGCGCCGGAATGATTCCTATATATTTGAGTTCCATGCTGTAATGTTTATGATTAAGTTTACATTGTCTTTAAAGTCTCTAAAGTCTTTAAGGTCCTTAAAGACTTTAGAGACTTTAAAGACTTTTTTCGGTTTCAGTCACATAAATCTGAGCGTTCTCGTATTTCACCACCTTTATCGGGCGTCCCACGGGGATGAATTCGCCGGTGGATACGGCATCCAGCACTTCGCCGTTGATTTCGGCTTTGCCGGCGGGGCGGAGCACTGTCACGCTCGTGCCGATGCTCCCCACATACTTCGAAGGCGCCATGTCAACGCCTATGAATCCCTCCGAGGATTTCAGTTCTGTCATCAGTTCGGAGTGCCGCCTTACGAATTTAGGGCCTTTCGACGATGTGAGGTACCATATGAGTATAAGGGCGAGCACACTTCCTGCGCCCACGACAATCAGCGACTGCCCGATTGCCGCTATATCGAAGCCGGTGACGGTATCATTGGCTGTGGCTGCGCCCACGCAGGCCGCTATAACGGCGATGATACCCGACACTCCGCAGACTCCGAAGCCCGGTATCACAAAAATCTCCAGTGCTATCAGTATCACGCCTGCTATGAGGCAGAGTATTACCCATGCGGGTATCGTGCCGGTTATCAATATCGGCAGGAAATACAGAAATGCCGCAACCGATGCCACGGCAGCTGCAACGCCAAGTCCGGGTGTGTGCATCTCCATATATATGCCGGCAAGAATCAGCATCACCAGTATGGCGCGTACGCCGGCATTGGCCAGAAATCCCATTATATCGTCGGCAAGCCTGCTCTTATAGTAGCAGACCGGTGTTCCGGCCATATTGAGGTCGGCGAGGACATCATTGATATTGGTGGCTATTCCGTCGGCGTATCCGCAGGCTACGGCCTGTGCACCCGTGAGCGATACCGACACATCGGGATTGACCATCGAGGCCGCTATCGCGGGGTCGCGCCGCCATACTGTTGTGTCTCCGTCGGTTTTCTTGCCGTGATGCTCGGCTGTCGCGCGCATAATGGTGCTCATGAACGACTGATACTTCTCGGGCATCGGTTCCCCCTGGCCGTTGACCACAGTCGCAGAACCCATGCTTGCCCCCGGGGCCATATACACGCTGTCGCATGCAAGAGCAATGAGTGCTCCGGCCGATGCGGCGTTGACGTCGACGAATGCCACCGTCGGTATGTCAAGACGCATAAGGGCCGTACGGATGGAGTCGGCCGCATCGAGTGCTCCGCCGTAGGTGTTCATGCGCAGAAACACCAGCGCGGCGTCTTTTTCGCGGGCTTCGTCGAGTGCCGCACGGAAATGGTGGAATGCGCTGTTGTCGATTTCC